>CAZLNO010000012.1:0-55081 GCA_964561005.1 uncultured Rhodovibrionaceae bacterium | reverse complement strand
GCGCCGCCACCGCCATTCGGCGGGTTGCCTACGGCGAACCCGCCCTACGCGGGCTTCGGCAAAGCTCACCGCAAGCCGCGCGCGGCGCGCCTTGCGGCCGGGAATGGCGGGCAGGTCCACCTCCATCCGACCCGCCTCGGCCAGACTTTCGGCCCGCGCAAACAGCGAGCCGCCCCCGCCCAGCCGCCGATCGTGCAGAAACCGGTTGATCCGCACCTCACCGGCGCGGCTCCCGCCAGGCCGCCGCACGCTGACCCCGGAACCGCCATGCGAAACCAGACGCTCCAGAAAAAATGCCCGCTTGTTCCAAACGCGCGTCGCCAAAATGGCCAAGGCTCATCTCCATCCCGATCCTCCGGCTCCAAACCACCACCACAGCGAGTCAGATCCGCACCGGCCGCACAAGCAAAAAGAGATGTGTGAATATCGCAGCCTTTGGGGAGGGTCAGGGAGGGGGACGCGCCCGCAGGGGCGCGTCACGGCGCATCACTCGGCGTCGAACACGCGCTCGAAGATCACGCCCACGTGCTTGGTGTGATAGCCGGGGTCGAAGCAGGCCTCCAGGGTTTCGGCGTCGAGGCTGGCGGTGACCTCGCGGTCCGCCTTCAAGAGGGTGAGAAAATCCGCCCCTTCCTCCCAGACGCGCATGGCGTTGCGCTGCACCAGCCGGTAGGCGTCCTCGCGGCTGATGCCGGCCTGGGTCAGGGCGAGCAGCACCCGCTGGGAATAGACCAGGCCGCCCAGGCGCTCCAGGTTCTCCTTCATGCGCTCGGGGTAGACCACCAGCCTCTCGACGACCCCGGCCAGGCGGTTGAGCGCGAAGTCCAGGGCGATCGTGGCGTCGGGCGCGAACACGCGCTCCACGGAGGAGTGCGAGATGTCGCGCTCGTGCCACAGCGTCACGTTCTCCAGCGCCGGCACGACGGCCGCGCGCACGGTGCGGGCCAGGCCGGTCAGGTTCTCCGTCAGGATGGGGTTGCGCTTGTGCGGCATGGCCGAGGAGCCCTTCTGGCCCTCGGCGAAGAATTCCTCGGCCTCGCGCACCTCGGTGCGCTGCAGGTGGCGGATCTCGGTGGCCAGGTTCTCGATCGAGCTGGCGATCACGCCAAGGGCGGCGAAGAAGGCGGCGTGGCGGTCGCGCGGGATCACCTGGGTGGAGATCGGCTCGGGCTTCAGGCCGAGCTGCTCGGCCACGTACTCCTCGACGTAGGGGTCGATGTTGGCGAAGGTGCCGACCGCGCCGGAGATGGCGCAGGTGGCCACCTCCTCGCGCGCGGCTTCCAGCCGCCGGCGCGCCCGGCGGAAGGCGGCGTGGTGGCTCGCCAGCTTCAGGCCGAAGGTGGTGGGCTCGGCGTGGATGCCGTGGCTGCGGCCGATGCAGACGGTGTCCTTGTGCTCCTTGGCGCGCCTTTCCAGCGCCGCCAGCAGCCGGTCCAGGCCGGCCAGCAGCAGGTCGCTGGCCTGCGCGAGCTGTACCGCCAGGCAGGTGTCCAGCACGTCCGAGGAGGTCATGCCCTGGTGGACGAAGCGGGCGTTCTCGCCCACGTGCTCGGCCAGGTTGGTCAGGAAGGCGATGACGTCGTGGCGGGTCTCCTTCTCGATCTCATCGATGCGGGCCACCTCGAAGGCGCCCTTTTGCCAGACGTCCTTGGCCGCCTGCTTCGGGATCACCCCCAGCTCGGCCTGGGCATCGCAGGCGTGGGCCTCGATCTCGAACCAGATGCGAAAGCGGTTTTCCGGCTCCCAGATGCGCGCCATCTCGGGCCGCGTGTAGCGCGGGATCATGTCGGGACCTCTCCGGCTGGGCTGGTGAGCGTAGCGTGCGCAAGAAAGCCGTCGGCGGGCGCGCTGTCAACGGCAACGCGGGCGGCGGGCGTCAAGGCCGGCGACAGAAACGGGGTCGTCTGTTAAAAGCCATCTCGGAGGTCACGAGTCACGGTTCCCGAGGAGGCCTCGTTGATCGCACTTGAAGCGACCCTGACCTGCCCCGAGTGCGGCGCGCGCACGCGCGATCGGATGCCGGAGAACGCCTGCATCTACTTCTACGACTGTCCGGCCTGCGGCGCCCTGCTGAAGCCGAAGCCGGGCGATTGCTGCGTCTTCTGTTCCTACGCCGACGTGGTCTGTCCGCCGAAGCAGGCAGGGGCGGATTGTTGCTGATCCGTCCGGGGATGCCGGTCAGAGCAGCTTGATCAGGCTGACGATGAGCCCCGCCTGGGCGAGCAGCAGCAAGGTCATCCGCCACCACATCTCGCCGCGCAGCCGGCCCATCTCCTGGTGGAACTCGCTGCGCAGCCGCCCCTCCATGTCGTGCAGCTGCCTTTCGATCCCATGTATTCGTTCGAGGAGTCGGCCTTCGAGGGCATGCATCTGAGCCGTCAGCCGCCCCTCAAGATCGTGCATTTCGGTGCGCAGCTCCGCGACGTCCTGTTTGGTCGCGAGGTGTGACAGGACCGTGGTCAAGCCGACCGCCTGCTGCTCCGTGAAACCGCTGTTTTCGAGTGTATCACGAATCTGCTGGGCTTCCACGGCCATGGCGCTCCCTTTTCGATTCAGCCCTCGTGGCGGTCACGCATCCTATCATAGGATGCAGTTGCACGACTTTATACAGCCGAGCGGTGTCGTGCAAGCGCGCCGAAAGGCGATGCGAAACCCGTGCCCTACAGGGGGAAGGCCGTGCGCTTGCACACCGTGCGCAGGGCGAAGATCGAGCGCAGCCGGGCCACGCCCGGCATGCGCGCCAGCACTTCGCGGTGAATGCGCTCGTAGTCGCCGGGGCCGCTGGTGGCCACGCGCAGCAGGTAGTCGGCGTCGCCGGCCATCAGGTAGCACTCCATGATCTCCGGCGTCCGTTCGACGGCCTGCTCGAAGGCGTCGAGCGCGTCCTCGGCCTGGCTCTTCAGGGTGATCTCGACGAAGGTGTCGGTGCCCCGGCCGATGGTGCGCGGGTCGAGCAGCGCCACGTAGCCGGCGATGACGCCGCTGTCCTCCAGGGCCTTCACCCGGCGCAGGCAGGCCGAGGGCGAGAGGTGCACGCGCTCGGCCAGCTCGGCGTTGGAGATGCGCCCCGACTCCTGCAGCACGGCCAGGATCTGCTTGTCCTTGCGGTCGAGTTGCGGCACGTCGCAGTTCCTTCGATAAATGTCGGAATTTGCCGCAGAATATTGCTACAAAACGTCAAAACACCGCAAGTTTGCAAGCACCTGCGACGCAACCCGCGGCATACTCTCCGTCGATGATGAAACCTCGAACGAATGGGGAGGGCAGAGCCATGCTGGTCGGCGTTCCGAAGGAGATCAAGAACCACGAGTACCGGGTCGGCCTGACGCCGGAGAGCGTGCAGGAGGTCCGCGCGCACGGCCACGAGGTCCTGGTGGAGACCGCGGCCGGCCGCGGCATCGGGGCCGACGACGACGCCTACCGGGCGGCCGGCGCCGAGGTGGTCGACACCGCCGAGGAGGTCTTCGCCCGCGCCGAGATGATCGTGAAGGTCAAGGAGCCCCTGGCCGAGGAGCGCAAGCACCTGCGCGAGGACCAGATCCTCTTCACCTTCCTGCACCTGGCGCCCGACCCGCACCAGGCGCGCGACCTCGTCGCCTCCGGCGCCACCTGCATCGCCTACGAGACCGTCACCGACAAGGCCGGCCGGCTGCCGCTGCTGGCGCCGATGAGCGAGGTCGCCGGGCGGCTGTCGATCCAGGCCGGCGCCACCACGCTGGAGCGCGCCAAGGGCGGCCGCGGCATCCTGCTGGGCGGCGTTCCGGGGGTCTCCCCGGCCAAGGTGGTCGTGATCGGCGGCGGCGTGGTCGGCGAGAACGCCATCCAGATGGCCCTGGGCCTGGGTGCCGAGGTGGTGGTGCTGGATCGCAACGTCGACGTGCTGCGCCGGTTGGGCGCGCGCTTCGGGCCGGCGCTGAAGACGGTGTACTCGACCCGGGCCGCGATCGAGCAGCACGTGCTGGACGCCGACCTGGTGGTCGGTGCGGTGCTGATTGCCGGCGCGGCGGCGCCCAAGCTGGTCACCCGCGAGCACGTCCGGCGGATGCGCGCGGGCGCGGTGGTGGTCGACGTGGCGATCGACCAGGGCGGCTGCTTCGAGACGTCGAAGGCGACCACGCACGACGATCCGACCTATACCGTGGACGACGTTGTCCACTACTGCGTCGCCAACATGCCCGGCGCGGTGCCCTACACCTCGACCTACGCGCTGAACAACGCCACGCTGCCCTTCGCCCTGAAGCTGGCGGATCGCGGGTACAAGGCGGCCCTGCTGGACGATCCGCACTTCCTGCCGGGGCTGAACGTGCACCGGGGACGCGTCACCAACCGGCCGGTCGCGCAAGCGCTGGGCTACGAGTTCGTCGAGCCGGCGCGGGCGCTGGAGGGTCGCGCGCTGGCGGCGTAGGCGCCCTGATCCCGCCGCGGCCGTCGTGGCCGCGGCGGGACCTGATGCGAGCGTCGGTTTGCGCCTGACGGCGCAACGCCTCTCCTTCGACACGCGGCCTGCGGCCGCTGCTCAGGATGAGGCGGTGTCCTTGGCGAATGACGCTGAATCCTGCCTCGTCTGCCTCATCTTGAGCAGGCGCGGAGCGCCGTGTCGAAAGATGAGGCGTCGCGCTGCAAGGCGCGAAATCCATTCCTTGCCGCGTTACAGCAAACCCTTGCTTTTGAAGCTGGCGTGGCCGGCGCGGGTGATGATGACGTGGTCGTGCACCTGGATGCTCAGCCGCTTGGCCGCGTCGACGATGTCGCGTGTCATCTGCACGTCGGCCCTGGAGGGCGTCGGGTCGCCCGAGGGGTGGTTGTGCACCAGGATGATGGCGCTGGCCGAGAGCTCCAGGGCGCGCTTGACCACCTCGCGCGGGTAGACGGGCGTGTGGTCGACGGTGCCGCGACCCTGGCGCTCGTCGGCGATCAGCTTGTTCTTGCGGTCGAGGAACAGCAGGTGGAACTGCTCCACGGACTCCTCGGCCAGGGCGATGCGGCAGTAGGACAGCAGCTTGTCCCAGGAGGAGATGACCGGCCGCTCCATCGCCTGTTCGCGCGCCATGCGGCGGGCGGCCTCCTGGACGACCTTGACCCCCGCGACCGCGGCCTGGCCCATGCCGGGCACCGCGGCCAGCTTCCGCGGCTCGGCGGCCAGCACGGCCGACAGCGAGCCGAAGCGCTTGAGCAGCTCCTTGGCCAGCGGCTTCATGTCCTTGCGCGGATTGCCGGCGAACAGCAGGACCTCCAGGATCTCGTAGTCCTCCAGCGCCTCGCCGCCGCGCTCGATCAGACGCCCGCGCAGACGCTCGCGGTGGCCGAGGTAGTGCGGCTTGTCCGCGCCGCCGCGTCCCTTGCTGTCGCCGCTGTCCGACGCCATGCCGCGGCCGGTCCGGCGTCTAGCCGTCGTGGGGATAGGGCGGCCTGTGCCAGCCCTTGGGCGAGGTGGTGAAGATCTCGCAGCCGTCCTCGGTCACGCCGATCGAGTGTTCGAACTGCGCCGAGAGCGAGCGATCGCGCGTGACCGCGGTCCAGCCGTCCTCCAGCACCTTCACCCCCGGCTTGCCGGCGTTGATCATGGGTTCGATGGTGAAGAACATGCCGGGCTTCAGCGTCATGCCCGTGCCCGGCTTGCCGTAGTGCAGCACCGTCGGCGCGTCGTGGAACACCTGCCCCAGGCCGTGGCCGCAGAAGTCGCGCACCACCGAGAAGCGGTGCGCCTCGGCGTGGCTCTGGATGGCGTGGCCGATGTCGCCCAGCGTGTTGCCGGGCCTGGTCACGGCGATGGCGCGCATCAGGCACTCGTAGGTGACGTCGCAGAGCTTGCGCGCCTTCACCCCCGGCTGGCCGGCCCAGAACATGCGGCTGGTGTCGCCGTGCCAGCCGTCGAGGATGACGGTGATGTCGATGTTCAGGATGTCGCCGTTCAGCAGGCGCTTCTGCTCGCTGGGAATGCCGTGGCAGATGACGCGGTTGACCGAGATGCAGGTCGCCTTCGGAAAGCCCCGATAGTTCAGCGGCGCCGGCGTCGCGCCGTGGTCGCGGATGTAGGCCTCGCAGAGGCGGTCCAGCTCGCCGGTGCTCACGCCCGGCTGCACATACGGCGCGATGTAATCGAGGGTGTCGGCGGCCAGCCGGCCGGCGCGCCGCATGCCCTCGAAGTCCTCGGGGCCGTGCAGCACGACGCGGCGTTGCTCCTTCGCCGCCACGGTTGCGGTTTCGCTCTGGTTCATCACGGGTCTGATCGGGTTTTGGCCAAAGGTGAACGCGCCGACGCTATAGCGCAAGCCGTCGCCGGCCGTCCAATTCAATGGCCTCGGGCGTCACATTGCAAGCGTAGGCGTAGGCCTCCACCCCCTCGGCTTGCGCCGCGGCCAGGGCCTCGGCGTATGCCGGGTCGATGTCGGCGGCGACCGCGAAGCCGGTGCAGTCGCTCCGCTGAACGACATAGAGCATGACCGCCCGGTCGCCCGCGCGGACCACCTCGCGCAGCTCCTGCAGGTGCTTGGTTCCGCGCTTCGTCACCGAGTCGGGGAACTCGGCCAGGCCGGCGCGGCGCATCAGGTGGACGTTCTTGATCTCGACATAGCAGGGCGGCCGGGCGGGGTCGCGCAGCAGCAGGTCGATGCGGCTGTTCGCGCCATAGCGCACCTCCGCCCGGCAATCCGCGTAGCCGGCCAGCTCGCGAATGCGACCGGCAACGACCGCCTCGCGCGCCAGGGCGTTGGCGCGGCCGGCGTTCACGCCCACGAGCGTGCCGTCCGCCTCGACCAGCTCCCAGGAATGCCGGAGCTTGCGCGCCGGGTTGTCGGAGACCGACAGCCACACCCGCGCCCCCTCCGCCACCAGCCCCAGCATCGAGCCGGGATTGGCGACGTGCGCGGTGACGACGCGGCCGTCGGCCAGTTCCACGTCGCTCAGGAAGCGCTTGTAGCGGCGCAGCAGGCGGCCTTGGGCCAGGGGCGGCTGGAACCTCATGGCCGCAAGAGGTAGCGGCGGGGTGGCCGAAGCGCAACGGCTGGCGCCTTCCTGGTCGCGCGCCTCTTGCGTCGGCGCCGCCGCGACAGCAGTGTAGCGACCTGTCGTTCCCGAATCCCGTCGCGCGCCGGATACCGCTCATGAGACCTCTGCCCTCCCTTGCGCCCGTTGTTCTGGCCCTGTTGCTCGCGGGGTGCGAAACCTCGGTGTTCAACTTCCCCGAGCGCTCGGTCGATGTTTACGAAAAGGGCGTCTGGCTGAAGGAGGGGGTGAACGAGGAACAGCGCCGCGCGGATATCGCGGAATGCCGACGGGTGGCGGCTGCCCAGGTGGCCCGCGACGAGCGCATCGACGAGGATATCGGCGCATCGGACATGAACCGCGGCGCCGCCCAGGGCAGCGAGGAGCTGCTGGAGTCCATGCAGGCCTACGGCTACGAGCAACGCGAGCAGCGGCTGTTCATCCGCTGCATGCAGGGAAAGGGCTATAAGCGCGACTGACGATCGCGTCCGTGCTTGACCCGCGCCGCGGGATACCCGATCTCAATGCCATGTCCGATCGCGCCGTCACCGCCGCCGTCCTGATCATCGGCAACGAGATCCTCTCGGGCCGGACGCAGGACAAGAACCTCGGCCACCTCGGCCGCCGTCTGAACGAGCTGGGCGTGCGCCTGGCCGAGGCGCGCGTTATTCCCGACGAGCGGGCGACCATCGTGGGACACCTGAACGAATTGCGCGCCGCGCACGACTACGTGTTCACCACTGGCGGCATCGGCCCCACGCACGACGACATCACCGCCGAGTGCGTCGCCGAGGCCGTCGGCCAGCCGCTGATCGAGCATCCGGAGGCGCGGGCCATCCTGGACGCCCGCTACGGCCCGGAGCGGCTGACGGCCGCGCGGCTGCGCATGGCCCGCACGCCGCGCGACGCGATCCTGATCGAGAACCCGGTCAGCGGCGTGCCCGGCTTCAAGATCGGGAACGTCTATGTCATGGCCGGCATCCCGGCGGTGATGCAGGCGATGTTCGAATCCGTCGCGCACGAGCTGGTCGGCGGCGCGCCGCTGCTGACCGCCACGGTGGTGGCGGAGCTGCCGGAGGGGGATCTGGCCGGGCCGCTGGGCGAGCTGCAGGCCCGCTTTCCGGATGTCGAGATGGGCAGCTATCCCTTCTATGGCCACGGGCGTTTCGGCGCCAGCCTGGTGCTGCGCGTGGCCGATCCAGTGCGCCTGGAGGAGGCGCTTGCCGCCACCGAGCGGATGGTCCGCGATCTCGGCGCGGAGCCGCTCAGCGAGACGGTCGAGCGCGCCGACAATGCCGTCGGGGACCCGTCTTCATGAGCCGCGGGCGGCCGGGCGCGCGCCTGCTGGCCCGGCTGCTGCCCCCGCGCACGCCGGAATACGAGGGCGTGCGCTTCCTGCTGCATCATGTGGTGGGCGGCATCGTGGGCGCCGTGGCCTTCCTGGCCTTGATCCTGGCCTTCGACCTCGCGGGCCTGCGCGGGCTGATCTTTCAGTCCCCGCACGGCTGGGTGGCCGGGGCGCTGCTGCTTTTCGGCCTCATCGTCACCTTCGGCTCGGTTGCCATGGGCGCGGCCGTCATGCTCCTGGGACGCGAGCGGGACGGAAACCACGACGATCCGCGTTAGGAGCCTGCCGTCATGACCCCCGGTCGTTCTGGTCGGGGCCGCAGGACGGCGCCGTCGGGATGCGCTCTCCCCTGGTCCATTGCGGGACGGTTCGGGCCTATTCCTTCGAGCCGGGGTCGGATAGAAGCCCGGCGTGCGACGTCGTCCCGGTCTCCCGCGCCTGGACCCGACCGGGGATGACCTGGGGCTCGATGTCCAGCTCCCGCTCGATCTCGCGGGCCAGGTCCGTCAGTCGTTGCGACCGGACGTTCCCGGTGAGGCCGTAAAGGATCGGCCCGTCCAGCCAGTAGGCAACGATGTGGCCGCCGACGTCGGTGGTCATGATCCTCGGCTGGGTTTCGCGCCAGTGGCGGCGCAGAAACATGCTGAGCCGCTCGCCGTCGGGGGAGCGATAGACGATCTGAACGGCCGGTTCGCCGTTCAGGTCGACCTTGCGACGCCCCACCAGTTGATAGCCGCGCTTGGCCAGGTCCGGCGCCTTGAGCTCGAGGGAGACGCGCTGCGTCAGCCAGCGCAGCGGCGCGAACTCCTCGTTCTCGGCCACCTTCTCGGCCAGCGCGAAACCGTCATGCTGCTGGGCGACACCCTTGGCGAAGGGCCCGACGAGGATATCGCTGGCCTCCGACGACTTGCCGATCATCCAGCCGGACACGCCGGTTCCCACGATCATGACGGCCATCGCGGCGGCCTGGGCCAGCCGGGCCGCGACGCGTCGTGAGGGTTGTCCCGCGGCCACGTTGCGCAGCCGCGGCGGCAGCTCTTCTTGGACCACCGGTTCGTAGGCCGCCTTGAGGGCGCGATTCTGGGCCGCGTAGTCGGCGATGCGGGCGGCGAGCTCGGGGCGCTCCCGAAGATAGGCCTGCACCCGCTCGGCCCGGTCGGGATCGAGCTTGTCGTCGGCGTAGGCGACAAGATCGAAATCGGTGATGGGGTCCTTGTCCTCGCTCACTTCACCCTCCTGATCGGGGGCTGCCCGCTGTCGAGCGTGTCCGGCGAACCTTCGCGATGGCCATGCTGCGCCGCGCGAAGCGTCTCCCGCCCGCGATGGATGCGCGAGCGCAGGGTCCCGATGGGAATGTCCAGCACGTAGGCGGCCTCATCGTAGGACAACCCTTCCATCCCGGTCAGCACGATCGCCGCCCGCTGGTCATGGGGCAGGCGCGCCAGCGCCTCCACGAGGTCGCGCGCCTCGACGTGCAGCTCCTGGCGCGCCGGCGCGGAACTCTCGCCCGCGCTGTCCAGGGAGGTCGCCAGGCGCTCCACCGCGGGACGGTCCCGCCGATTTACATAGACGTTGTACATGAGACGATACAGCCATGCCCGCAGGCTGCCTCTCGGGCGCCACAGATGGCGCTTGCGCAAGGCGCGCTCGACGGCGTCCTGGACGACGTCATCGGCCAGGTCCGGATCGCGGGCCAGCGCCCGCGCGCACCGGCGAAGGTAGGGGATTTCCCGCGCAATCAGCCATTTCACATCGTCCACGGCGCGCCTCTCTTCCCGTTGCGTGTGTAACAAGGCCGGCGCCTCGGAAGTTCCAGGGAACGCGGGCACAGCACGGCATGTTGTACCCAGGCATGACGAAACCGGAAGGAGGAAAGCATGACTCGTTGGATCCGGCTTGCCCGCGGCACGGCCCTTGCCGCCGTGCTGGCGTTCGTCGGCGTCGGCGCCGCCGGCGCCCAGGACGTACCGAAACCGGACGCCTTCTCGGCGGGGGAACTCGAAAGCTTCGTGGAAAGCCAGTTCGACATCACGACACTCGCCCAGGAGTGGGAGCAGCGCATCAGCCAAACCGACGACCAGCAGAAGGCCCAGGAGCTCCAGCAGCAGGCGCAACAGGCCTATGCCGAGGCCGTGCGCGACAACGGCTTGACCGTCAAGCGCTATAACGAGATCTACCTCTCGGCCCGGCAGCACGAGGAACTGCAGGACCGTCTGCGCTCCATTCGAGCAGAGGTGGAGGAGTCGCGCTGAACCTACGCCACTCCCCGGCGGGGAGGGCGCGTCCCCTCCTCGTCGGCGGGCAGACCACTTCGCGCGGCCCCTTGTCGCGTTGTCGCGCGGCCGCGCTCGTCGGCACGCCGTCAGGAAAGGTTTGCCAGCGCCTCGCGCGATTGCTCGTCGGTGAGCGCCTCGAAAAGCAGGCTCAGCGCCAGATAGGCCAGCGCCTCGTCCCAACGGCCGAGCGTATCCACGCGAAGCACTTCGCGGTGGAAAATGGCGAAAAGCGCCGTCAGCGCGCTCGGTATCAGGAACAGTCCGGTCAGAAACGCGGGCCGTGCCGGCCCGGGCACGCTCAGCCCGACCGCCAGGCAGATCCCCGTGGTGATGGCGAAGCGGGCACAGGCGGCGCGCGTCGCCATATTCATGCGGTCGAGCGGCACCAAGGCACCTTTGTCGCCGCTCACTGCGACATCAGCAGGGGCAGCGTCGTGTGCTGCAGGATCCGCCCCGTTGTGGCACCTCCGCTCAGTACCTCCCGCAGGCGGGCCCGGCCGTATGCACCCATCACCAGAAGGTCGGCCCCATGGTCCTCACAGCGCGACAGCAGCAGGTCCGCGGGCCGGAGGTCGCCGGGCTCGCGGTGCAATTCGCAGCGCACGCCGTGGTGTTCCAGCATGGTCTGCAGGCGCCGGGCCGAGACCTCGACGCCGGTCCCGGGGCGGGCCATGAAGACGACGACCTTCCCGGCGCCCTCCAGAACCGGCATGGCGTCGCGCACTGCCCGCGCGACTTCGCGGCTGCCGTTCCACGCGATCGCGACAGTGCCTTCGCCGGGGCAGCGTTCCGTGGTCTCCGGAAGGACCATGACCGGACCGCCGGACTCGGCGACGAGATGCTGGGGCAGCTTGCGCTCCTCCGCGTCCGAATTCGGCTTGCCGATGATGGTCAGGTCGGCGCAGCGGGCATCGTCCAGGAGGCATTCCCAGAGGGGCCGGGTGCCGGCCTGGCCCGCCACGAACTCTCCGCTGGCGCCGGCCTCGCCCAGCGCGTGGTCGAAGCCATCCCGCAGCGCTCGACCTTCGCGCGCGCGCTCGGCCTGCCGTTCAGCGCCGAGTGCGTGGGCCGCCTCGCCGGTCGTCGGCGCGTGGGCCGCCCCTGGACCCGGCTGCCGCCGCTCCACGGCATAGTAGACGCCCTGAAGATAGGCGCCGTGCCGCTTCGCAAAGGTCGCCGCGACCCGCGGCCGCCTGGACGTTGCGGGATTGCCGAGATTCACGACGATGTGTTTGTACGTCATGGTGCTTTCCTCCTTGCTGGCCGCGGTCGCGCCTATCGCTCGTGCGTCGGCGCGACGCGTGCCCCTGGTGGAGGGCGCCGTCAGACGATCACTTCCCGCGCAACCGCCTGAACGATAAGAATGAAGACAACGCCGAAGATCACCACGCCCGTCCAGTCCACACGCGCGACCACGCGCTTGAGGGGACCCGGCAGCGGGGCCGGCGAACCTCGGCGGTGGCGATCACGATGTTCCCCGTTCATGGCCGCATCTCCCTTTAGTCGCCGATGAAGCCAAGTCAGAAGCCCAGGCCGCCGACGGCCACGAGGGCGAAGATGGCGACGACCGTTCACCGGAGGATTTGCCGTGTTTCATTGGAGTCCGGCGCCTCCGTGCGATCCCATCCTCTTGAGGCAACAGGATCGGGGAGGCCGGGGTTCCTGCTGCGGGGTGGACCGTTTGGCATGGGATGGAGGCATCCGGCTGGCGCGGTGCTTCGGAACGGAATTCGCCCTCCCCCTGTTGCTTGGGGAGTGGCGTGAGATCATGATCTCGCCGCGGATGTGCCAGGCATGGGCGATCCGCTTACGCGCAGGCCGGGCGATGCTTGCGCGGCGGCCGCGACCCGGTCAACTTGGGCCGGCGCCGAGCGCAATGGAAACAGGATACGGAGTTCGGAATGATGCGGATCGTGCTCGCGATTGTCTTGATCTCTCAGGCGGCGACCGGCGCGGCGCTCGCGCAGAATCGGGGCGGCGCGCCATGCAGCGAGCCGATCGAGCCCACCTGCGTGGCCTCCGACATCACCTACGAGGACGAGCAGCGGATCGAGCGCTGCCGCCAGGACGTGGTCCGTTTCGAGAAGCAGCTTTCGGAATACATCGCCTGTCTGCAGGACAAGGTTGCGTTCCAGCGCTCGCGCAAGGAGGAGATCCGCGAGACCTTCGAATGCCGGGTCGCCGGCAAGTCGGACTGCTGATCGCCGCCTGGTCCGGCCCGGCGCCAGGCCTCCACCGCCTCGGCCTGCCCACTGGTTCGCCGGTCACCGTCGCCGGCCGACCGGCCATGCCCGACCTTTATCACGCCGACCCTTCCGTCGCGCCGGCCCTGCGAATCAAGCCGCCAGCCTCGACGTCAGCCGGGTTTCCGGCGATGCCCCGGCCGATGACGGCCGGGCGTCGTCCACCTGCATCTTCCTTGACCGCCGGGTCGTGTGCGGGCAAGGTTAACTGTGATCACAGTTCCGGCGTCAAAGCCGAAAACGGGGAGGAGATGCAGATGACGGGCTCGAAGACGTTCACTCGCCGCCGGCTGCTGCGGGGCACGGCAGCGGCCGGGGCGGTCGCCGCGACGGCGACGATCGGCTTTCCGCGCATCTTGAAGGCGGCCGAGCCGATCAGGCTGGGCCACCTCACGCCGCGCACCGGCTTTCTCGGGCAGCTCGGCGAGTACGGCCTGAACGCCGCGCGCATGGCGGTGGAAGAGATCAACGCCGAGGGCGGCGTCGACGGGCGCGAGATCGAGCTGATCGCCGAGGACAGCGTCAAGCCGGGCGTCGCCGTCAACAAGGTCGACCAGCTCATCAACCGCGAGGGCGTGAGCGCGATCCTGGGCGAGATCAGCTCCTCGACGGCGCTCGCCATCGGCGAGGCGGCCCTGCGCAACCAGACGCTCTACATCAACACCGGCGCCAATTCGGATGCCCTGCGCGGGGAGAACTGCAACCGCTTCATGTTCCACGTGGAGGGCTGCAACACGATGTACACCAAGACCATCGGGCAGTGGCAGGTCGCCCAGGGGATGATGGAGGGCGCCCGCTGGTACTTCCTGACGGCCGACTATGCCTTCGGGCACGACCTGCGGCGGGTCTCGCAGCGGTTCTTCAAGGCGCAGGGCGGGGAGATCGTCGGCGACGACCTCGTCCCGACCGGCACCTCGGACTACAGCAGCTACATCCTGAAGGTTCGCCGCGCCGAGCCGGACATGGTCTACCTCAATCTGGCCGGGACCGACCAGACGACCTTCCTCAAGCAGTACAACGAGTTCGGCCTGGACTATCCGCTGTCGGGCGGCGTCATGGACACGCTGCAGTTCTGGGCCGCCGGGCTGGAAAACCTCGGCGGCCACTGGCAGAGCCTGTGGTATCACGGCTTCGAGAACCCCGGCGCCGACGCCTTCAAGAAAAACTTCGAGGCGCGCTACGGCACCCCGCCGGAGAATCAGGCCTGGGGCGACTACACCGCCATGCGGATCATCGCGCAGGCCATGCGCGAGACCGGCAGCACGGACAGCAGGGCCCTCATCGAATACTTGGAAAGCGGCGCCGAGTTCGACCTGATGAAGCGCCGTCCCGGCCAATTCCGCAAGTGGGACCACCAGCTCCTGCAGGAGATGTACGTGGTGCGGGTCAAGGAGCCGGGCGAATCGACGAACGAGCACGACATCTTCGAGGTCGTCCAGCCGGTGCCGGCCGAGGGCGAGCCCCTGGAGAAGATCCAGCCGACCATGGAAGAGAACCCCTGCACGATGCAGGAGGCGTAGCACTCCAAAGGACGCATCGCCGCGGTTCAACGGCTTCCCGGGACCGGGCCGGCCGGCCCGGTCCCTTTCCTCCTCGGGCGGATTCCCCGCATGGCCATGCTCTTCGAGCAGATCCTCAACGGCGTGATCGTCGGCACCTATTTCACGCTGCTGGCGCTGGGGCTGTCGCTGATCTTCAGCCTGGGCGGGATCGTCAACCTGGCGCACGGCGCGTTCTACGCCATCGGCGCCTACATCGCGGTCGAGCTCGACCGCCACCTGGGCTACCCGGCGGCCTTCGCGATCTCGCCCGTCGCCACGGCCCTGATCGGCATGACGATCGAGGCCGTGTTCCTGCGCCGCCTGGCCGCGCGCGATCCCGTGCTGACGCTGCTGTTCACCTTCGGCCTGGCGATCGTCATCGAGGAAAGCCTGCGGCTCATCTGGGGCGCGACCGGCATTCCCTTCAGCATTCCGGACATGTTCAGGGGCATCCTGGTAGTGGGGAACTTCCTCATGACCTACTACCGCCTGGCCATCCTGGTGGCGGTCGTGATCGCCGTGGTCCTGGTGTGGCTGCTGCTGAACCGGACGAACTTCGGGCTGATCGTCAAGGCGGGCACCTCCGATCCGGAAATCGTGCGTGCGCTCGGTATCAATCTGCGCCCGATCCAGACCACGGTGTTCGGCCTCGGCATCGCGCTGGCGGCCGTCGCCGGGGTGGTCTCGGCGCCGCTGGCCGGCGTGCATCCGGCGATGGGGACCGAGGTGGTGACGGCGGCCTTCGTCATCGTCGTGATCGGCGGCCTGGGCAGTTTCTGGGGCACGCTGCTGGCCGGCGTCCTGGTCGGCGTGGTGCGGGGAGTGACCATCACCTTCCTGCCGCCGGCGGCGGACGCCTCGATGTACGCGCTGATGGTCCTGGTCCTGCTGCTGCGCCCGCGCGGGCTGCTGGGCGAGGAGATCGAGAAATTCGAGCTATGACGCCGCGAGCGCTGCTGACCCATCCGCTCACGCTTCTCGCCGCCGGCCTGCTGGTCATGCCGGCAGTCGTCCATGCCATCGGGATGACCAACCTCGCGGCGACCAAGCTGGCGCTGTTCATTCTCGTCGGCCTCGGGTTCAACGTGCTGCTGGGCTACACCGGCCTGGTGTCCTTCGGCCACAGCATGTTCTTCGGGCTGGGCGCCTATGCCGCCGCGCTGTTCCAGATCCACCTGACACCGGGGTCCTTCTGGCTGCCGATCCTGGTCGCGCTGGTGTTCAACCTGGTGATGGGCGTGGTGATCGGATTCCTGATCCTGCGCCGGCGCGGCGTCTATTTCGCCCTGCTGACGCTGGCGTTCACCGCCATGTGGTTCTCGATCATCTACCGCTGGACCGGCTTCACCGGCGGCGAGAACGGGCTGCGCGGGGTCGAGCGGCCAGCGACGCTGGGCCTCGACCCGAACGCCGACCTGGTTTTCTACTATCTGGTCGCGGCGCTGGCGTTCGCCGGCGGGGTGGTGCTCTGGCGGCTGGTGAACTCGCCGATGGGCCGGGTGTTCCAGGCCATCCGCGAAAACGAGCAGCGCTGCCGCTTCCTGGGCTATCGCGTGACGGTCTACAAGCTGGCCGCCTTCACCATCTCGGCCGCGTTCGTCAGCCTGCCGGGCAGCCTGTTCGCCTATCTCCTGTACTTCGTCTCGGCCGACCTGGTCAGCGTCCCGTTCGCGGGCGAAATCCTGGCGATGTCCATCATCGGCGGCAGCGGCTACTTCCTGGGTCCGCCGGTGGGCGCGGTCTTCTACATCGTCTTCCAGGAATGGCTGTCGGCGTTCACGGCGAGCTGGCAGCTCTGGTTCGGGCTGCTGTTCTGCGCCATCATCTTCTTCTCCCCTGACGGCCTGCTCGGCCTGGGCGACCGGGTGAGCGCCCCGTTCCGGCGCAAGACCGGTGTGGGCGCGATGGAAGGCCGTGTCACGCCGGCGCTGGGCGCGGTGCCCGGGTTCCTGAAGACGCAGCCGGGTCAGGGGACGCTGCTGGAAGCGACGGGCCTGCACAAGGCGTTCGGGCCGGTGCAGGCGGTGCGCGGCGTCGACTTCTCGCTGAACCACGGCGAGCTGAAGATCGTCATCGGGCCGAACGGCGCCGGCAAGACCAGCCTGTTCAACCTGCTCTCCGGGATGTTCGCGCCCGACGGCGGCAGCATCCGCTTCGAGGGGCGGGATATCCAGGGGCTGGCGACCGCGGCCTTTCCCCGCATGGGCATCTGCCGGTCGTTCCAGATCATCAATCTCTTCGAGAAGCTGACGGTGGCGCAGAACATGCGCCTGGCCGTCCAGGCGACCCACACGGCCCGTTTCAATCCCTGGCGCCACGCCGACGGCATCGACGTCGTGGAGCGGGAGACCGAGGCGTTGCTGGCCTTCATCGGCCTGCGGGGCATGGAGCACGCCAAGGTCGCCGACCTCTCCGGCGGCGGCAAGCGGCTGCTGGAGATCGGCCTGGCGCTGGCCTCCAAGCCGCGCGCGCTGCTGCTGGACGAGCCGCTGGCCGGCCTCGCCGCCGCCGAGCGCGACCGCATCGTGCGGCTGGTGCACACGATGGCCGACCACATGGCCGTGCTGATGGTGGAGCACGACATCGACCGGGCCTTCGAGATCGGGCGCCACATCACGGTCATGCACGACGGCCTGATCCTGGCCGACGGCACGCCGGAGGAGGTGCGCGCGCATCCGGAGGTGCAGCGCGTCTATCTCGGCCAGGGCGCCCCGGCCCAGCCCGCCGGGTCGGCGAGGGACGGGCGCGAGCCTGGCGAGCCGATGCTGCGGGTGGCCGACGTCAACACCTTCTATGGCTCCAGCCACATCCTGCACGACGTTTCCCTTGAGGTCCGCCAGGGCGAGATCGTCGGCCTGCTGGGCCGCAACGGCGCCGGCAAGTCCACCGTCATCAAGACGATCATGGGGCTGGCCCGGCCGCGCTCCGGCGCCATCACGCTGGGCGAGGAGGAGGTCGCCGGGCTGACGCCCGAGCGGCTGGGGCGACTGGGTATCGGCTACGTCCCGCAGGGGCGGCGGCTGTTCAACAACCTCAGCGTCGCCGCCAACATCCGCCTCGGCCGGCTGCAGCGCCGGCGCGGCCTGGGCGCCTCCTGGTCGGACGCGGACATCGAGCGCTTCTTTCCCAAGCTGCGCGAGCTGTACGACCGCAAGGCGGGCGTGCTCTCCGGCGGCGAGAAGCAGATGGTGGCGATCGCCCGGGCGCTGGCGGGCGACGTGCGGCTGCTGATGCTCGACGAACCGTTCGAGGGACTGGCCCCGGCCGTGATAGATGAACTCTTCGAGGCCATCAGCGCGCTGCGCGAGCAGGTGCCGGTGCTGATCGTCGAGCACGACCTCGACCGCGTCCTGGCGCTGGCCGACCGGGTCTACGTGCTGGACCGGGGGGCGGTCGCGCACGAGGGGCCGGCGGCGCCGCTGCTGAGCGATCTGGGCTACCGCAAGGAGGTGCTATGGGTGTGATGAGGGGCATGACGAAGCGGGCGCGGCCATGCTGACGGCCTGCGATCCGAGCGACCGCCGCACGGTCCAGCGGCAGGTCTACGACAAGCTGCGCTGGGCGCTGATGAGCGGCCAGTTCCGGCCCGGCGAGGGCATCTCCATCCGCCGCCTGGCGGCCGCGTTCAACACCAGCATGACCCCGGTGCGCGAGGCTTTGCGCCGCCTGGAGAGCGAGGGCGGCCTGGTCGAGGGGGCGAACCGCATGCTCTCGGTGCCGCGCGCCGACCTGGCCGCGCTGCACGAGCTGTACAACGTGCGCCTGGCGCTGGAAGGCCTGGCGACGGAGAAGGCGGCGGACCTGATCACCGAGGCCGAGCTGATGCGCGTCGAGGGTTTCTGCGCCGCCATGGAGCGGGCCGCCCAGGCCTTCGACGTGGCGACCTATCTGGAGAACAACTGGCGCTTCCATGCCGCGATCTACGACGCCGCCCGCTCGCGCCTGCTGCTGGACATGATCGAGGGGCTGTGGCTGCGCGCCGGCCCCATGATCCGGCTGGTGCCGGACCGTGGCCACTTCGAGCACTCGATGCGCCGGCACTGGGCGGCCCTCGACGCCCTGAAGCGGCGCGACGGCGCGCGGGCGCGGGTCGAGATCGAGGGCGACCTCAACGAGGCGGCCCAGGACATCGCCCGCATCCTGAGCGTGGCGGGCGAAAGGAAGGAAAGCTGATGGACCCTGTTCAGCGTTTGCGTCCGCGGCCGGGGCTGCGGGTGCTGGTCACCGCCGGCGCGGCCGGCATCGGTCGCGCCATCGCCGAGGCCTTCGCCGCCGCCGAGGCCCGGCTCGTCCTCTGCGACGTCGACGCCGACGCGCTGGCGGACGCGCGCAAGGCCTTGCCGGACGCGGTCCTGGTCGAGGCCGACGTGGCGGACGACGCGGCCGTGGCCCGGCTGACCAGGGAAGCGCAAGACACCCTGGGCGGCCTCGACGTCGTGGTGAACAACGCCGGCATCGCCGGGCCCACGGACCCCATCGAGTCCATCCCGCCCGAGGACTGGCGGCGCACCATCGAGGTGAACCTGAACGGGCAGTACCTCGTCGCCGCCCACGGCGTGCCGCTGCTCAAGCGGGCCGGGGATGGCGCGATGATCAACATCGCCTCGGTGGCGGGGCGGCTGGGCTACGCCTTTCGCACGCCCTACGCGGCCAGCAAGTGGGGCATCGTGGGTCTCACCGCCAGCCTGGCCAAGGAACTCGGCCCCGACGGCATCCGGGTGAACGCCATCCTGCCGGGCATCGTCCGCGGCCCGCGCATCGAGCGCGTCATCGCCGCGCGCGCCAAAGCGGTCGGCGTGGACCATGCCGAGATGGAGCGCCGCTACCTGGAGAAGGTCTCGCTGCGCCGGATGGTCGAGCCGGAGGACGTGGCGTCGATGGCGCTGTTCCTTTGCAGTCCCGGCGGTCGCAACATCTCCGGCCAGGCGCTCAGCGTCTGCGGCAATGTCGAGGACCTGTAGGCGGCGGGTCCGCCGCCGCCCGCCGCTTATGCCAGCGGCAATTGAATTTGACTCGTCGTCCCGTATTTTTTGCCGCTGGTATCAGCAGGTTTGCAGGTACCAGCGAAATTCCAGCGGCGAGGGCTGGGCCTCGAACTTGTCCATCTCGGCCAGCTTGCAGGCGACATAGGCGTCGATGTAGTCCGCGCCGAGGCAGTCGCGCAGCAGGCGGCCGTCGCGCAGGACCTCAAGCGCGCGCCGCGGCCGCCAGGGCAGGCCCTCGTCGAAGGCGTGGCCGGCGTTGCCGCTGTCCGGCGGGCCGGGGTCGGTCTCGGTGGTGATGCCGTGGTGGATGCCGGCCAGCGCCGTCGCCAGGGCGAGGTAGGGGTTGGCGTCCGCGCCCGCCACGCGGTGTTCGATGCGCCGCGCCGATCCCTTGCCAAGCGGAATGCGCAGCGCCACCGAGCGGTTCTCGTAGCCCCACGACCGCCGGATCGGCACGAAGATGTTCGGCTGAAAGCGGCGATAGGCGTTGGGATTGGGCGCCAGGATCGCCATCGCCTCCGGCAGCCCGGCCAGAATGCCGCCGATGGCGTGGCGCAGCGTGGGGCTGGCGGGCTCGGCCTCGCCGCCGTCGAAAACGTTGCGGCCCTCGGCACCGAGCAGGCTGATGTGCAGGTGCATGCCGCTGCCCGCTTCCCGCGGGTAGGGCTTGGCCATGAAGGTGGCCTGATAGCCGTGGCGCCGCGCCACCCCCTTCACGACGCGCTGGAACAGGATGCAGTGGTCGGCGGCCATGACCGGGTCGGCCACGTGGCCCAGGTTGATCTCGAACTGCCCTGGCGCGTACTCCGCCGAGACGGCGCCGGTCGGGATATCCTGCGCGGCGCAGGCGCGCGCGATCTCCTCCAGCACGTCGTCGAAGGCGTCGACGTCGCCCATGCCGTAGACCTGCGTGGCGTCGTCGCGCGTGCCGGTCAGCGGCGAGACCGGCGGCTGCGGCCCGCCCTCGTCGGTGCGCCGCGGGTCGATCAGATAGAACTCCAGCTCGAAGGCGACCACCGGGCGCAGCTTCAGCTCGTCCAGGCGCGCCGCCACCCGTGCCAGCACGTTGCGCGGGTCGAAGGCGTAGGGCGCGCCGTCCGGCTCGTGGAAGGCGAGCAGCACCTGCGCCAGGGGGCGCGGCGCCCAGGGCACCGGCTTCAGCGTGCCGGGCACGGCCTTCGCCAGCACGTCCGGGTCGCCGTCGGAGAAGCCCCGGCCGCAGGGATCGTGGCTCTCGCCCAGCACGTCGAGCAGCATGGCCGAGCCGGGGAACGCCAGGCCCTCGCGAAAGATCTTGTCGACCTCGTCGACGGGATAGCGCTTGCCGCGCACGATGCCGCAGAGGTCGGCGAAGATGGCGTCGAGCGCCCGGGTCTCCGGGTGGTCGTGCAGGAAGGCGGCCACGTCCGGGTGGCGTTCTCCCAAGGTACCGGCCCTGCCGGCGCCGCGCGTTGTCATGCAATCCTCCCGAAGCGACAAGAACGACCGGCCAGAGGCGGACCCCCGGCCGGCCGGCACTTTACAGCAGCGTGTCGGATGTTGGGAGGCAAGAGGCTCGCCGGAACGGCACGCTCAGCCGATCTCGAAGATGCCCTCGATCTCCACCGCCACGTTCAGCGGCAGGGAGCCGGCGCCGACGGCCGCGCGGGCGTGCTGGCCCTTGTCGCCGAACACCTCGGCCATCAGGTCGGAGCAGCCGTTGACCACCTTCGGCTGGCCCTCGAAGTCCGGGGTCGCATTGACGTAGCCGTTGATCTTCACCACGCGCTTCACGCGGTCCAGGTCGCCGCCGCAGGCCTCGCGAAGCTGGGCGATCAGGTTGAGGCCGCACAGCCGGGCGGCGCGCTGGCCCTCCTCCAGGATGACATCCTGGCCCAGCTTGCCCTTGACCTGGATCTCGCCGTTCCACATGGGAAGCTGCCCGGCCAGGAACACCAGGTTGCCGGACACGATGTAGGGCACATAGCTGCCCTGCGGTTTCGCCACCGCCGGCAGTTCGATTCCCTTTTCCTTCAGTCGCGCTTCGATCTCGCCCGTCATGTCGCAGTCTCCCTTCCTCGAATGATCGTTGTCGCCCTTGCGGCGCCGGCGCGGACCATAGCGATTTCCCCCGCCCGCGCAATCGCCCGGCGGCGACGGCGAAGGGAAAAGATGCGCCAACGCCCCGCGGCGTCAGGTCAGCGGGATCATCACGTGCTCGCGGAACGCCGGGCGCGCCTGCAGACGCTCGTACCACGCGGCGACGTGGGGCACCTCGGCCCGCGCGATGGGCAGGCTGTACCAGCGGTAGGTGGTGGCTCCCAGCGGAATGTCGCCCATCGTCAGCGCGTCGCCCGCCACGTAGGGACGCTCCGCCAGCCAGCCGTCCAGGATGGCGAAGGCCTTGTCGAGCCGCTGGACGCCCGCGTCCACGGCGGCCATGTCGCGCTGGTCCTCGGGGGTGCGGATCAGGTTCCAGAAGACGGGGTGCATGGCCGGCAGGACCGTGCCCTGCTGCCAGTCCATCCACATGTCCGCCCGCGCCCGCTCGCCCGGATCGCGCGGCCACAGGCCGCCCTCGCCATAGCGCCCGGCGAGATAGCGGACGATGGCGTTGGACTCCCATGCCACCGTGCCGTCGTCGTCGATCACCGGGATGGTGCCGTTGGGATTGAGCGCCCGGAACCAGGGCTGCTCGTTGCCGCCGAACTGGCCGCCCACGTCGTGGCGCTGGTGTGCCAGTCCAAGCTCGGCCACGGTCCACATCACCTTTTGCACGTTGATCGAGTTCGCGCGTCCATAGACCTTCAGCATCTCGGCCCCCTCGCTCCATCTCTCGCCGGTCTTGCGTTCGCCGGGATGCTAGCAGGCGGGCGCGGCTATGGCGACGCCTCGTGCCGCGCGTGGGCGCCGGGGCGTCAGCGTCCCAGGAACCACAGCACGACACTCAGCACGATGGAGATCAGGATGGAGGTGCCGAGCGGGATGTAGACCGTCATGTTCTCCCGCTCGATCACGATGTCGCCGGGTAGCCGCCCCAGGCCGATCTTCTGAAGAAGCGGCCACAGCAGGCCCGCCGCCAGCAGGATCAGGCCGAGCGTGATCAGGAAGCGCGACATCAGGTCCCCCTGGCTCGTTTGGCGACGTCACGCATCATGTAGCGTCCTCGGCCAGGGCCTGCCACGCCGCCAGCTTGCGCTGCATCCGGCGCACGTGACTGCCCGGCCAGTAGACGCGGCCGCAGTGCGGACAGGCCATGACCGGGCCGGGCAGGGCGCGGGCTCGCGCCGGCACCTGGGCCAGTTCCGCCTCGCTCGCCGGACGAAGCGGCGTGTTGTCCTCCAGACAGCGGGTGAACGGCTTGTGCTGCCAGTCGAGCCCCAGCGCCGCCGTCAGCTCCGGGGCCGCCACCTCGGGGCGGCTGGAGGACAGGACCAGCACACGGTCGTCGTCCGGGGCGCGCTCGCGCTTCAGGCGGCGGTCGCAGGTGAGCAGCAGGCGCCCGCTTGTCCGGGCACGGTCCAGGATGTCGCCGTCATGGTCGTCGCGGCCGGCAATATCGGTGTCGTGCCCGGCCGCGCGCAGCCACTTGCCGAGGCGCACCAGCATCTGATCGCAGAGGAAGCGGCGTTCCGACATACGCCGCCAAGTCAAGCGCAGGTCGTGCGCGGCGGCAACCCCGGCCGGCGAGGCGTGCGGCGGGCCGGCGCTACTGCTGATGGCCTCGGGGCACGAAGTTGAGAAGCTGGATGAGCCGCCCGTTGTCCACGCTGTCGCCGAAAGGCTCGCCGGCGGAATGCCAGAGCCACGGGCGGTAGATGACGGCCCGGTTGAAGCGCATCGGCACCGTCGTCAGGTGCTCCCACTTCTCCGGATCGCGGCCGTCCTTTTGCAGCAGCGACTTGATGTCCGAGACGCCGCAGGCGCGCGCCAGCTCTTCCGGGCTGCGCGGCAGGGTGTCGGACTGGAGATCCTTGTGGCGAAAGAAGGCCGTGCCACCCTGGCAATGCTCCGGCAGCGTCAGGTAGACCACGCCCACGAGGGTCAGCGGCTGCGGATCGACGTGCGCGAGATAGCGCGCCTCCTCGCCTTCCAGCGTGATGCGGAAGCGCATGTGGGGCGAGCCGGGATGCTTGATGCCTTCCACTGCTTCATTCGCGATCCGCGAGGCCACCTCGTCGAGCCCCTGGATGGGATAGCGCTCGGCCGAGTTGCGGCCCGGATAGGGCTTATCCGGGGGCGGTTCCGGGTAGCTAGCTTGCAGCGCCGCCTCGCGCACCTTGTAGGGATCGGGATAGAAGTCGTCGACCACGATCAGCGACTTGTACATGCCACGCCTCCCCGCCCGGCGATGGCTTCCGGGCCTCGCGGTTTCTTGAGTGGGCGTGATGATGGCGCGCGTGGCGGCGGGTGGCAACCCGTGCAGTCTCAAGCCCGGGTTGGAGTCACTTAGCGAAAGCCCGCGCACGCCGGCGTGAAACCGAGCGAGGACGGCGGGGAAAGCCGGGCCTGACGGGAGGGAATGCAACGGCCACAAGAGCGGGGCGGGGCGCTGCCTGTCATCCCCGCCCCCAGGTTCAGGGAGGCATGCGCGGTTCGGCGCGAGGGCTTCGGCATCCGCCTGTCACCCCCCGGCGGATGCCGGGTCCGCGCCGCTCCGCCCCGGCCGGGCGGCGGCCACGCGAACGCGACGCCGCCGCTCGGAAACCACGTCTAGCTGCAGCCGCTGGTGCCGCCGCAGGTGGCGCACTTCATGCAGGTGCCGTTGCGCACCAGCGTGAAGTTGCCGCATTCGGCGCAGGGATCGCCCTCGTAGCCCTTCATGCGGGCTTCCAGGGCGCGCTCGCGCCGGCTGTCGATGGCCGTGGCCGCCGTGCCGCCGCCGGCGAGCGAGGTGCTTTCCTCCACTGCCAGGGCGCTGAAGGCGGTCTCCCGCGTCACGCTCCGCGCGCCGGCCTCGGCGGTCGCGATCTCGCCGGCCTCGCCGCTCCGGCCGCCGTCGTAGACCGTCAGCGAGTTGCGGACATAGCCGGTGGAGGCGAACTTGCGCACGGTCTCCACCACGGCGTGCTGGTCGGCCTGCGTGCCCGAGGCGCCCTCGCCCCGGCCCAGGGTGTCGGGCAGGGTGTCGTCGCTGGTCACGTGCGCCAGGTCGTTGCGGCCCAGATAGCTGATCGCCAGCTCGCGGAAGATGTAGTCCAGCAGCGAGGTGGCCATCTTGATGCGGTCGTTGCCCTGCACCGGGCCGGCCGGCTCGAAGCGGGTGAAGGTGAAGGCGTCGACGTACTCCTCCAGCGGCACGCCGTACTGCAGGCCGATCGAGATGGCGATGGCGAAGTTGTTCATCAGCGAGCGGAAGGCCGCGCCTTCCTTGTGCATGTCGATGAACACCTCGCCCAGGCGGCCGTCGTCGTACTCGCCGGTGTGCAGATAGAGCTTGTGGCCGCCGACCATCGCCTTCTGGATGTAGCCCTTGCGCCGGTCGGGCAGGCGGCGGCGCTCGGCCGGGCGCTCGCGCTCGATGACGCGCTCGACCACCCGCTCGGCGACCGCCGCGGCCCGGGCCTGCGCCGGCGCCTCGGTCAGGGCCGCGACGCCCTCGTCCGCCTCGTCGTCCTCGTCCAGGCCGAGGGCGGCGGCGGAGAGCGGCTGCGACAGCTTGGAGCCGTCGCGGTACAGGGCGTTGGCCTTCAGCCCCAGGCGCCAGGACAGCATGTAGGCGTCCTTGCAGTCCTCCACGCTGGCGGCGTTGGGCATGTTGATGGTCTTGGAGATGGCGCCGGAGATGAAGGGCTGCGCCGCCGCCATCATGCGGATATGGCTCTCCACCGAGAGGGCGCGCCGCCCGACCCGGCCACAGGGGTTGGCGCAGTCGAACACCGGCAGGTGTTCGGCCTTGAGGTGCGGCGCGCCCTCCAGCGTCATGGCGCCGCAGCAGTAGGTGTTGGCCGCCTCGATCTGGCCCTTGGTGAAGCCCAGTTCGCTCAGCATGTCGAAGCCGACGTCGCCGAGCTGCGCCTCGGTGAAGCCCAGCACCCGCGTGCAGAACTCGGTGCCGAGCGTCCACTGGTTGAAGGCGAACTTGATGTCGAAGGCGCTGGCCACCGCCTGCTCCACGGCTTCCAGGGCGGCCTCGGTGAAGCCGCGGTGGCGCAGGGCCTCGTGGTTGACGCCCGGCGCGTCGCGCAGCGTGCCGTGGCCGACGGCATAGCGGACGATGTCCTCGACCTGCGCCTCGTCATAGCCCAGCTTCGCCAGCGCTTCGGGCACGGTCCGGTTGATGATCTTGAAGTAGCCGCCGCCGGCCAGCTTCTTGAACTTCACCAGCGCGAAGTCCGGCTCGATCCCCGTGGTGTCGCAGTCCATCACCAGGCCGATCGTGCCGGTGGGCGCGATGACCGTGGCCTGGGCGTTGCGATAGCCGTGCTGGGCGCCGAGCTGCAGCGCGCGGTCCCAGGCGCGCGTCGCCGCCGCGCCCATCTCGGGGTCGGGCAGGTTGGCGTGGTCCAGCGCCACCGGCGCCACCGACAGCCCCTCGTAGCCGGCGCCCTCGCCATGCGCGGCGCGGCGGTGGTTGCGCATCACCCGCAGCATGGGCTCGCGGTTCTTGGCGAAGCCGGGGAAGGCGCCCAGCTCGCAGGCCATCTCCGCCGAGGTGGCATAGGCGACGCCGGTCATGACGGCGCTGAGGGCGGCGCACATCGCGCGGCCCTGCTGGCTGTCGTAGGACAGGCCCTGGGCCATCAGCAGCCCGCCCAGGTTGGCGTAGCCCAGGCCCAGCGTGCGGAACTCGTAGGACAGCCGGGCGATGGCCGGCGAGGGGAACTGCGCCATCAGCACCGAGATCTCCAGCGTCACGGTCCACAGCCGGCAGGCGTGCTCGAAGGCCGCGATGTCGAACTCCCCGGCCTCGTCGCGGAACGCCATGAGGTTTAGCGAGGCCAGGTTGCACGCCGTGTCGTCGAGGAACATATACTCACTGCAAGGATTACTTGCGTTGATCCGCCCGGAGTTGGGGCAGGTGTGCCACTCGTTGATCGTGCTGTCGTACTGCAGCCCCGGATCGGCGCATGCCCAGGCGGCGTAGCCGATCTTGTCCCAGAGGTCGCGGGCGCGCACCGTCTTGCTGACCTTGCGGTCGGTGCGGCGGATCAGTTCCCAGTCCTTGTCCGTCTCCACCGCCTGCAGGAAGGCGTTGGTGAGGCGCACCGAGTTGTTGGAGTTCTGGCCGGAGACGGTGAGATAGGCCTCGCTGTCCCAGTCGGTGTCGTAGGTGCGGAACTCGATGGCTTCATAGCCCTGGCGGGCGAACTGAATGACCCGTTGGATATAGTTCTCCGGCACCTGCGCCTGGCGGGCGGCGCGCACCGCCTGCTTGAGATCCTTGTTGCGCTTGGGGTCGAAGGCCGCGTCGCCTTCGTCGCGGGCGGCGTTGCAGGCGTCCATGACCGCCGTCATGTGCCGGCGCACGATCTTGGAGCCGGTGACCAGCGCGGCGACCTTCTGCTCCTCCACGACCTTCCAGTCGATGTAGCTCTCGATGTCCGGGTGATCGATGTCGACGGTGACCATCTTGGCCGCGCGGCGCGTGGTGCCGCCGGACTTGATGGCGCCGGCGGCGCGGTCGCCGATCTTCAGGAAGGACATCAGCCCGGAGGACTTGCCGCCGCCGGCCAGCGATTCGCCCTCGCCGCGCAGCGAGGAGAAGTTGGTGCCGGTGCCCGAGCCGTACTTGAACAGCCGCGCCTCGCGCACCCAGAGGTCCATGATGCCGTTGTCGTTCACCAGGTCGTCGTCGACCGACTGGATGAAGCAGGCGTGCGGCTGGGGATGCTCGTAGGCGCTGTCGGCGCGCACCAGTTCGCCGCTGCGGTAGTCGACGTAGTGGTGTCCCTGGCTGGGCCCGTCGATGCCGTAGGCCCAGTGCATCCCGGTGTTGAACCACTGCGGCGAGTTCGGCGCGCCCATCTGCGCGGCCAGCATGAAGCGCATCTCGTCGAAGTAGGCGCGCGCGTCCTCCTCGGCGTCGAAATAGCCGCCCTTCCAGCCCCAGTAGGTCCAGGTGCCGGCCAGGCGGTCGAAGACCTGCTTGGCGCTGGTCTCGCCGCCGCCGCGCTCCGCCTCCGGCAGCCCGGCCAGCTTGTCCTCGTCCGGCACCGAGCGCCACAGCCAGGACGGCACGTCGGTCTCCTCGACGCGCTTCAGGGCCTTGGGCACGCCGCGCTTGCGGAAGTACTTCTGCGCCAGGATGTCGCTGGCGACCTGGCTCCAGTGCTCGGGCACCTCGATGCCCTCCTGGCGGAACACCACCGAGCCGTCGGGATTGCGGATCTCGCTGTGGGTTGCGCGGAACGGAATGTCCGCGTAGACGTCCTTGCCGGCCTCGGTGAATCGCCGCTCGATCCGCATAATCGCGTACCCCCTCTGTGAACCGTGGTCTGCATCCGCCGGTCCGGTCCCCCGGAACCCGGCTGCCCGTTGTGGGCGTTGTCTGAAACGGACCTAGATATTGCCTGTTTCGCGTCCGTCTGGGCAAGAGCAAATTTCCATATTTTGTGATTGACGCAGATACGTGGCCCTATATCAAGTGTTATAGGGCTGTGAATCGCGGGGATTGCCGGGATATCCGGCCGGCGGCTGTGGACGGGGCGGGGGAGAAGGCTGTGGATGCCGGGTGGGCGCACGCACGGGGCCGGTCTGTCCCATCGGCATAAAGTTCAGCCCCTTTGCCGGTCGGGAGCCTGCTCCTCATGCGTTCAGTTTGGCGCACCTGCCGGTCGGGGGCTTGCCCCCGACCGGCGAAAGGCGGCGATCGATTCGCCCCTGAGCGTGGCGGCGGTCTATTGCAGGCCGCCCCAGCGTCCCGTGCTGGGGCGCGAGCCGGCCCAGGCCCAGCCGTCGGCGCCCCGGCAGATCGTGGCCGTGAGCACCTCGCTGCCGGGCGGCATGCCCTCGGTGAGGTCGGTATTCCGTGTCGGCGCCGGGGCGTGGCCTTCAGGCTTGCCGTCGCCGTCCCCGGTGTCGTCGTCGGGGCGCGGCTCGACCGAGTAGATCAGTTCCTTGCAGCGCAGATGCGTGCCGAAGGCGCGCACGACCTCGACCCGCCCGCCGGTGTCGGCGATGCCCAGCGGCCCGTCGAAGCGCCACGCCACCAGCTCGCCCGCCTCGGCCGCGCCGCCCGCAGCGGCGATCGTCGACTGGAGCCCGCCGTAGTACTGCCGCTCGCCGTACTTGTAGGCCTCGTCGGCCGCGAGCCGCACGCCGACGCCCGCGGCCAGGCCGATCACGGGATTGCCGGTCGCCGCGCCGACCGCGGTGCCCACGCCCAGCGCCCCGGCGTCCGTGCCGAGATCGCGGGTGGCGCCGGTACAGCCCGCCAGGCAGGAGGCGAGGGCGGCAAGTGCCGCCCAGCCGCGCCCCCCGCGGGATAGGCCGGGTCGCCGGCGCCAAACCGACTCCGCCATCGAGGGGCTGCCGTGCGCGCTCACGGCCGGACGCGTGTCCAGACCTGGGTCTCGCCGAACAGCGGCATGAGCTTGTAGGCTCGGAGCTCCATGGTGTCGGCATCCACGACGGTGACGCGGGCGTTATACGTCTTGCCGTCGTCTGGATTGTAGATCTTGCCGTCCGTCCACAGGCCAGGACCGCTCTTGTCCAGCCCCTGGATCACCGTCGTGCCGACGATCGGCTTGTCGCGTTCGGCGGAAACCGGATTCTCGCGATCCAAGCGCGGGAGACCCGTTTCATCATTCGGATTCTTCAGCCAGACGACCTTGCCGCACAGGTGCTCGCCGCAGGGTGCGATCTGCACTTGGATGCGTTCATCGGGGTGCTGCCAGACGCCCACGGCCGTCGGCTCCTCCGAAGCGTGCGCGCCCTGCATGTCGAGCAGGCACAAAAAAATGCACCCGAAATAAAAGCCGCCCTCATTAACATAGTCAACTTCTTATTTCGCACACATTCACGTAGTTGCGGCAAAAAACAGAGTGTCCTGGTCTATTTCAACCAAAGAGCATTCCTCCTTCTCAATATAAAGCGAATCTTTCCGGCGTGCAATTCACCCGCCACGCGGCGCCCAGCGACAGCGATTCACATTGATTTGATGATTTGGGGGTCCAGCGGCTTGGAACTCCAAAGCCTCGGCGCCGCGGGCTTCCGGCGAAATCAGCCGTTCATCCAGACAACCGAGCTGGGGCCTTCCTCCCGCAGCATCTTCCAGCTTCGCGGGTCCACCTGGCCGAGCGGGAGGATGCCGGGGCCGGCCGGCTCCATGAGGACAAACGTCTTGCCGCGCAGCTCGATGGTCTTGTCCAGCTTCAGCGGCGGCAGCTCGGCCGCCAGCACCGCGTGGCCGGGCAGCAGGATCATGGCGGTGTCGACCTCCGGCGCGAAGTGCTGCATCAGCCCGGCCAGGGCGGTGGCCTTGCTGTCGCAGTCGCCCAGGTTAATGGCCAGCATCTCGCCGGGCACCGCGAAGCCGGTCCCGTCGGTGACGTCGCGGTCGGTCAGGCGGTCGTAGGGGATGCTCTGCAGGAACGTGAGGGCCAGCGCCGTCTGGGCGCGCGCGTCGAGTCCGGCCTGCTCGGTGATGGCCTCGGCCAGGGGCTTCACCACGGGCGCGGCGTCGCGCGCGATGCGTCGATAGTTGGGGCGCAGGACGTCGCCCAGCGACGGGTCGCGGACATAGTTCAGCTCCTCGTAGATTTGGTCGCGCACCCGCGCGGCGTAAACGCGCGCCTCCCGGCGCTTGGCCGCCACGAGGCGCCGGCTGGCCTGTTCGATCCGCGCCTTGAGCCGGGCGCTCACCTGTCCCAGTCGTTCACGCGGCACGCTGCGGCCCTGAAGCTGCCAACGCAGCCGCCCGTCGTCGAAACCGTAGGTCATGCGCACGCCCTGGGGCAGCGACTGCGCCAGCACGTCCAGGCGGCTGGCCAGGGCCTGCTGCCAGTCCTCCCGGCCGCGGTCGAGGTAGGCCTGGACCGAGGGCTCGATGCGGGATTTCAGGACGCTCTTGTCCAGCGGCTCCAGCCCCTCCTGGGCGGCCTCATAGGCGCCGGCGGGCAGGTCGAAGCGCAGGACGCGCGGCTCCAGGCGGTTGTCCCGAAAGCGGATGGTGAAGCGCACGCTGTCGCCGGCCCGCTGCACGCTGCGATCAATCTGCTGGGCCTCCGCCGGCCGCGCCGGCAGGCCGAGGAGCACCAGGACGCAAGCCGTCAGGGCGATGCAAACTTGCTTCATGACTCGATTATTCGCCTTGCGGCCAGCCGCGTCAAAGGGGCGCCGCGTCGGGAGTTTCGCTTGACGTAGGTCAATTCCGCGTGAGCGGTGCGGGCTTAGGGTTTGCTCCGCGATTCCGAGCGACCACGAGGGGATATCCATGAACGTCACCAGCAAGCTCGCGGCCCTGGCCGCGGCCTCGGCCATGCTGTTCGCCACCCAGTTCGCCCTGGCCGAGGACTTCAAGCCGAAGTCGGCGGGCGACTTTTTCGTGCGCGGCCGTATCATCGGGGTGCTGCCCGACGAGAACAGCACCATCGAGGCCATCGGCGGCGAGGCGAACGTCGGCGACGCCGTCGTGCCGGAACTGGACTTCGGCTACTTCTTCACCGACAACATCGCCTTCGAGGTGATCGCCGCCACGGCGCGCCACGAGGTGGAGGCGAAAGGCACGGCGCTGGGCGACGTGGACCTCGGCCACGTGTGGCTGCTGCCGCCGACGCTCACCGTGCAATACCACTTCATGCCGAAGGAGCGATTCAGTCCCTACATCGGCGCGGGCGTGAACTTCACGCTGTTCTACAACGAGTCGAGCGGCGCGGCCACGGACATCGAGTACGACAACGATGTCGGCCCGGCGTTCCAGGCCGGCTTCGACATGGCGATCACCGGGGGCTGGTCGTTCAACATGGACGTCAAGAAGATCTTCCTGAAGACCGAGGCGACGGTCGAGGCGGCCGGCACCGAACTCGAAGCCGACGTGGATATCGACCCCTGGATTCTCGGCGTCGGCCTTACCTACCGCTTCTAGCCGGCGGTCGCCGCGGCCCACTTTTGACACGCTCCGGCCTGGCCAGGGGGCGCGGGGATCGACCCTGCGCCCCCGTTTGCGTGCCAGCGGGGCCGCGCGGGGCGCGTCGCTTTTCTGTGTTCTTCGACGGGAATCAGTCGTCAATTTTCCCCTAATACCCTGAGAAACACAATAAAGGTCCTAATAGTCGATAACGAATTCTTTACGACATGGCGCAATCATAACCACCTCGTACGGAATTTCTTTTGATCCGGGACAAGTCGGGGTGACGCGATGTCTGGATGGGGACTGCTGGACCGCATTCGCGACGAGTTGCGGGCCGCGCAATCGGCCCGCGAGGAGAAGGAGGCGACCGCCTCGAGGCCTTGGAGCGGCTGGGCGCGTGAAAGCGAGGCGCCCGACGACGGTCGGCCCGAGGATGGCCGTGAGGCCTTGGCCGAAGCGGACCGGGACGAGGCCTCGCGCGACTCCTGGGGATGGAAGGGCTGGCGGGATCGGCGCGATGAAGAGGACGCGGACCCGGAAGAGGAAGGGGACGACGACTCGGAGTCGTCTGACCGCCCCTGGCGCGACACCGAGGACCGCGACGACGACGACAAGGATCACGCGGACGACCGCGACGGCGGGAACGATGACGACGGCGACCGCTTTCCCTGGTGGCGCAAGCCGTGGAAAAAGGACGACGGCGACGACATGCGGGACGACGGGGCGGACGGCCACGACCCGGATGGCGACGAGGACGACGACGACGAGGACGATGAAGGGGACGACGGCGGCATGCCGCCCGCCGGCGATGTCACCCTGACGGCGGTGGACGACACCTTCACCACGGACGAGGACAGCGTGCTGTCGGTTCCCCCTGACGGGGTGCTGGCGAACGACAGCGTCTCGGCCGGCGATTTCACGCTGACCGCGGTCAACGGTAACCCGGCCAACGTGGGCAGCGAACTGACCCTGGACCCCGGCGCCACGGTCACGCTGAACGCCGACGGCAGCCTGACCTTCGACCCCAGCGGCCAGTTCGAGAGCCTGGGCGTGGGGGAGCAGGCCGAGGTCACCTTCCAGTACACCATCTCGACCGCGGGGACCGGCAATGACGGCGACACCGGCGGCGATGAGATGGACGACGGCGGCGACATGGACGGCGGCGGCGGGCATGGCCATGCCGGCTGGCGCTGGATCAAGCGCCAGCGCCGCGAGGACGACCGCCGCGCGCGTGGCGAGCGCGATGACGACGAGGACTGGCGCGACCGCGAGGCGCGCGAGGACCGCGACCGGGACTGGGACTGGCGCGCCCGCTGGGGTCGTCGCGATGACGATGACGGCGACGATGACGGCGACGATGGCGAGCAGGACGACGACGGCTGGCGGTTCCGGCGGGAGCGCGACGATGACGACCACGATCGGCGCCACCGCGAGGACCGCGAGGAGCACGCGGACTGGCGGGCGCGCTGGCGCGAGCATTGGCGCCGTGACGACAAGCACCACAAACACAAGAAGGACGGGAAGGGCGACCGCGACGACGACCGGGACGACGACGGCCCGCCGGACATGGGCGGCGGCGGCCAGGTCAGGGATACCGCCACGGTCACAATCGTGGTCGAGGGCGTGAACGACGATCCCGTGGCCCTTGCCGATTCCGGCCGCACCCTGGAGGGCTTCGCCATCGACATCGACGTGCTGGGCAACGACAGCGACATCGACGGCGACGCGCTGCGGGTGGAATCGCTGACCCAGCCGTCGAAGGGCAGCGTCGCGGTCAACGACGACGGCACCCTGGCCTTCGATCCGGGCAGCGACTTCGACGCGCTGAACACCGGGGAATCGGAGACGGTCACCTTCACCTACACCGTCGCCGACGGCAACGGCGGCACGGACGAGGCCGAGGTGAGCGTCACCGTGGACGGCTTCGACCCCGGCTCCCAGACCAACGCCGACCTTCGCAATGGGGTCGAGCTGTCGCTCACCACGGCCGAGCGAACGATCGATGGGACCACCGACGCGAGCGGCCGCATCAGTTTCCCGGACGTCACCTTCAACCTGGCCTTCGTGGTGGACGTCTCGAACAGCACCAGCGCGGCCTTCGGCGGCAGCCCGGTGGGCGACCAGAACGGCGACGGCACCGCCGACACCATCCTGGACGCGCAGATTGCCGCCCTGAAAAATCTCTCCGACGGCATTGCGAATGGCATCCCGCTCACCGACCCGGCCGGGCAGGTGGACGTCGGCCTGGTCACCTTCTCCGGCGAGCCCTTCGGCGGCGACGGGGACGCCGCCCTGCAGGGGACCTTCGATCCGGGCGATGCCGAACTCGACGCGGCGCTGGAGGGGCTGGACAGCGGCGGCTTCACCAACTTCGAGGCGGCGCTGCGGCAAACCATCGACTTCTTCGAGGACCAGCCGCCGGCCGATCAGAACATCGTCTACTTCCTCTCCGACGGCTTCCCGACGCTGGGCGGAGACTTCGCCGACGAGGTGGCGGTGCTGACCGATCCGGCGGGCATCGGCGCCACCAACGTCGCCGTGGGAGTCGGCACCACCAGTTCGGTCGAGCAGCTCGACCGCATCGACACCACCGGCGGCACGCCGCAGGTCACGACCTCGGACGAGCTGACGGCGGAACTGCTGAAGCCGCCCTTCGAGGTCGTCGACTTCAGCCTGGAGGTCGGCGGCACGACGGTGGCCGGCATCGACGCCGACAGCGTGACCGCGACGCCGCTGGGCTTCACCTTCGACTTCGCCGACATTTCCGGCCTCGATCCCACCGAGGGCGCCGAAACGGACTTGACGGCGACGGCGACGATCGACAGCGACGGCGACGTCGCCACCACCGACGATCAGTTCGAGCTGTCCGTCACCAACACCATCGCGGGCGTCGTGCCGCCCGAGCTGCTGATGGGATAGACCGGCGCCGCTTTCGCTGCCACCGGGCGAAAGGGCGGCGGCGGAGGGCCGCCACGGGGGGTCGGCGGCCCTCCTTTCGCCTTTTGGCTAGTCGGCGAGGTCCTGCGCCACCACGGCCAGGGTGTCGCCCCGCCGGGTGTAGCCCTGCACCCGGCGACAGTAGAGCAGGCCGTCGGTGGCGGCGGTCACTTCCTGCGGCGGCCGCTCGGGGTCCTCGACGAAGTGGACGCGGCCGATCGCCTGGCCGGCGCGCACGGGCTCGCCCAGCTCGACCAGCGGCTCGTAGAGGCCGTCGGCCATCGACATCGAGAAGGCGCCGTCCGGCGTGGTCATCATCCGGGTCGGCTTGTCGGGCGGCGTCGGCGCGCCGTCCAGCATCTCGAAGTGCTTCAGGAGGTTGTCCAGCCCGCGGTCGGTGACGGCGACGGTCTCCGGCGTCACCATGGCGCCGCCGCCCAGTTCGGTGGAGATGAACAGCTTGCCCATCTCCTCCGCGGCGGTGTCCAGCATCCCCACCGCGTCCAGCTCCTCCAGCACCAGGCCGATCGGCGCGCCGAACGCCTCCAGCGCCTTGCGGGTGCGCGCCATCATCGCCTTGTCCGGCAGCTCGTGCATCACCGCCGAGGGCACGAAGTTCAGCGAGTGTCCGCCGGAGTGCAGGTCCACCACGATGTCGGCGCGCGGCATCAGCTCCTTCCAGACGTGGTAGGCGATGCGCTGGGTGATGCTGCCGCGCGGATGGCCGGGAAAGGCGCGGTTCATGTTGCCGTTGTCGATCGGCGAGATGCGGGCGTTCGCCCGCATCGCCGGCAGGTTCAGCGCCGGCATGGCGATGAGCCGGCCGCGGAAGGCGGCGGGGTCGATGCGCTGAACCAGCTTCAGGATGGCCAGCGGCCCCTCGTACTCGTCGCCGTGGTTGCCGCCGGTGAGCAGCATGGTCGGGCCGTCGCCGTTGCGGATGCTGACGATCGGCAGCGGCAGCGTGCCCCAGGCGGAGTCGTTGCGCGAATGGGGCACCAGAAGGTGGCCGAAGTGCTTGCCCTCGGCGTCGGGGTCGATGGTGGAGCCGATTAGCGAAGGTTCGTCTGACATGGGGTCTCCCGTTCTCGATACTGGTGGCCGCCGGTGCCGCGTCAGCTCGGCTTCGAGAGGACCTTGCGGTCGAAGCTGTCGAGGAGCGAGACACAGCCCTCGCGCGTGACCAGGACGGTCTCGGAGATTCCGACCCCGGCCACGCCCGGCACCTGCAGCCACGGAATCAGGTGGAAGGTCATGTTCTCTTCAAGATAGCGCTGCTGGCCCGACTGGATCGAGAGGATGTGTCCCTCGCCCCAGTCGGGCGCGAAGGCGATGCCCACCGAGTAGCCCGAGCGGGTCGACTGCGTGCCGCCGTGGCTGTAGCGCGAGAGATACTGCCGGCACAGGTGGTCGATGTCGCCGGCGGCCACGCCGGGCTTCATCTCCTGCATCGCGGCGGCGACGGCCTCGTTGATCACCTGCTCGGCCTCGTCGACCTCCTCGATGATGTCGCCGGTGAACAGCGTGCGCATCATCGGCGCGTGATAGCGCCAGCGGCAGCCGCCGACCTCCAGGAAGACGCAGTCGTTGGGCTGGATCTCGCGGTCTTCCCAGGTCGCGTGGCCCACCGCGCAGCGCCAGCCCGAGGCGACGAAGGGCGGAATCGCCGGATAGTGGCTGCCGGCCTTGGTCATGGCGTGGAGGATCTCGGCGGCGACGTCGTTTTCGGTGACACCGGGACGCACGGCGTCGATGCCGGCTTGCATGCCGGCCATCGTCGTTTTCGCCGCCGCGCGCAGCATGGCGATCTCGTCCGGCGACTTGATGAGGCGCAGCTCCTCCACGATCCCGGTGCAATCGACGAAGCCCGCGTCCTCCATGGAGGCCATGAGCTGCTCCTGCTCGCTGGCGCGGAAGAAGTAGGAGTGCTTCTCGTAACCCATCCGCGCCCGCGCCAGACCGAACTCGCTCAGGGCCATATGAAGTGCGCCGACAGGCGATTCCGTGTCGGCATAGGGGCGGCTGTACTCGATCCAGGTGCGGGTCTGGACGTTGGTGTCCTCCAGGAGGCGGGTCACCATGAAGGGCTCCGACTCCAGCGGCACCACCAGCGCCTGGAAATAGTAGTAGCCCGGCGTCTGGTAGCCCGTCAGATAGAAGATGTTCTCCGGAATGGTAACGATCACCGCGTCCAGCGCGCGGCGGTCCAGCTCCGCCCGCAGGTTGCCGAGCCGGCGCTCGAACTCCGCCATCGAAAACACGAGATCGTCCCGCCGTCGCATCGGTGTCTCCCAGGTGGTGATCGGAAATGTCGCCGCCGCGCGCCGATGCGCGGTCCAGCCGGAGGGTCTTGCCGCCGGACTGCCCCACGGGAACCGACGCCTTCGCGCCGCGCCGCGCCGCGACATGCCTGCTTAGCATGCCGGCAGCCTTGCGGGAATCGTTGTGGCGTGGTGGGGCGGGCCCTCACGCGCGCTCGGCGAGCGGCAGGTTCACCAGCAGGTTCTGCGGCTTCAGCCGCAGCCGCTTGTCCTCGCTCATCATCAGGGCGAGGTAGACCGGCCGCCCGGCGATGGCCCGCGGCATCACGACGGGGTCGGCGAACTCCAGTCGGAACAGCGACAGAAGCCGGGCGAGTCGGGCCTCGCCGACATCCGCGCCGTGCCAGAGGTCGTCCAGCAGCGCGCTGGCCTCGCGGTCCAGGCCGACGTGCCACACCCAGCGCTCATCGCGGATCTGCTGGACGGGCTGGATGGACACGTCCACCCGCAGCAGATGGCGCACCCAGGCCTCCAGCACCCGGCAGAAGGCGTCCAACCCGGCGCCGGCGAAGTTCAGGTTCAGCACGGTGTCGAAGCGCTCGTCGCGGTCCCAGTAGATCCCGGCGTTGCTCTCGTCGAGCACGTCCAGCTCGACGGTCCGCAGGGGCGTCTGCGCCTGCGCCACCAGGCGGCCCAGTTCGCCGAAGCCGCCCGAGGTGGCGTGGGTGTCCACCGTCTCGGCGTCGGCGGCCATGATGTGGCCCTCGTTGATGGTCACCGCCTGCTCGCGGAAGAACAGCTCTCCGGCCCGTGCGCGCAGGGGGTCGGTCGTGCCGCGGAGGATGTGGCGCACCAGGATCTGGGCGAGCTGGTCGACGAAGAGCGGCGGGACCCGGACGCCGGCCGGCTCCAGGAACAGGCCCAGGTAGGCGTCCTCCAGGCTCGCCGCCCCGGTCAGACGGTCGCGGAAGGCCAGCAGCACCTGATAGTTCTGCCGCGCGTCGGGGTCGGCCAGCCGCGCCAGGTCCTCGGGCGCCGCGGCCGCGGTCGGATCGTCCATCAGCCGCGCGTGCAGCGCCCGTTCGGCCGGACAGGACTCCGCCACCGGCCGGATCTCTGGCCGGCGAAGGTAGGCCCGAAGGAAGTCGCGTGTCACACGAAGACGCCCTTCCGGCGTTTCCTCGAGGAGGTGATAGCCGCTGCTACGCCATAACTCGGGCACGGAGCCTTGATCCCTTGTTAACCGTCATCTCCTACCTTCGAATCCGCTTTTCGTGCCACCCCGCGAAGGGTTTGGAATCAGTCTAATTTAACGATCTTTAAAGACAGTTTCTCCACGCTTCAGCGTGGCTTTCGGCACGCCCATGTGGAGAGAGCTAGTCGGCCGCATCAACTGACGGGAAAGACGCACATGGCTGAGACCGGGATCGACCAGCGGCAGCTCGCATTCTTTGAAATCGATAACGAGACGCGACAAAGCCTCAAGGAACTGTGGCCTCTTATCCAGGAAAAGCTCCCCGAAATTCTTGATGCTTTTTATGCCCATCTGCGCGACTGGCCGGAGATGGCTGCCATGTTCGCCGACGAGGACAGCATGCGCCGCGCCCGCGACAGTCAGATGGCGCATTGGAAGCGGCTCTTCTCCGGTCGGTTCGACGCCGAGTACGCCCGGTCGGTGCAGGCGGTCGGTCATGCGCATCACCAGCTTGGTCTGGAGCCCGGTTGGTACATCGGCGGCTACACCTTCATCCTGAACCGCCTGACCGAGGCGGTGAACCATGCCTACCGCGACCGGCTCGGGCGCCGTCAAGAGGCGAGGCGCACGGCCGCGCTGCAGGCGCTGCAGCGGGCGGTCAATTACGATATGCAACTGGCCATTTCCATCTACCTTGCCGAGGGCAAGGCCGCGAAACAGCGCCTGATGGAGACGGTGACCCAGGAATTTGACACCAGCATCGCCGACGTCACCCATCACATCGCCGACGCCATTGCCCAGCTCGATGCGACGGCGGCGGGGCTGAGCGACTCCGTGGACAACACGAAGGAACAGGTGACAAGCGTTTCCGCCGCCTCCGAGGAGGCCTCAAGCAGCGTCGAGTCGGTCGCCTCGGCGGCCGAGCAGCTCAATGCCTCGATCGCGGACATCGGCGGCCAGGTGACGCAGTCCACGCAGCTCGTGGACACCGCGCGCAACGAGGCCGATTCGGCCACGGGCCAGGTGAAGGGCCTGAACGAGGCGGCGGACAAGATCGGCGAGGCCGTCAACCTGATTAAGGACATCGCCGATCAAACCAACCTGCTGGCCCTCAACGCCACGATCGAGGCGGCGCGCGCCGGCGAGGCGGGCAAGGGCTTCTCGGTGGTCGCCAACGAGGTCAAGTCGCTGGCCAACCAGACCGCCAAGGCGACCGACGAGATCACCGGCCACATCGAGCGGGTGCAGAACGCCACCCAGAATGCCGTGGGCGCGATCCAGCGAATCGCCGAACGGATCAAGCAGATGGAGGAGGTCTCGACCTCGATTTCCTCGTCCGTGGAGGAGCAATCCGCGGCCACGCGGGAGATCTCCAACAACGTCCGCGAGGCGGCAACCGGGACACGCGATGTTGCGAGCAACATTGCCAAGCTCTCGCAGGAGGCCGAGCAGACCGGCACGGCGGGCCACGAGGTCGTCGCGGCCCTTCGCCAGTTGAAGGAGCAGGCCGAAAAACTGCAAACCGAGGTGCCGCGGTTCATCTCAAAGGTGAAGGCGGACTAGCCGAGCCGGGATGGGCTGGACGCGGGTGCGGCGGGGTGCCATAGTCCGACCGCCCGGCGTCCGGCCGGGCCTCGGTTTGTCCAAGGCTGTGCAGGGTCGACCCGGATGAGAAACACCATCGGGACGCTGATCTACACGCGCTTGCGGGGCGAGCTGGCCGGCGAGGACGAGTTCGGCAACAAGTACTACCGCGACCGGCGAGCCCGGTTCGAGCGGGGCTCGCTGTCCAGCAACGAAAAGCGCTGGGTCGTCTACAACGGCGACGCGGAGGCCAGCCGCGTGCCGCCGCGCTGGCATGCCTGGCTGCACCACACCATCGACACGCCGCCCAACCATGGCGGCGTGCCCGAGAAGAAGCCCTGGGAAAAGCCCCACCATCCCAACCCCACGATGTCGGCCGAAGCCTATCGTCCGCCGGGTCACACCCTGCGCGGCGGCAAGCGGGCGCGGGGCACCGGCGACTACGAACCCTGGACGCCGTCGTAATGCGCCGCAACGCGATCGAGACGGTGATGGGTGCCGCCGTCCTGCTGGTGGCGGCGATTTTCGTGGTGTTCGCCTTTTCGGCGACAGGGGTCAGCACGGTCCGCGGCTATCAGGTGACCGCGCGCTTTGACAACGCCGCCGGGCTCACGGCCGGCACGGACGTGCGCATGAGCGGGGTGAAGATCGGCAGCGTGACCAGCCAGCGGCTGGACCCGCAGACCTACTTCGCCGAGGTGACCCTCGCCATCGACAAGGACATCCAGCTTCCCGCCGACACCTCGGCGCGCGTGGTGCCCGAGGGGCTGCTGGGCAGCAACTACGTGCTGCTGGAGCCCGGCGGCGCGGAGGAGATGATCCCCGACGGCGGCAATATCCAGTACACCCAGGGCGCCGTGAACATCGTCGACCTGGTGGGACGGCTGATCTTCAGCGGCGACCAGGAGGGTCAGGGCGGCGGCGCCGGTGCCGGGGGCGGCGTGCCCGGAGGCTTCTGAGGCATGTCCGGGGGCGGCCCAGGGTCCGATCCCCAGCGCTGGGACCCCGAGCGCTACAAACGCGAGGCCGGCTTCGTCGCCGAACTGGGCCGGCCGCTGATCGCTCTGCTGGCGCCGGGACCGGGCGAGCGCATCCTCGACCTCGGCTGCGGCGATGGCCGGCTGACGCTGGCGCTGGCGGAAACCGGCGCGCAGGTCGTCGGCTGCGATCGCAGCGGCGAGCAGGTGGCCGCCGCGCGGCAGGCCGGGGTGAGAGCCTGCGTGGCCGAGGGCACGGCGCTGCCCTTCGAGGGCGCCTTCAACGCCGTGTTCTCCAACGCCGCGCTGCACTGGATGACGGCGCCCGACGCGGTCCTGGCCCAGGTGCATCGCGCGCTCAAGCCGGGCGGGCGCTTCGTGGCGGAGATGGGCGGCGCGGGCAACGTCGCGCGCATCGTGGGAGTCCTGGCGGCGACGATGGTGCAGCGCGGGCTGGACTTCGCCGCCGCCTGGCCGTGGTATTTTCCCGCGCCCGAGGCCTACCGCGCCAGGCTGGAGGCCGCCGGCTTCAGGGTCACGCGGCTGGAGCACTTTGCGCGGCCGACGCCGCTGCCCGGCGACATCTCGGGCTGGCTGCACACCTTCGCCGAGAGCTTCCTGAAGCAGGTGCCCGAGCGCGACCGGCCAGGCTTTCTGGGGGAGGTTTCCGCCGCCTTGGCGCCGCACCTGCGCGACTCGGCGGGCGACTGGACGGCCGACTACGTGCGGCTGCGCTTCCAGGCGGAGCGGCAGCCATAGCGCGCCGGCGGCGTTGCGTCCGGAGGCGCTCTCCCTTACGTCTGGAACACGACGAGCGAAGGAGGCCGCCCGCCCATGGCCACGGACCGCACGAACCGCTTTCCCACCTGGCTGCAGCCGGATGGACAGCCGGTGTCCTGCCGCGAAAAGATCAAGGTCCTGAACGAAAACCTGGAGGAGATCCAGGAAATGGCGCAGGACGCGCTGGAGGACGCCATCCTCATGGGCTGCGACGAGGACCAGGTGCGCGAGGTGCTGCACGGTATCGTGGATTCGCTCTCGAACCCCTACAAGGGCACCCGGCATGCCGCCGGCGGGAAGCAGGGATGAGGCGCCGCGCGCCGGCCGGCATCGCGGCCCTCGTGGGGGCGCTTCTGGCCAGCGGCCCGGCCGCCGCGGCTCCCGCCGACGTCGTGGTCATGCAGGGGCTGGACAAGATCACCGCCCGCACCCGCACTTTCGAGGTGCCGGTCGGCGCCAGCCGACGCTTCGGCTCGCTGGAGATCACGGCGCGGCACTGCGACAAGACGCCGCCGGAGGAGCCGCCGGAGCGCACCGCCTTTCTGGAGATCGTGGACGTCCGGCCCGACCGCGCCGCCGTGAAGGTCTTCACGGGGTGGATGTTCGCCTCCTCGCCGGCGCTTTCCGCCCTGGAGCATCCGGTCTACGACGTCTGGGTCGTCGACTGCCGGATCGTGGGGCAGGAGTCCGACGCGACGCAGCCCGACAACGCCAGCGCGCGGTAGCGTAGTCGGGACAGGGGCTTCACCCGCCTTCGCCTTCCTCCAGCCTGTGGCGGGTCATCAGCGGCGCCTGCGCCAGCGCGAAGCCGACCGTCAGCACCATGATCCCGAACACCTTGAAGCTGACCCAGACGTCGGTCGGCTGGGTGCGCCAGACCGCCTCGTTCAGCACCGCCATGCCGGCAAAGAACAGCCCCCAGCGCAGCGTCAGCCGATTCCAGCCACGCTCGCTCAGCGGCCACGGCATCGCCATGCCCAGGACCGGGCGCAGCAACGGCTTGCCGAACAGCAGGCCGCCCAGCAGCACCGCGGCGAACAGCGCCTGCACGATCGTCGGCTTCATCTTGATGAAGGCCGGATCGTTCAGGTAGAGCGTCAGTCCGCCGAACACCCCGACGATGGCCGCCGTGATCAGCGGCAACGTCGGAACCTTGCGCGCCAGAACCAGCGACAGGGCGAGCGCGACCGCGGTCGCCGCCATCAGCGCCGCGGTCGCGGCAAAGAGATCGCGTGCGACATAGGCGATGAAAAAGACCACCAAGGGGCCATAATCCACGACCGGCCGCAGCCAGCGCGGCCCGGCCGCGGCAGGCGCTTGCGCCGTTCTGTTCTCCTGGCTCACGCTGCCGTCACTCCCTGCGTCATCGCGCTGTCCGTCGTGGCGGCCTCGTTATGGGCCGCGACCTCGTCCAGCAGCCATTCGCGGAACCGCTTGACCCGCTTCACGCGTGCCTTCGTCGGCGGATAGACGAGATAGTAGCCGAAGGGCGTCTCGCCGGCCAATCCGCTGCCGAAGGGCTTCACCAGCCGGCCGGCGGCGATGTCGTCGGCCACGAGCACGTCGGTGGCCAGCACCACGCCGTCGCCTTCGATGGCCGCCTGGATGGCGTAGGCGTACTCGTTGAAACGCGGACCGCGCTCGGCGTCGACATCGCTGACCCCGGCGCTCGCCAGCCACTCCGGCCAGTCCGGATCGGTGGCGCCGCAGCACTGCCAGGGCACGTGCAACAGCGTGTGGTGGCGTAGATCCTGCGGCGTACGCAGCGGAGTGGGTCCATCCAGAAGCGCCGGGCTGCATACCGGCGTCCGCGACGTGGTCATCAGCCACTCGAGCTCCAGGCCCGGGTAGTCGCCGGTGCCGTGGCGGATGCCGACATCCACGTCGGTTTCGCGGCTGAAGTCGACCAGGTGGGCGCTGGCGTCCAGGCGGACTTCCAGTTCGGGGTTGGCGCGGCGGAACTGGCGCAGGCGCGGCAGCAGCCACTTCGAGGCCAGCGAGGGCGTGGCGCTGATGGTCAGCAGCTCGCCCTCCGCCGATTGCTCGATTTCCGCCAGCGTCGCCGCCATGCGGTCGAAGGCTTCGCGCAGGCCGGGCAGCGCGCGCTGGCCCGCGTCGGTCAGCAGCAGGCGGCGCGGCTCGCGGCGAAACAGCGCCACGCCAAGCTGCTCCTCCAGGCCCTTGATGTGATGGCTGATCGCCGCCGGGGTGACATGCAGTTCCTCGGCGGCCTTGCTGAACGACAGATGCCGGCCGGCGGCCTCGAAGGCGCGCAGCGCGTTCAGCGGGGGCAGGCGGCGGCTCATGGCACGTCCTCTGGTCGCGATATAGTTTAGTTTTCCTAACGGTGATCCGCAGGAAACTTCGTTTGTCAGCCTCAGATTGGAGCCGTATCTCTGGATTCAAGATGGCACGACGATCCCGCAGAGGTAAAGCCCTACTTGAAAGATGACAGGAGGAGACGATGGCGAGTACCTGCGCAACGATCGGCCCGCTTCCAGCCACCTTGCGGACGCGTCCGAGCCGCCTGGCCCACCTCGTCCATGCCCTGGCCGATCGCCTGGAGCGGCGGGCCCGCCACCGGACCAGCCTGCGCGCGGCCCGCGCCAGCCGCGAGTTCCGGGAGCTGTTGAACGCCCGTGGCTCCGGCGCCGACCTGGGCCTGGGTGGCGGCCCGGCGGGCCCGTTGGTGTTCTGGCGTCTTGGCCCGGAGGAGATGTGGCGCGGCTACGCCGGCCGGCGCGACGAACCGGACCGGGGGGCCAGAAAGGCTTGAATCTCCGCCTCGCTCAGTTCCGTGGGGAAGTTTGCCGCGATCGGTACGGCCTGTGCCAGCAGGTGGCGGTACTGGTCGCGGCGGATCTCCATGGCCCCGAACTGGCTGAGGTGCGGCGTGATGAACTGTGTGTCCAGCAGCGCGAAGCCGCCCTTGCGCAGGCGCATCACCAGGTGGACCAGGGCGATCTTGCTGGCGTCGGCGACGTCGGAGAACATCGACTCGCCGAAGAAGGCGCCGCCCAACGCCACGCCGTAGAGCCCGCCCACCAACTCGGCCCCCTGCCAGCACTCGATCGAATGCGCGAAGCCCATTTCGGCCAGCTCGGTGTAGAGGCGCTCGATCGTGGGGTTGATCCAGGTGTCCGGGCGGTTCGGGGTGGGCCGCGCGCAGGCGGCGATCACGGACGCGAAGGCGGTGTCGGCGGTGACCTCGAATTCGCCCCGGCGCAGCCGTCGGCGCAGCCGCCGCGGCACGTGAAAGCTTTCCAGCGGGATCACGCCCCGCAGCTCCGGATCGATCCAGTGGATTTCCGGGTCGCGGCGACTCTCCGCCATCGGGAAGATGCCGACGGCGTAGGCGCGCAGCAGCAGGTCCGGCGTCAGTTCCATGACACCCCTTGCCGTGTTCGAATGAGCTTAATGTAGGCGGCGGGGGATGCCTTGCGAAGGCCCGGCGACCTCGCGGCTACGGCTACAGGGCGTCGACATAACGCTGCAGCCAGTGGATGTCGTAGGCGCCGTCAATGAACGCGGGCTCGGAAATCAACTGCTGGTGCAGCGGGATCGTGGTCGCGATGCCCTCGATGACGAACTCCTCCAGGGCCCGGCGCAGGCGCATAAGGCACTCGTTGCGGGTCTGTCCGCGCACGATCAGCTTGGCCACCAGGCTGTCGTAGTGCGGCGGAATGCGATAGCCGCCGTACAGCCCGCTGTCGACGCGCACGTCCAGGCCGCCGGGCGCGTGATAGTCCTTCACCAGCCCCGGCGAGGGCATGAAGGTACGCGGGTCCTCCGCGTTGATGCGGCACTCGATGGCGTGGCCCTGGATGGCGACGTCGCCCTGATGGAAGGCCAGCGGCATGCCGGCGGCGATGCGGATCTGCTCGCGCACGATGTCGACGCCGGTGATCGCCTCGGTCACGGGGTGCTCCACCTGCAGCCGCGTGTTCATCTCGATGAAAAAGAAACGGCCGTCCTCGTACAGGAACTCGAACGTGCCGGCGTTGCGATAGCCCATCTGCCGCGCCGCCTCGGCCGCGCGGTTGCCGATCCAGGCGCGCTGCTCCTCGTTCAGCGCCGGCGAGGGGCCTTCCTCCAGCAGCTTCTGATGGCGGCGCTGCAGCGAGCAGTCGCGCTCGCCCAGGTGCACGACGTGGCCGTGGTTGTCGGCCAGAATCTGCACCTCGATGTGGCGGGGGTGGCGCAGGTACTTTTCCAGATAGACCGCGTCGTACCCGAAGGCGTTGCGCGCCTCGTTGCGGGCCAGCCGCAGGGCGCTGTGCAGGTCGTCGCGGCCGTCGGCCACCTTCATGCCGCGCCCGCCGCCGCCCGCCGCCGCCTTGACCAGCACCGGGTAGCCGATCTCCTCGGCGATTCGCAGCGCCTCCGCGTCGTTCTCGACCGCGCCGTCGGAGCCCGGCACGACGGGCACGTCCAGCTCCCGCATCGTGGCCTTCGCCGTGACCTTGTCGCCCATCTGGCGCAGGTGCTGCGGGTCCGGCCCGATGAAGGTCAGGCCGTGCTCCTGCACCATCGTCGCGAAATCGGCGTTCTCCGACAGGAAGCCCACGCCGGGGTGGATGGCGTCGGCGCCGGTGATCGTCGCCGCCGTGAGGATGGCGGGCATGTTGAGATAGCTGTCCTTGCTCGCCGGGGGCCCAATGCACACGCTCTCGTCGGCCAGGCGGACGTGCATGGCGTCGGCGTCGGCCGTGGAGTGCACCGCGACGGTGTGGATGCCCATTTCGCGGCACGCGCGGTGGATGCGCAGCGCGATCTCGCCCCGGTTGGCGATCAGAACCTTGTCGAACATCGTGCCGCCCGCCCGTCCTATTCCACGACCAGCAGCGGCTCGCCGAACTCCACGGGCTGGCCGTCGGTGATCATGATGCGGGTCACCGTGCCCGCGCGCGGCGAGGGCAGCGGGTTCATGACCTTCATCGCCTCCACGATCAGCAGGGTCTGACCTTCGCTCACCTGGTCGCCGACCTGCACGAAGGGCGGCGCGTTGGGCTCCGGCGCCACATAGACCGTGCCGACCATCGGCGAGGTCACGGTGCCGGGCGGAATGGGCTCGCTGCTGGCCTCGGGCTGCGGCTGCGGCGCGCCGCCGGCGGCGTTGCCGCCCGCCGCCGCGGCGGGGGCGGCGGCGGTCACGGTGTGCTGCACCTGCCGCGCCACGCGGATGCGCCGGCCACCCGACTCGTACTCGATCTCGCTGAGATCCGTGTCTCGCAGCAGTTGCGAGAGACGCTTGACGAGGTCTTCGTCCAGGTCGAATTCGGCCATCAGGCCTCTCCTCCGGAATTCAAACGGGCGGCCAGGGCCTCCAGCGCGAAGATGTAGCCCTGCTTGCCGAAGCCGCAGATCAAGCCGATCGCGATGGGGCTGATATAGGAACGGTGTCGGAAGGTTTCACGCCGGAACAGGTTGGAAAGATGCACCTCGACCACCGGCAGCTCCGCGGCCAGCAGGGCGTCCAGCAGCGCCACCGAGGTGTGGGTGAAGGCCCCGGCGTTGACCACGATGCCGGCGCAGCTTCCGCGCGCCTCCTGCACCCAGTCGACCAGCTCGCCTTCGTGGTTCGACTGCCGGAAGTCCACCGCCAGCCCGAGCGTTCCCGCGCGCTCGCGGCACAGCCGCGCCACGTCATCCAGGGTGTCGTATCCATACACCTCGGGCTCGCGCTGGCCGAGGAGATTCAGGTTGGGTCCGTTCAGGACCATGATGCACGGCGTGCGCGCCAAGCCGCCCTCCAGGCGTGTTCCGGAAAAACGCGAAGGACGGTTAGCACAAGGCCTTATCGAATGGCAACGTGATCGCGGCGCCGCGGGACCGGCCGCTCCTAACCCGAGGCGTTGCGGGCCTGTGCGATCAGTTGGCGCAGGCGCTCCGCCGAGAGCGCGCCGGGAACCAGGGTGTCGCCGACGACGAAGGCCGGCGTGCCGCCGATCTCCAGGGCTTCGGCCAGGCCGTAGCTGCCGCGCAGATAGGTGTCGACGCCGTCGGCGTTCATGTCCGCCTGAAGCTGGGCGGTGTCGAGTCCCATATCCTCCGCCAGCGCCAGAACGCTATCGCGCGTCACCTCGTTCACCTCGGTCATCAGGCGCTGGTGGAAGGTCTCGTAGGCGCCCTGCCTGGCGGCGGCGACCGCCGCGCGCGCGGCGAAGAGAGATTCCTGGCCAAGGATCGGGAACTCCTTCAGCACCAGGCGGACGTTGCCGTCCTCTTCGATGACCCGCAGCAGGTCGGGCGCGACGCTGCGGCAATAGGGGCAGCGGTAGTCGAAGAACTCCACCACGGTCACGTCGCCGTCGGGATTGCCCAGGACCGGCAGCGGGCCGGTGTCGTGCAGCCGCTCCAGGTTCGCCTTCACCGCCGAGCGCTGGCGTTCGGCGCTGGCCTGTTGCTCGCGCTGTTGCAGGATCTGCACGGCCTCGCGAATGATCTCCGGGTTTTCCAGGATGTAATCGCGCACGACGCCCTCGATGGCGCGGCGCTCGGCCTCGCTCAGCGGGGCTGCCAGGCTCTCCCACCCGCCCTTTGCCGTGCTTTGGGGGGCGTCCTCGGCTGCGGCAGGCGCGACGAGGCCTGTGGCCGCGATGACGGCGAGCGTCGCCAGTCCGGCGGCGAGGCGGCGAGGCGGCGTACACTTCATGATGTCTTGCTTCCCTTTCCAGTGAAACCGATTCCCGGCGAAGCCGCTGGCCGGCGCGTGTCCGGCCTAGTTGTCGCGTTGCTCGATCCGGCGCGTCGCCTCGCGCTCGATGTCCTGGGCACGGAGCCACGGCGGCGTGTGCTTGTCCAGCAGCGATTGGGCGCGGTGCGCCTGCTGCCGCGCCTCGGCGACGTTGCCCTGTGCCAGCCGGGCCTCGGCGAGGGAGAGGGCGGTCAGCCCGCGGTCCCCGGCGCGGCCGTGCGCGACGGCGCGCAGCCGCCAGGCGAAGGCGTTGTGCGGTTCCTCGGCCAGCACCTGCTTCAGGTTCTCCAGCGCGGGCTGGTTGAGGTCCGGCGTGTTCAGCTCGATCTGCACCCGCGCCAGGCCCAGGCGCAGCAGGGCCGAGTTCGGCTCCAGCGCCACCGCCTTCTCGTAGGCCGGCAGCGCCTCTCGCAGGCGACCGTGCTCGAACAGCATCTGGCCCTTGAGCTCGTGGAAGTAGGGATCGTCCGGGAACTCCTCGATGAGCCCGTCGATGATCGGCAGCGCGGCGTCCAGGTCGGGCACCCGGTAGTGCGCGATGGCGCGGGCATAGCGCGCCGGAACGCCATTGTCGCTCTCGTATTCCCGCAGCGTCCGCCGCGGTGGCTGCAGAAAGCCGTCCAGCTTGGCCAGCATGCGCCGGTGCAGCTTGTTCAGGCGGGTCGGCGCCTGCTTGTCCGCATGCGGCGACTCGCGCAGTGCCTGCTTCAGGAACTCGATGCGATCGCGCGTGAGCGGGTGGGTGCGCAGGTAGGGGTCCTGGCTGCCGCTGAGCAGCACCTCCTGGCCCTCCAGCGTCTTCATGAATTCCACCAGCCCCCTGGGGGAGTAGCCGGCACGCTCCAGGTACTTCACCGCCGCGCCATCCGCCGCGCCCTCCTGGCTGCGGGTGTAGGACAGCAGCCCGGCGATCGTGGCGCCCTGGCCCGCTGCGATCACTGCCGAGGCGGCGTCGCCGCGCCCGGTCGCCACCGCCGTCGCCAGGCCCAGCACGTAGCTCGCGATCATCTGGGCGGTCGACGACTGCAGCTCCTGGCGGCGGCCGGCGATATGCCCGCCGGCGATGTGGCCGGCCTCGTGCGCGATCACCCCCATGACCTGGAGCGGACCCTCGGCGCTTCGCAGCAGGCCGGTGTGCAGGAAAAGGTTCTGGCCGCCGGCGACGAAGGCGTTCAGGCTGTCGTCGCGCACCAGGAACACGTCGATCGACTGTGGATTGAGGTCCGCCGCCTCGAAGATCGGCGTGGCATAAACGCGGATCGTGTGCTCCACTTCCGCGTCGCGAATCAGCGGCAAGCCCTGTGCGCCGGCCCGGTACGGGACAAGGCCCGCGACAGCCGTCAGCAGCGCGACGAGGAGGGTGGCGAGGGCTCGGCTCTTGCGCAATGGATGGCCCCTGTGCTTCATCACGGAAGGTAGCCATCAAGGTGGCGGGTTTCAATCGGACTTGGGGGTATGAGGTGCGCCGAACGGTGACGGCCTGCGCGGCGGCCATCAGCGCCGCGGCGCTGGCGCTGGCCGGGTGCGAGAGCGGCGAGGCGGAGCCTGAGGTCGCCATCGTCGAGACGGTGTCCGGCTCGGCGGGCGTGGCGGTCGCGGACGAGCCGCGGGCGGCCATGGTCGGCCGCGAGGTGCTGGGCAGCAACGGCAATGCCATCGACGCCGCCGTGGCCATGGCCTTCACCATGAGCGTCACCTTGCCCTCGCGGGTCGGGCTTGGCGGTGGGGGCGTTTGCGTGGTGCACAAGCGCACGCCGCTGGTCCAGCAGGCGGTGGTCTTCCTGCCGGGCGAAGGCGAGAACGGCGCGGCTGTGCCCGCCCTGGCGCGCGGCATGGCGGCCCTGCACGCGCGCTATGGCCTGCAGCCCTGGGCGCGCCTGGTCTCCCCGGCCGAGCGCCTGGCCGCCTTCGGTCACGAGGTCAGCCGCGCCTTTCGCACGGACCTCGCGGACGGCCTCGACCGCCTGGACGGGCGGGCGCGCCAGGTCTTTCTCCGTGACGACGGCAGCCTGCCCGAGGTGGGCGACCGCATCAGCCAGCCGGCGCTGGCCACGGTGCTGGCCGGCCTGCGCGGTCAGGGCGCCGGCTATTTGCATATCGGGCGGTTCGCGCGCCAACTGGCCGAGGCGGCACGGGAGGGCGGCACGCCGCTCAGCGTCAAGGACCTGCTGGACTATCGTCCGCAATACGCCGAGCCGCTTGCGCTGCGTTACGGCGACCACGAACTGTTCCTGCCGCCGGTAACCGGGGGCGTGGCGACGGCACAGCTCTGGGAGATCATGCGCCGTGCCGACGTCGATCCGGATTCTCCGGCGCAGGCTCGACTCCTGGCCCGGGCATGGCGGCACATCGTGGCCGAAACGCGGGGCCGGGGCGACGGCGTCGCGGTGCCGGCCGCGGCCGACGGGCTCATCGGGGAGGCGCATATTACCGGGCTCCTCCGTCGCGCCCGTAACGGCGCCGAGCCGTCGCCGGCGTCGCTGCGCGCGGCGCCGCATGCCGCGGCCATGGACATCCCGACGGCTGGATTTGCCGCGGCCGACCGCTTCGGCAACGTGGTCGCCTGCGGCCTCACCATGAACGGGATGTTCGGGGCGGGGCGCATGGCCGGCGGCACGGGCGTCCTGTTGGCGCAATCTCGTGCGGCCGAGGTCGCCGGGGCGGCGCTGGCGCCGGCCGTCGTCGCCAACCGCAACACCGGGGCCGGCTATCTGGCCGCCAGCGCCGCTGGCGGTCCGACCGGCCAGCCGGCGCTGGCCCGCGCCCTGGCCCGCGTGAGCCGGGCCGGCGCGGACGCGCCCGAGGGACAGGGGCCGGGGCTGGTCGCGCGCGGCGCCGGCGGGCCAGGCTATCGGCTGAACGCGCGCATGGGCGAGACCGTGGCGAACGTGAACAACACGCTGTTGAGCGATTCGACGCCCACGGCGCGTCGGCGGCCGATCAAGGAACTGGGCGAGACGGTCTCCGGCGCCGGCAGCCAGGCCAACCGCACCGGGCAGGTGCGACGCCGGCCGATCAAGGAACTGGCCGACACCAACGCCGAGCCGCTGGCTCCGTCGGGCGCCGCGCTGCCCGCCCTGACCGGCGAGGAGGGCGTGCGGGGCCTGCTCGCCGCGGGTCGCGGCGGCGGCGCCGGCGGCGGCATCGTCTCGCTGCTGTACTGCCCCGAAGGCGCGCACGTGGCGCCGCAGGCCTGCGACGGCGCGGCCGATCCGAACTGGCACGGCCTGGCCGTGCGCGCGCAGTAGCAGCGGAACCACGAAACGACAGGGCAACGGGAGAGGGAAGGGACAAGGCATGGCCCTGAAGATCGCACGGCGCGCCAGCGTCTCCCCCTTTATCGTGATGGACGTCATGCGCGCGGCCAATGCGCGCGACGCCGAGAAGGGCGACGTCCTGCACCTGGAGGTGGGGCAGCCCGGACACGGCGCGCCGGCCGGCGCTCTCGCCGCCGTCGAGCGGGCGCTGCACACGGACCGGCTGGGCTATACAGAGGCCTGCGGCCTGCCGGAACTGCGCGAGCGCATCGCGGTGCACTACCGCGCGGCCTACGGCGCGGAGATCGATCCGGCGCGGGTCCTGGTCACGCCCGGTTCCTCCGGCGGTTTCCTGCTGGCCTTCCACGGCGCCTTCGACCCCGGCGACCGCGTCGCCCTGGCGGCGCCCGGCTATCCGGCGTACCGCAACATCCTCAAGGCCGTGGGGCTGGAGCCGGTCTGGCTGGAGACCGACCTGGCGCACCGCTTCCAGCCCACGCCGGAGCTGCTGGACCAGGTGGACGGGCCGCTCGACGGCCTGATCCTGGCCAGCCCCTCGAACCCCACCGGCACGATGGTGGACAAGTCGGGGATGGACGCGCTGGTCGAGGCCTGTCGGTCGCGCGGCATCCGCCTGATCTCGGACGAGATCTACCACGGCATCGAGTTCGAGCGGCGCGCCGTCTCCGCCCTGGAGTTGACCGACGACGCCATCGTCGTGAACTCCTTCTCCAAGTACTACGCCATGACCGGCTGGCGTCTGGGCTGGCTGGTGCTGCCGGAGGACATGCTGCGCCCGGTGGAATGCCTCGCCCAGAACCTCTTCATCTCGGCGCCGGCGATCGCGCAGGTGGCCGGGCTGGCGGCGATGGACTGCCGGAGGGAGCTGGATGCCGTGGTCGAGGGCTACCGGCGCAACCGCGACCTTTTGCTGCGCGAATTGCCGAAGGCCGGCTTCGACAGGCTCGCGCCCGCGGACGGGGCCTTCTATATCTACGCGGACGTCAGCCACCTCACCGACGACAGCGCCGCCTTCTGCCGGCGCATGCTGGACGAAACCGGCGTGGCGACGACGCCCGGCGTGGATTTCGACCCGGCGCGCGGGCACCGCTTCCTGCGCTTCTCCTTCGCCGGGCGCGAGGAAGAGATGGCCGCGGCCGCCGATCGCTTGCGCAAGTGGCTTCAGGGGTGACAAGCTGCCGTGCCGGATTGCCCGGGGACAAGGCCGCGATGAAGCTTTCCGACAAGGACATCCGCCGCGCACTGGACGACGGGCGTCTCACCATCGAGCCGCTGGACCCGGCGCGCATTGGTCCCATCTCTGTCGATCTGACGCTCGGGCCGACCTTCCTCTATTTCCAGCACTCGCAGTTGCCGCTCATCGACCTGGGCGAGGGCGCCTCGGCCCGGCACCTGCGCGAGACCACGCCGATGGAGACGGCCGACGTTGGGCCGGAGGGGCGGTTCATTCTGCAGCCGGGCGAGTTCGCGCTGGGCGCGACGGCCGAGCGGGTGGCGCTGCCGGACGACCTGGCCGGTTGGCTGGACGGGCGCAGCAGCCTGGCGCGCGTCGGCCTGATGGTGCACGCCACGGCGCACACCCTCGAGCCCGGCTGGGACGGCCACATCACCCTGGAGTTCTTCAACGCCGGCAACGTCGCCATCGCCCTGCGCCCCGGCGTGCGCATCTGCGCCGTCAGCTTCGAGATGCTGTCCAGCCCGGTGGAGCGCCCCTACGGCGCCAAGGCCGGCGCCAAGTACCAGGGCCAGAGCGGCCCGGTCGCCAGCCGCATCGGCGAGGACGAGTGCCCTTAGCCGCCCGCGATCGCGGCTCCCCAGGCGAGCGCGAAGATGCCGCAGGCCAGGACGCCGCCGACCACTTGCGCGCGTTGGCCTGGCGGCTGTCCACGGCGGGCCAGTGCGAGGCCCAGCCCGAGACCGCCCCCCACGGCGAAGCCGGCGACGTGCGCCCAGACGTCGGTGCGCGCGCCGCCGAATCCGAGGAAGGCGAGCAGCATGAGCCCCGCCGCGACCGGCGCGAAGCGTCGCAGGCCGCTGCGCCACCGCGGCGGGCGCTCGATCTGGGTGTAGCCCGCCAACAGGCCGAGGGCGCCGAACACCGCCGTGGACGCGCCCACCGAGGTGTGGGCGGCCGGCTGGAAAAGCGCGTTGAGCGCGTTGCCCAGACCGCCCGCCAGCACGATGCCCGCCCAGGCCACGCCGGAGCCCAGGAGTTGTGCCACCAGCAGCGCCAGCACCACGCCGAAGGCCAGGTTGCTGATCAGGTGTTCCACCCCGGTGTGCAGCCCCAGCGCGGTCACCGCCCGCCACCACGCGCCGTCGCGCATCATGCCCGCCTGCGCCGCGCCGATGGCGGTCCAGTCCAGCCCGAAGGCCCCGCGTGCGTCGGCGGCGAACAGGAACACCATGACCGCGCAGTAGGCCAGCGCCGCCTCCAGCCCGTGCGTGCCGAGGCCCGCCGCGCTCCGGGGATGCGGACGGCGGGCGGGCGCCGGCGCGTTCTCCCGCGCGTCGGCCAGCAGCTCCTGGTGCGCGCGCTCGGCGTCCTCGGCCGCGACGCAGACGACGATGGTGTTCTGCCCCGGCCGGAAGCGGCAGGCAATCCCCGCGGCCATCAGCACCAGCGCCCGCTGCTCGGCTTCGCGCCGCGTGCGGCAGCGCCAGACTTCGACGAACTCGATCATGGGAGAGGTGGGTAGCGTGCCAGGCCGGAATCGTCTAGCACTGCGGTGATAAGGTGGCGGTGGCCGTGACGCGCCCTGGCGGGCGCGTCCCCCTCCCTGGCCCTCCCCCTTGGGGGAGGGGACGAGGCGGGTACAGCCAGAACCAAGTTGCTTCCCCCTTGGGGGAAGCTGTCGCGAAGCGACTGAAGGGGGACGCGCCCGCCAGGGCGCGTCACGGCCACCGCGACGAGCGTCCGAGGCCAAAGACATGGCGGAACCCGCATGACCGACCGATCGCCCGACTACACCATCCACGGCGAGCGCGCCTATCTGGAGATGTGCCGGCGCATCCTCGACGAGGGCGCCTACCGCAAGCCCGAGGACGAGGAAGGGCGCTACGAGGCCTTCGCGCAGCCGCTGAAGTTCGACCTTCGCGACGACAGGCTGCCGCTGCTGACCACCAAGCGGATGCTGTTCAAGTCGCTGGCGTGCGAGATGCTGTGGTTCATCTCCGGCTCGCCGCGCATCGACCTGCTGCGCGAGTACGACGTGCACATCTGGGACATCTGGGCCAACGCGGACGGCGACGTCGGGCCGCTCTACGGCTATCAGTGGCGGCACTGGTGGGTCGACCCCAACCTGGTGGAGCTGAACGGCGGGCGCACCGAGATCGACCAGCTCGAGCAGGTCATGACCACGCTGCGCGAGCGGCCCGAGGCGCGCAGCCACATGGTCACCGCCTGGCGCCCGGACATGCTGAAGGCCATGTCGATCAAGCCCTGCCACATCCTGCTGCAGTTCTATCGCGTCGGCGACGAGGTCAGCCTGGCGCTGTTCCAGCGAAGCTGCGACACCTTCCTGGGCGTGCCGTTCAACATCGCGCAGTACAGCCTCTTGACCCATCTGGTGGCGCACCAGCTCGGCTGTACCGCCAGGGAGTTCACCTGGATCGGCGGCGACGTCCACATCTACGAGAACCACGTCGAGCAGATCCGCGAACAGCTCGACCGGCCGGTGCTGGAGCCGCCGCGCCTGCACATCAAGCGCACGCCCGAGTCCATCGACGGCTACCGCTACGAGGACTTCGAGGTCGTCGGCTACCAGCACGGCGGCCCCCTGAAGGGGGAGATCAGCGCCCAGGGCACGCCGAAGGCCGGCGTCGACGTGGCGAAGCTGCGCAAGGTGACGAAGGCCTGACCCAGGGAGCGCAGCCATGCCCGAATCCAACACGGCCTATGACTACGTGATCGTCGGGGCGGGCTCGGCGGGCTGCGTCCTGGCCGATCGGCTCAGCCGCGACCCCGAGGTCTCGGTGCTGGTGCTGGAATACGGCGGAAACG
>CAZLNO010000011.1:53606-56709 GCA_964561005.1 uncultured Rhodovibrionaceae bacterium | reverse complement strand
GTCGTCCAGGCGTTCCAGGTTGCTCTCCGCCGCGCGCAGGCGCAGCTCGGCCTCGTGGCGGCGGGAGTGCAGGCCGCTGATGCCGGCCGCCTCCTCCAGCAGGTGGCGGCGCTCGGCGGGCTTGGCGTTGATCAGGGCGCCGACGCGCCCCTGGCTGACCAGCGCGGTGGAGCTGGCGCCGGTGGCCTGGTCGGCGAACAGGAGCTGAACGTCGCGCGCCCGCACCTCGCGGCCGTTGATGCGGTAGCTGGAGCCCTTCTCGCGCTGGATGCGGCGGACGATGTCCAGCTCGTCATGATGGTTGAACTGGGCGGGGGCCGTGCGCTCGCCGTTGTCCAGGTGGATGGCCACCTCGGCCAGGTTGTGCGCCGGCCGCCGGGCGGAGCCGCCGAAGATGACGTCGTCCATCTCGCCGCCGCGCATGCGCTTGGCCGAGGTCTCCCCCATGACCCAGCGCAGCGCCTCGACGAGATTGGACTTGCCGCAGCCGTTGGGGCCGACAACGCCGGTCAGCCCCGGCTCGATGACCAGCTCGGTGGGATCGACGAAGGACTTGAAGCCACGCAGGCGCAGGCGCGTGAATTGCAATGCGTGCGTGCCCTCCTTCGGCCCCTCGGCGTCGTCAGGACCCGGGGTCTTCCAGGTGCTCCAGGAAGGCCTCGTAGCCCTGGTTGCCGGTGATCTTCTCGCCGTTCACCAGAAAGCTCGGGGTCGAGCTGATATCGACCTCCTGGCGCGCGGCAAGCTGCTTGTCCAGGATCTTGTCGACCATCGCCTCGTCGGTCATGCAGGCCTCGAAGCGCTCCTGGTTCAGCCCCGCCACGCCGGCGATCTTGGCGAAGTGCTCCAGCGGCTTGTCGGCGCGCGACCACTGCATCTGTGTCTTGAACAGCATGTCGACCACGGTGAAGAAGCGCTTGCCCTCGAAGCAGTTGGCCAGCAGCGCGCCGCGCAGCGCCAGCTTGTCCAGCGGATAGTGGCGGTAGACCAGCCGGGCCTTGCCGGTCTCGATCCATTCCTTTTTCAGCTTCGGCAGGGTTTCCTGGTGAAACCTGGCGCAGTGCGGGCAGGTCAGCGAGGCGTATTCGATGATGGTGTTGGGCGCGTCCGGCTCGCCCATGATGTGCTCGTTCTCCGCGACGTCGGTCACGGCGACGTCGTGCAGCGCCGCCGGCGCCTCGCGCGCGGAGGTGGTATATGCGCCGCCAGGGGTGCGGACCTGCGCCCGCGCCTCCGCGCCGCTCAGGGCCATCACCGTCGCAAGGGCCGCGAGGCCGCCAAGCGAAAACAGGATTTTCCGCAAATTCATATGACACCTACCAAGTCTTGTGGATGGTAGCGATAAGGAGCCCTCTCATCAAGCTTCCTGTACCGCCGATTGCGGGGATTGTCAGCACCTGCTTGGCTGCAGGGGACGCGGGTATGCCGGTTCATGGCTTTTCATGCGCGCGCAGCGTGCGGCCCAGGCGTTCCAGCGCGTCGCGCAGCTCGTCGTCGCCGACCGGCGCGACGCTGTCCCGCACCGCCGCGCTTTCCGACTCCGACAGCGTGCGGCGCTCACGCACCGGCGAATCGTCCGCCCGGCGTGGCAGCTCGCCGTGCTCCAGCCGCAGTCGCGCCACCGCCTTGTAGCCGAAGAAGCCGTTGACCCGCTCGACAAGCACGGGCTCCAGGTGGGCGACGCGTGTTGCCTGCGCCGGCTTGACCTTCAGCACCAGCGTGCCCTCGCGCCGCTCGCCGCGCCGGGGGAAGACGATTCGCCGCGGCCAGCAGGCCAGCGCCAGCGTCTCCCCGGCGATGGCCGGCCACTGCGACAGCAACGTGGCCTCGCCCAGGCTGCGCGTGCCCAGCGCCGAGCGCGTGACGCGCTGCATCGGCTCGGCCAGCGCGCGCGTCAGGCCGCGGCGCCACGCCTCGCGTCGCCGGGGTGACTTGGGACCGCGCTCGCCGTCCTTTCGCGAAGGGCTCTCGCTCATCCGATCTCTTGGCCTGGGTCACCTGCCATGAGTATAGAGGCAGGCATGGCCGAGGCGGCAAGAGAACACGACGGGGAAATTTCAAGGCGGCTGCTCGACTGGTACGACCGTTATGCCCGCGGCCTGCCCTGGCGCGCGCCGCCGGGCGCGCGGCCGGAGCCCTACCACGTCTGGCTGTCGGAGGTGATGCTGCAGCAGACCACGACGGCCACGGTCGCGCCCTACTTCGCGGATTTCCTGGCACGCTGGCCCACGGTGCACGACCTGGCCGCCGCGCCGCGCGAGGAGGTCATGGCCGCCTGGGCCGGACTGGGCTACTACGCCCGCGCCCGCAACCTGCACGACTGCGCGCGGGTGGTGAGCCGCGAGCACGGCGGCGCGTTTCCCCGGGACGAGGCCGGCCTGCGCAAGCTGCCGGGGATCGGCCCCTACACCGCGGCGGCCATCGCGGCCATCGCCTTCGACCGGCCGGCCGCGCCGCTGGACGGCAATATCGAGCGCGTGCTGGCGCGGCTGTTCGACGTTCACGACCCCCTGCCGGGCGCGAAGGAGACGCTGCGCGGGCTGATGGCGGACCTCGTGCCCGCCGCGCGGCCCGGCGACTTCGCGCAGGGGATGATGGACCTGGGCGCCACGGTCTGCCAGCCGAAGGGACCGAAGTGCATGCTCTGCCCGCTGGCCGACACCTGCGCCGCGCGGGCGGCCGGCACGGCGGAGCTGCTGCCGCGCAAGGCGGCAAGGAAGGCGCGGCCGACGCGCCGCGCGGTCGCCTTCTGGACGACGCGGGACGACGGCCGGGTGCTGCTGCGCCGCCGTCCGGACGGCGGCATGCTGGGCGGCATGCTGGAGGTGCCGACGACCGAGTGGACCGAGGCGCCCTGGGATGCCGCCGCCGCCCTGTCGCACGCGCCCCTGGCCGCCGAGTGGCGCGAGCTGCCGGGGGTGGTGCGCCACGGCTTCACGCACTTCCACTTCGAGGTGACGGTCTGGGCCGCCCGCCTGCCCGCCGGCACGGCGGCGCCGACCGGCTTCTGGCTGCCCTTCGACGACCTCCCGGACGCCGGCCTGCCCACCGCCATGCGCAAAATCGCCGAGCACGCGGTGAGGCAGGGCGGGGAGGCGTGATT
>CAZLNO010000011.1:0-53506 GCA_964561005.1 uncultured Rhodovibrionaceae bacterium | reverse complement strand
GGCGTCCATCAGCAGCGCCTCGCCACAGCCCTGTTTGCGAAACCGCCGGTCCACGGCCAGCCGGCCCAGCAGGATGGCCGGAACGACCGGATACTTTGGCAGTTTCCTCGCCGCCTCGCCGGGGAACGCGCCAAGGTCGACGCCGGTCGGCGCCAGCGTGTAGAAGCCGACGATCGTCGACGCGGCACCGCCGTCGACGGCGACGAAAGGCGCGGCCGCATAGCGCCTGGCGTCCTGCAGCGCCTGCTGCTTCAGATAGCGGTCGAGCGCCTCGACCCCGCACGAGAGGCCCGCGCGGTCATGCTGTTTCGTCAGCGGCTCGAACCGCAAACGGTCGGGATCGATGACATCGGGGCCCGAGGGCGGTGCCGCGTCGCCGCCAGACCCGGCCATTACCGCCCGGTGCGCTGACGATGCCTCCGCGCGGCCGTCTTCAGCCGGTCGCTGGGCTCGGCCTCGCTGAGCAGCGCGTCGACGAAGGCCCGGCTGTCGGCGGGCGACAGCGTCATCACCTCATGCTCGCGGATGATCTCGCGCGCCCGCTGGTCGGCCGCGGCGACGATGAAGTCCGTCAGGGACCGGCCGGAGAGCTGCGCCGCCCGGATCAACCGATGCTTCTGCTCGGCGGTCACGCGGGCCTCCAGCCGCTCCCGACGCGCCGGCGGCTTGTCTTGGGCCTGCCCGGCAACAGCCATGTCCTCCTCCCATCACCCGCGCGCACCGTGGTCATCGGGGCCGCGACCACCTACTCGATGCAGGACATTATGTGCGGCAATTTGCCGTACGAATCAACTATGTCCGCTGTCCTCTCCGATTCGGAGGTTTCGGCAGCGATCTCGGGCGCGAGGTTCCCCCGTTCGTGCCTACTCGAGCGACGCGCGGGCGGATTGCGGGGCGGCCTCGCCGGAGATGTCCAGCAGATGGCGGAGATCGCGCAGACGACTGCTCGCTTCCCGCACCGTGCGGCGCAGGCCGGTCAGGCGCTCGCTATGGACGGCGATGCGGTCGTCCAGGTTGACCAGCCGGCTCTCCGCCTGGACGATATCGTCCCTGACCTCGCGAAGTTGCGCCTGGCGCGCCTCCACCGCGGCGATGGCCGGGATGAGCTTGTTGTGCGTGCGCACCAGCTCGCGCTCCAGCCGCTCGCGCTCGGCCGTCGCCTGCGCGACGACCGCCCGCAGGTCCTCGGCCCGGCGCTCCGCCGTGAAGGCGGCCAATTCGGCGGCCTTTTGGCCGTCTTCCGCCGCCTCCAGCTCGGCGATGGCCTCGCGCACCTGCGCCTGCCGGGCCTCCGCCGCGGCGGTCAGGGCGACCAGGCGGTTGTGCCGCACCGTCGTCTCGCGGCGCAGATCGCGCAGCCGCGCCAGACGGGTCGTCCGCTCCCGCTTCCAGGCGGCGATCTCCGCCAGCGTCGCCTCGTTGGCCGCCACCTCGTCCAGCAGGCCGTCAAGCTGCTCGCGGCGCACCTCGATCGCGGCGATCATGGGGATCAGGCGGTTGTTGGCCCGCGCCGCCGCCCGTTCCAGGCGATGCGTCCGCGCCTCGGCGGCGCGCAGGGTCCTCAGCGCGTCGGCGGCGGCGCGCCCGGCCTCGTCTCGCGCGGCCTCCGCCGCCCCCATCTCCCGCATGATCTCGTCGAACTGCGCCTTGCGGGCCTGCACGGCGGCAATGCGCGGAATGAGCTTGTTGTGCAGCACGGTCAGCCGCCGTTCCAGCCGCGCCGTCCCGGCCCGCGTCTCGGCGGTGCGCGCCTCCACCTCGGCCAGGTCGCCGTTCGCTGCCCGCAAGGTCTGAAGCTGGTCCCGCACCTTCTGAAGCTCGGCCTCGGCCGAGGCCGTTTCCTGCTCGGCCGCCGCGGCGCGGTTCCGCGCCTGCTCCAGATCGCCGCCGCGACCGAAATACAGCGCCCAGCCGACGAGCAGCAGCACCAGCAGCACCGCCAGGACCCCCTTCAGCCCGAGGGACGCGTTCTTGATTTCCCGAAGCATGGCGCGACCTCCCCGCCGTGAGTCCGTTCTTGGTTAAGGGGTAATCCTAGCAGCCCGACGCGGCCGGCTCCACGGCGATGCGGCGCGGCATGTTTACCCAGTTATCTGCTGACTGCGGCCTTCACGTCGCCGCATCCTCGCTCTCGACCAGGCGCAGCTCCAGTCGACGGCCCACGGCGGCTGCCGCCCGGTCGAGCGTATGCAGGGTGACCGAGGTGTTCTCCGGGTCCAGCAAACGATCCAGCGCGGCCCGGCTGGTGCCCATTCGTCGGGCCATGACGGTCTTGCTGAGTTCTTCCTTCTCCATGGCCTGGGAAATCTCCCAGGCCAGAACGCGCTTGACGGCCAGGGCCGTCGCTTCCTCAAAAAGACCTTCCTCGGCCAGGAAATCGTCGAGGGTCGTTCCGACGTGCGTGCTATTACACTTTTGTGTCATTTTTCGTTCAGTTCCGCCTGTCTTTGCCGCGCCAGCCTGAGATCGGCAGGCGGCATATTTTGCGATTTCTTGATGAAGCCGTGCAGCAGAATCATCCGATGGTCCAGAATGCAGAACAGGACGCGCGCGGTGCGACTGTCCAGAGCACTGCGAACCTCGTAGAGACCGTCGCCCAGAGCGCGGCACGTCGGCATTCCGATGGGCCATCCGAACTCCACGGTTTTGATGTCAGCGCCGATCCGCGCCCGGTCGGCCTTCCGGAGCGCCTTCAGCCACTCGCGCACCGGCTCGCGGCCACCGGCCGTCCGATAGAACGTGGCAAGGAGCCGCTTCGACATCATGCTGTATCAGATTTGATACGGATCGGCAAGCCCCATCACCCCAGCTCCGCCCGCAGCTTCTGGCGCAGGACGTCGATGGGCACGCGCTGGCCCTCGACGTCGAGGTGCCAGAACGACCAGCCGTTGCAGCTCGGCGCGCCCTGGACCTGGGCGCCGACCTGGTGGATGGAGCCCCTGGCCTCGGCGCTGACCAGGGTGCCGTCGGCGCGCACGCGGGCGGTCCACTGGCCCTGGGGACCGCCGTAGAGCACCGTGCCCGGCTCCAGCAGGCCGCGCTCGACCAGCCAGCCGAAGGGGATGCGCCGGGCCTCCTGCTTGGACTGGAGTTCCACCAGGGAGTCGTCCTCAACCGGCCGCACCTTGTCGATGCGCGCGCGGGCCATCGCGGCATAGGCCTCGTCCATCTCGAAGCCGAGCCAGCGCCGGCGCAGCCGCTTCGCCACCGCCCCGGTGGTGCCGCTGCCCATGAAGGGGTCCAGAACGAGGTCGCCCGGCTGGGTCGAGGCCAGGACGACCCGGTGCAGCAGCGCCTCCGGCTTTTGCGTCGGATGCGCCTTGCGACCGTCGACATGCTTCAGGCGCTCGGCGCCGCCGCAGATCGGGATGTACCAGTCGCTGCGCATCTGCAGGTCGTCGTTCAGCGCCTTCATGGACTTGTAGTTGAAGGTGTAGCGCGCGTCGCGCTGCTTGGCCGCCCAGATCAGGGTCTCGTGCGCGTTGGTGAAGCGCCGCCCGCGGAAGTTCGGCATGGGGTTGGACTTGCGCCAGACCACGTCGTTCAGGATCCAGAAGCCCAGGTCCTGGAGGATGGCGCCGACGCGGAAGATGTTGTGGTAGCTGCCGATGACCCAGAGCGTGCCGTCGTCCTTCAGCGCGTGGCGCGCGGCGGACAGCCAGTCGCGGGTGAAGGCGTCGTAGGCCTCCAGGCTGTCGAACTGGTCCCAGTCCTCCTCCACGCCGTCGACGCGGGTCTGGTTGGGGCGGTGCAGCTCCCCTTCGAGCTGGAGATTGTAGGGCGGGTCGGCGAAGACCATGTCGGCCGCGCCGGCCGGCAGGGCGCGCATGCCGCCGATGCAGTCGCCCACGCGGACGCGGCCGGTCTCGATATGCAGTTGGCTGCCCTTGGCGGACGCGGGCGGTGCGCCCGTCCCGGAACGGCGCGGCATGACGATAGTCCCCCCTCACGGCACCTGCGACGCGAGGCAAAAGTCTGAGTCAGCCCGGAGTCGCCGTCAAGCGCGGGAAGACGCCTCAGCGCGCGAGCCGCTCGCGCACCGGCTTGAACGAGCGGCGGTGGTGGTCGCTGACGCCCAGGCGTTCCAGCCCGGCCAGGTGCTCGGCGGTGCCGTAGCCGCGGTTGCGCTCCCAGCCGTAGCCGGGGCAGGCCTCGGCCAGCGCATCCATTTGCGTGTCGCGGGCCACCTTGGCGACGATCGAGGCGGCGGCGATGGAGAGCACCGTGGCGTCGCCGCCGACCACGCACTCGGCCGGGCAGTCCAGCGCCGGCGCGCGGTTGCCGTCCACCAGCGCCAGGTCGGGCGCGAGCCCGAGCGCCGCCACGGCGCGGCCCATCGCCAGGTGGCTGGCGTTGAGGATGTTCCAGGTGTCGATCTCCGCCACCGAGGCCTCGCCCAGGCCGACGGCGCAGCTCTCGCGGATCGCCGCCGCCAGCTCGGCGCGCAGCTCCGGCCGCAGCGTCTTGGAATCGCCCAGCCGGCCCAGCAGCTCGCGCGGCAGCGCCTCGACGCGCAGCACGACCGCCGCGGCCACCACCGGCCCCGCCAGCGGCCCGCGGCCCACCTCGTCCACGCCGCAGACGATCCGCCCCTTGGCGGTCCCCGCCGCCCACTCCCGCGCGAAGTCCAGCGCCATGCCCGACTCCTCCCCTCCCCTGCTGGCGAAGAGCTTGCCGGGCGGGTCGGGCGGGCGCAAGGCGCTCACGGCCCGTGACGCGCCTGCCGGCGCGTCCCCCATCCTAGCCTTCCCCCAAGGGGGAAGGGACTGGAGCTGAGCAGACACGGACATTCGTGACGATGTCCCCGCCCCATTGGGGGAGGGACAGGGAGGGGGACGCGCCGCCAGGCGCGTCAGAATCGCTCGAACAGGGCCATCTGCCGGCCGTCCTTGCCCGGCGCGCGGAACTGCGCCGTGTCCAGGTCGTAGCGGTCGGTGTTCAGGCCGTGGCGGCGACAGGCGACCTTGAAGCGGCGCGCCATCATGTCGGCGTAGGCGCCCTTGCCCTTCAGCCGGGCGCCCCAGGCCGGGTCGTAGAGCCCGCCGCCGCGCGCCTGGCGCACCAGGTTGAGCACGTGCTCCTTGCGGTCGGGATAGTGGACGTCCAGCCACTCGGCGAAGAGGTCCTTGATCTCGTGCGGCAGGCGCAGCATGACGTAGCCGGCGCTGCGCGCGCCCCGTTCCGCGGCCGCCGCCAGGATCTTCTCCAGCTCGCTGTCGTTGAGCGCCGGGATCATCGGCGCCGCCAGCACGCCGGTCGCCACCCCGGCCTCCGACAGCGCGGCGATCGCCTCCAGCCGGCGGGCCGCCGTCGGCGCCCGCGGCTCCAGCTTGCGCGCCAGGGCGTGGTCCAGCGTGGTCACCGAGACCATGACGCGCGCGAGGCGCTTTGCCGCCATCGGCTTCAGGATGTCGAGGTCGCGGACGACCGTCGCCGACTTGGTGACGATGCAGACCGGATGGTTCGCTTCGGCCAACACCTCCAGCACGCCGCGCGTGATGCGCAGGCGCCGCTCGACCGGCTGGTAGGGATCGGTGTTGGCGCCCAGCGCGATGACGTCGGGGCGGTAGGACGGTTTCGCCAGCTCCCGGCGCAGCAGCTCGGGCGCGTCCTCCTTGGCGAAGATGCGGGTCTCGAAGTCCAGGCCCGGCGAGAGGTCGAGATAGGCGTGCGTCGGCCGCGCGAAGCAGTAGATGCAGCCGTGCTCGCAGCCCTTGTAGGGATTGATCGAGCGGTCGAACGGCACGTCCGGCGACTGGTTGCGGGTGATGACGCGGCGGGCGCTATCCCGGCCCACCACGGTCTCCGGCCGACGCTCGCCGTCCGGGTCCGGCAGGTCCCAGCCGTCATCCGCCGCTTCGCGGCCCAGCGCGGTGAAGCGCGTGCTGGCGGCGTTGGAGACGGCGCCCCGGCCCTTGCGCGCCTGTTTTCCTGGCTTCGCGGTCATCAACGAAGGTTACCGCGCTGGAGAGCACGGAGCAAGAACAATTAAGGCACATTTCGCGATTCACCGGCTTACCATGAACTGTCGGTCGCCCCGCGAAAAGCAAGTCCGGACGCCTCGGCTCCACCAGGATCGTGCTCTACGCCGCGGCCGGCGGAAAGGTGACCGGCGGGGTCCAATCCTTCACGGCATTCTGGGCGTCATAGGCGTCAACCTTGGCTTGGAGATTGATCCAGAGTTCCGCCGAGGTCCCCAATACCTTCGCGATGCGTGCGGCAACCACGGGCTCCAGCGCCACGTGGCCGTTCGCGATCCGGCTCATGTGCTTGCGACTCACGCCGATCGTCTCGGCGAGCTTGCTAAGCGAGACCCCGCGGGGCTTCAGATACATCTCCGTCAGGATCATACCGGGCGGTGTCGGCCGCCGCATCGTTCGATTCAATCTGGCCGTCAATGATAGTCCTCAAAGCCCAGGACGGTGACGTTCTCTCCGTCAAACGTAAAGGTGATGCAGTAGTTGCCAGAGACGTTCATCGAGAACTCACCCTTGCGGTTTCCAAACAGTTCGTGGAAGTTCTTCACGCCATGACAGTCGCCCAGATTCGAAATTGCATCCAGTAGGTCCAGGATCATCAGGCAGTTCTTGTGATACGTTTTGTTGATCTTTCCGGTCCGACCCTTCTCGAAAAGCTCTCGCAGGCCTTTGTGCTTGATCTGCTCGATCGGCATTCCGCCCTCGCGCCGTTACCGTATAGGTAACAAACGGTGGGCGCAAAGGCAAGCGCGGAAAGGTCGTTTTGCGTCGACGTCCGTTTCCCCGAAGTTCTCTTTTAGCGGGGATGCCGCCGGTGCTCCCGCTCACCATGTCTGAAGGATTGGGAAGACCACGCACGTCGAAAGGAAGCGGCCATGCGGCAGGCGATCGACGAGATCACGGTGCGCACGCGCGGCCAGGGCTTTTACGAAGTTACCGGGAAGATTGCCGACTGGGTGGCGCGGCAGGGCCTGGCGGACGGCCTGCTGACGGTGTTCCTGCGCCACACCTCCGCCTCGCTGCTGATCCAGGAGAACATCGACCCCGACGTCCAGCACGACATGCTGGATTTCTTCCGCCAGCTCGTGAGGGAGGACACCTCGCTCTACCGCCACATCGCCGAGGGCGCCGACGACCAGCCGGCCCACATCCGGGCGGCCCTGACCCAGACGCACCTGGCGATCCCCGTGCGCGGAGAGCGGATGATGCTGGGCCGCTACCAGGGGATCTTCCTGTTCGAGCATCGCGAGAACCCCAAGACCCGCCACCTCGCGCTGCACCTCCTCGGCGCCTGACGCTCGCGCTTTGCCCGCCGCGACGATCAACGCCCGCGCCGCGTGGGTGGAACCTTGGCCGCGCGCGGTCGTTGGTGCCCGGAATCCAAGCGCCATCCCACCCCGATCGAAGAGGAGACTGCTCGATGCGATCTGATCGCGTTTCCAAGGCGCTGGCGTGCGCCCTCGCCGTCGCGGCCCTGACCTTGGGCGCCGGCGCGGGGACAGGCGCGGCAGAGGCCCGCGAGGTGCCGCGGAGCTTCGCGCCGGTCGCCAAGGACGTCATGCCCGCCGTCGTGAATATCTCGACCCGCAAGACCGTCGAAGGCGAGGGCGGCAGCCCGCTCGGCCAGCTCCCGCCCGGCCATCCGCTGCGGAAGTTCTTCGAGGGCTTGCCCGGCACGGGAGACGGGCCCGAGCGGCAACTGCGCTCGCTCGGCTCGGGCTTCGTCATCGACGGCGACGGCTACGTCGTGACCAACCACCACGTCATCCGCGAGGCGGACGAGGTCACGGTGATCCTGCACGACGACAGCCGCCTCCAGGCGAAGGTCGTCGGCAGCGACCCCAAGACCGATCTGGCCCTGCTCAAGGTCGAGACCGACCGCAAGCTGCCGGAGGTCGACTGGGGCGACTCGACCAAGGCGCAAATCGGCGACTGGGTGCTGGCGATCGGCAACCCCTTCGGCCTGGGCGGCTCGGTCACCGCCGGCATCGTTTCGGCGCGCGGCCGCGACATCAACGCCGGGCCGTACAGCCGCTTCATCCAGACCGACACCGCGATCAACAAGGGCAACTCCGGCGGCCCGCTGTTCAATCTGGACGGCAAGGTGGTCGGCGTGAACACCGCCATCCTATCGCCCAGCGGCGGCAACGTCGGCGTGGCCTTCGCCCTGCCATCCAAGGTGGCCCGGCCGATCATCGCCGAGCTTCGAGAGAACGGCGAGGTCGTGCGCGGCTGGCTGGGAGTGTCGGTTCAGCCGTTGACCAGTGACCTGGCCAAAGGCCTGAACCTGCCGAACGAGAAGGGCGCGCTGATCGGCAGCGTCTCCAGCGGCAGCCCCGCCGCCAAGGCCGGCCTGAAGTCCGGCGATGTCGTGCTGTCGCTCAACGGCAGTCCCGTCAAGGACGCCGGTCAACTGGCCTGGATGGTGTCCCAGCGCGACCCCGGCGAGAGCGTCGAACTGAAAATCTGGCGCAACGGCGAAACCCGCACGGTCGAGGTCGAGCTCGGCCGGATGTCGGAGGGCCGGATGGCGCAGGCCGACCAGCCCAGCAAGCAGGTCGCCCGCGCCCTGGGCCTGAAGGTCGCCCCGGCCGAGCCGCAGGTGCTGGAGGAATTCGGCCTGCCCTCGGACGTCAACGGCGCGGTCGTGGTCGCCGTGGCGCGCGGGGGTCCGGCGGCCAGTCGCGGTATCCGACCGGGTGACGTGATCGCGCGGGTCGGCCAAACCCCGGTCGGCGGCGCCGGGGAGTTCCGTCGGATCGTGCGCAAGGCCGTGAATCAGGACGCCGACGGTCTGGTCCTTCTGGTCCGGCGCGGCAACCAGGCGCAGTTCGTCGCCGTGCCGCTGGCCAAGTCGGGAGAGGGTACCGGCTGATGCCAGCGCCATGATGCAAACGCGGCGGCGCCGGCCGAAAGCCGACGCCGCCGCCAAAGGCCCGCGGGGGGAAGTGGGGGGTGCGTTTCGCGGGCCTCTATTCCATGCAGTCACTTATACCAGCGGCTGCAACTTTTGACCCGTCGTCCCGTGCGCACCGCGGCACGTCGTGATGCGGCGCGGACACGGGATCCCGCGACACAGCGGCGACCAGATCCCGGACCGACGAAGCAGCACTTCATGCTGCATCGCATCCAGGATGGCGGGCCAGAACAAACCGCCGCTGGTCTCAGTCCCTTGGCGCAGGATTGTGCCCGCATGAAGGCGGTCCTGCCGTCCCTGCCCCGCTCAGGGACGCCGCGCAAGCTGGGGACTCGCGGCCGGGTCGACCGTGGCGGGTCTGTAGAAGATATGATCGCCGATCCGGGGGCCCTTGGTAAAGCGCGTGCGCCATGCAGGCTTGACGTAGCTGGCATGATACCAGAGGGCGCCCGCGGTGGGGTCCTCGGAAGTCTCCCAGTAGACCCCGCGCGCGATGGCCAGACTGGTGCGCCACGACTTGCCCGGCCGCGGCTCGTCGCTGCGGCCGTCGCACCACCAGGAGAACTGGCAGCGGTGAAGCCGGTCCTCGCCGCCCTGGCGGACGACCTCGCAAACGCCGTCCGGAAAGCCCGTGTCCAGGACCCGGTTCATCACCACGTGCGCGACCGCGCGCTTGCCCCTCTCGGGCTCCCCGCGCGCCTCGAAATAGATGGTCAACGCCAGGCAGCGAACCTCGTCCGCCACCCCGCCCGCTCCCGCCTGCGCCCGTGCCGCCGGCGGGTTCGCCCCGAACAGCAGGGTCGCGAGAAGAAACGCAAAACCCCATCGCAGCACGCCCACACGGCGCGCTCGCCCGCAAGTCGTCCACCACATGCTTTTCGGTCTCCCCTGGCTGCCGCGACTGTTCCCCAAGTGCGGCAGAGGCAGGCGATGCAATTCAAAAAAACGCTTATGCGTCCTTGTTAACCACGATCATGTCGCGTCACAACGGCTGGAGTCCAGAGGCAAGCGTGAAGATTCCGGTTTTTCCGGGATCTTTTGCATTACAATATCGCCGCAAGCACGAGAAATACTTGCCCGGAACGGGAACGATTGGAAGGGGATGAATCAGGAGTCTAGCGCTGATTCCTTGACTGCGGTGTCAACTCTGTCCGCATTTGGTTCTCGCTGGTCTCGGCGCCGGCCATTCGGGCGTCGGTCAGATCGGCGCCGGTCAGGATCGCCCCGCGCAGATCGCTGTCGCGCAGGTCGCAGTCCCGCAGGTCGCAATCGGTGAGGTCGGCCCCGGTCAGCCGTGCGCCGCGCAAGTTGCCGCCCCGCAACCTTGCCTTTGGAAGTTTCGCGAATTCCAAATTTGCGTGCCAAACGTGATCGCGTCCGGCCCCCGCCTGCAGCGGCGAGAGGTCGGCGCCGCTCAGGTCGGCGCCGGCCAGCGCGGCCCGCGAGAAGTCGGCGCCGCGCAGGTCGGCCTCCCGCATGCGGGCCTCGCGCAGGTCGGCGAACGCAAAGCGTCCCAGGGCAAGCTCGGCACGCGTGAGGTTGGCGCCGCGCAGCAGGCTGCGCTCGAAGATCGCCGCGGTCAGCTCCGCGCCGGGGCGGTCCAGCCCGCGCAGATCCGTCTCCGAGAGGTCGGCGCGCTCGCCATCGCGGCTGTCGCTGTCAACCCAGCGCTTGTGCGCCTCCAGGATGGCGCGAAGCTGGTCGCGGATCTTGTGGCCGGAGATCCGGATGGCGTCGAAGAATTCGGCCGCCTCCATCATCGAATCGTCCAGGACCGCGCCGCGCAGGTCCGCGTCCTGGAAGCGCGCGCCGCTGATCCGGGCATGGGTGAGGACGGCCCCGGTCATCGTGCTGCCGGACAGGTTCGCCTGGCTGAGGTCCGCGCCCTCCATGTTGGCGCCCATCAGTTCGCACTTGCGCAGGTCGGCGCCGCGAAAGTTGGCATTCGTCAGATTGGCGTCGGAAAAGTCCGTGCGCAGCACCATGGCGTTCGACACCTGCGCGCGCGTCAGATCGGCGCGCTGCGCGACGAGGGTCGACAGCTCCGAGGGCAGGCTCTCGAAGTCCACGCTGGTCAGCTCGCCCTTCGAATCGTAATGCGCGAGCTGCGCCTCGCGAATGTCCGCCTCCATCATGCAGGCATCCGAGACGTTGGCCCCGCGCAGGCAGGCGCCGCGAAGGTCGGAGCGCGTGAGATTGGCGTGGCGGAGATCGGCCGCGCGCAGGTCCGCGCCGAAGAGGTTCGTCCCGCGCAGCCCGATCCAGCGCAGCTTCGCCTTGCGCAGACGACAGCCGGTCATGTCGGCCTCGGACAGGTCGTGGCCGCTGAGGTCGACCTCGCTCAGATCGTGAAAGGCCAGCATGGCCCGACGGCCGCCCGGCTTGCGCTCCAGAAACCGGGCGTGATCCTTCAGGACCGCCTGCAGCTCCTTCGCGTTCAACCTTGTCCAGCTTAAGGCGCCGTCCGAGCCTGCGCGGTTGCTCATCACAGAGGAGCCTCGGTTCGATGGGATTTCGAACCCGGCTTTATACGGCAGATGCCTTAAGACAGAGTTAAGAGTTCCCCTTCGCGACGCGCTGGACGCGATTGCACCGGACAAATATTCGTGCGCGGGTTGTTATGCCAAAGCCCGTCGCATCGTGACCCGCGGGCCTCACCCTGGCCGCCCAAGGGCGTCGACATCGTGTCCGGCAAGCCCAGGTAAGGAAGAAGGCACGGCGCACGCACGCCTCACCCTTCGACAGGCTCAGGGTGAGGGGGAAACGCACGGCGCACGCACGACTCACCCTTCGACAGGCTCAGGGTGAGGGGGAAACGCACGGCGCACGCACGCCTCATCCTGAGCCTGTCGAAGGATGAGCGCCTCACATGGGTCAAGCTTCAGGTCTGTTGGTATTCAGACAAAGCCGGGCCACGCGGGGCGCCGGCGCCCCGCCGGCACGCCATCGCTTCCCGCGCGGCCTTGCGCAGACGGTCCGACCGCCCGGACATCCGGAACGGCGCGACGCCCTCAGTCTTCCAGGACGCGTTCAGTCTTCCAGAATGAAGGTGACGTTGACGGTCGCCCTGAACTCGGTGATCTTGCCGTTGTCCACCTTGGCCTTCTGGCTCTGGACCTCGGCGCCGGTCACGTTGCGCAGCGTCCTGCTGGCGCGGTTGATCGCCTTTTCGATGGCGTCCTGGAAGCTCTTCTCCGAGGACGCGGTGATCGTGGTGACACGCGCAACAGCCTCCATGCCTCTGCCTCCCCTTATCAGCGTCCGCCGCGCGCCTCGCGGGCGGGCCGGGCGGAGCAATGTCGCAAGGCCGGGGCGACGGCCGCGACCCTGAATCGCCGCATGCCCCGGCTATCCTTGCAAACGCCGGCAGGCGCCGGGCAGTTCCCGGCAGCCGAAGCGTCGAATCCGTGCCGTCCGCGGTGGGGCGGGCGCGACCCTTGTCGTTCGACAGCGCCGCGCGGGGGTCGTCTGCCGCGTCGGCGCGTGCTAAGACGCCGACCATGAAGGCTTTGCGGACGAATGCGATCCTGATGCCGCTCCTGGGGGCGGCCCTGGCGACGGCGGGCTGCGCCCCGGCGCCCTTCGACGCCGACGCGCCCTGGGTGCCGATGCAGTCGGGCGAGGGCGGCAGCTTCGCCGGCGGGGTGCGTGCCAACCCGCCGCGCATGGGCTTCGAGCTGTTCGAATCCGACCGCCCGCCGGCCGAGGCGGTTTCGCTGCCGCGCGCGGGGGGTGAGAACCCCTGGGCGACGCCGATTCGCAACGTCGTGGTGTCGGTCTGCTACGGTCGCCTGTTCGACAGCGCGGCGGAGGTGCGGGCGACCGCGCGGAAGCTGTGCCCGGCCGGGGCGCGGCTGCGCCTGCTCGGCCAGGACATCGTCTGGAACGACTGTCCGCTGTTCCAGCCCTCGCGCGCCGTCTATCGCTGTCTGCCGCCGGAGAGCGCGGACTCCGGGTCCGCCGGCACCGCCACCGGCGCGGAGTAGGCCTCCCCCAGCGCGTGGGCCCATTCCGCCTGCACCTGGGCGTCCGCCTCGACGGGTCGCCGCCGCGCCGCCTCTTGCCGCAGCGTGGCGGCATCGGCCAGCCGGGCGAGCGCCCAGACCGCCATCGCCCGCACCAGCACCGACTCGTCGTCCAGGCGGGCGCGGACGTCCGGCAGCAGGCCGACCTCCGCGCTGTTGCCGATGGCGATCAGCACGTTGCGCACCAGGCGGTGGCGGCCGATGCGCTTGACGGGACTGCCGGAGAAGACCTGCCGGAAGCCCGCGTCGTCCAGCGCGGCCAGGTCGCGCAGCGCCGGGGCGCGCAGCTCCGCCCGGTCGAGAAACGCGGCCTCGGTCGTGCGGCGGGCGAACTTGTTCCAGGGACAGACGGCCAGACAGTCGTCGCAGCCGTAGATGCGGTTGCCCATCGCCGCCCGGAACTCGCGGGGGATGTGGCCCTTGTGCTCGATCGTCAGGTAGGAAATGCAGCGCGTCGCATCGAGCTGGTAGGGCGCGGGGAAGGCGTCGGTCGGGCAGACGTCCAGGCAGCGCCGGCAGGAGCCGCAGAAGTCCCGCTCCGCCGCGTCGGGCGGCAGCGCCAGGTCGGTGAACACCTCGCCCAGGAACAGCCAGGAGCCCCAGGCGCGCGAGACCAGGTTGGTGTGCTTGCCCTGCCAGCCCACGCCGGCGCGCTCGGCCAGCGGCTTTTCCATCACCGGCGCGGTGTCGACGAACACCTTGACCTGCGCGCCCAGGCCCTCGTGCATCCAGCGCGCGAGCTGCTTCAGCCGCTTCTTCACGACGTCGTGGTAGTCGCGGTTGCGGGCGTAGACCGACACCGTGCCGCGCCGGGGCTGGTCCAGGGTCGCCAGCGGGTCCTCGGCCGGCCCGTAGTTCTGCCCCAGCACCACGACCGAGCGCGCCTCGGGCCAGAGAGCTTGCGGGTGGCCGCGCCGTTGCGCGGTGTCGGCCATCCAGCCCATGTCGCCGTGGTGGCCGGCCGCCAGGAAGCGCTCCAGCCGCGCGCGCGCGTCCGCCCCCAGCTCGGCCGGGGCGAAGCCCACGGCATCGAAGCCGAGACCGAGCGCCTTCTCGCGGATGGCGGCCTTGGGATCGGTCATGGCGCCCCTGTATCTGGCGCCCCACCCGCGCGGCAACAAGGAACGAAGCGGGACAAGCTGCCGGTCGGGGTCAAGCCCCGGACCGGCCAAAGGGCAAGCAGAAAACCGTCGGGGCGCAGGTTCATCCTGCGCCCCGCGATCGCGTGTGCCTCCTACGCCGCCTGCACGAGGCCCTCGCGGGTGAGCTGGTCGGTCACGGCGTCGACCGCCTGCTTCGTCAGCTCGACCATCTGGTCGACCTCGGCGCGGGTGATGCACAGCGGCGGGGCGAAGCCGAGGATGTCGCCGTGCGGCATGGCGCGGGCGATCAGGCCGCGCTCGACGCAGGCCGCGGCGATCTTCGCCCCGACCTTGGCCGAGGGATCGAACGGCGCCTTGCGGGTCCTGTCGGCCACGAATTCCAGCGCGTGCAGCAGGCCCACGCCCCGCGCCTCGCCCACCAGCGGGTGGTCGTCGAAGGTCTCGTGCATGCGCTGCTGCAGGTAGGCGCCGGTGTCGCGGGCGTTGCCGGTCAGGTCCTCGCGCTCGACGATCGCCAGGTTGGCCAGCCCGGCCGCCGCCCCGATCGGATGCGCCGAATAGGTGTAGCCGTGGGCGAAGGGGCCGTGGCGCTCGGAGCCCTGTTCCAGCACGCGCCAGACCTTCTCGCCGACGATCGCGCCGGACAGCGGCGCGTAGGCGCTGGTCAGGCCCTTGGCAATGGTGATCAGGTCGGGCTCCATGCCGTAGTGCTGGCTGCCGAAATAGCTGCCGGTCCGCCCGAAGCCGCAAACCACCTCGTCGGCGATCAGCAGCACGTCGTACTTGTTCAGGACCGCCTGGATCTCCTGCCAGTAGCCCTCCGGCGGCGGGATGATGCCGCCAGTGCCCAGCACCGGCTCGCCGATGAAGGCGCCCACGGTGTCCGGCCCCTCGTCCAGGATGAGGCGCTCCAGGTCGGCGGCGCAGCGCTTGGAGAAGTCGCGCTCGCTCTCGCCGGCCTCGGCCTGCCGGTAGTGGTGCGGCGTGGTGGTGTGCAGGATGCGGTCGACCGGCAGGTCGAAGGCCTGGTGGAAGACCGGCAGCCCGGTCATCGAGCCGGAGACCACGCTGCCGCCGTGATAGCCGCGCCAGCGGGCAATGATCTTCTTCTTCTCCGGCTTGCCGCGCACGTTGTTGTAGTACCAGACCAGCTTCGCCTGGGTCTCGTTCGCGTCGGAGCCGGACAGGCCGTAGTAGATGCGCTTCATGTTGCCCGGCGTGCGGCGCAGGATGTAGTCGGACAGCCGGATCGTCGGCTCGTTCGAGTGCTGCGCGTAGGCGTGGAAGTAGGCCAGCTTCTTCGCCTGCTCGTAGATCGCCTCGGCGACCTCGGTGCGGCCGTAGCCGATGTTGACGCAGTACAGCCCGGCGAAGCCGTCGATGAAGGTCCTGCCCGTGCGGTCGGTGATGTGCACGCCCTCGCCGGTCTCCACGATCCGGGGGTCGCCGGCGGCGCCGCTGGCATAGTCCTTCAGGTTGGTGAAGGGATGGATCACGCTCTGGCGGTCCATCTCCTCCAGGGAAAGGTTGTGCTGTGGTTCGGTCATCGTCGTGACCCTCCTTGGCAATGTGCGTTCACGGCGCGGCGCCGCTTATTGATTGAGTTCCCTGCCCTCACGGGAAGGGTTCTTGCTCATTGGGTTCCCTCCCCCTTTGGGGGAGGATCAGGGAGGGGGACGGCGCGCCAGCGCCGTCATGTGCTGACGCGGCTTCGCCGCGTCCCCCATCCCGGCCTTCCCCTCCGTCGACAAGCTCAGGATGAGGGGAAGGGACTGTCTCGAAACCTCACCCGTCCAGGCCGCCGAGGCAGACGTACTTCAGTTCGGTGTAGTCGTCGATGCCGTACTTCGACCCTTCGCGGCCCAGGCCCGACTGCTTGACCCCGCCGAAGGGGATCGGCGCGCCGGTCATCGACGGCGTGTTCACCGCCACCATGCCGTAGGCCAGCGCGTCGGCGACCCGCCAGATGCGGCGGTAGTTCTCGGTGTAGACATAGGAGGCGAGGCCGAACTCGGTGTCGTTGGCCTGGCGCAGCACCTCCTCCTCGTCCGCGAACTTCAGGATGCCGCAGACCGGGCCGAAGGTCTCCTCGCGGGCGATCGCCATCTCGGGCGTCACGTCGGCCAGCACCGTGGGCTCGAAGAACAGCCCGCCCAGCGCGTGACGGCCGCCGCCGGCCAGCACGCGCGCGCCCTTCCCGACGGCGTCGCGCACATGCGCCTCGCACTTCTCGACCGCCCCGGCATTCATCAGCGGCCCCTGATCGACGTCCGGCTCCAGCCCGTTGCCGACCTTCAGCGCCTTCACCCGCTCGGCGAAGCGGGCGACGAAGCGCTCGTAGAGGCTCTCGTGCACGTAGAGGCGGTTGACCGCCAGGCAATCCTGGCCAGTGGTCTGGAACTTCGCCTTGACCGCGCCGTCCACGGCGTTCTCCAGATCGGCGTCCTCGAACACCAGGAAGGGCGCGTGGCCGCCCAGCTCCATCGACATCTTCTTCACGGTGTCGGCGCCCTGGCGCAGCAGGATGCGGCCGACCTCGGTCGAGCCGGTGAAGGAGAGCTTGCGCACCGTGGTGCTGGTCATCAGCGCCTCGCCGATGCGCCGGGCCGAGCCGGTCAGGATCGACAGCACGCCCTCGGGCACGCCGGCGCGGCTGGCCAGCTCGCCCAGCGCCAGCGCGGAGAACGGCGTCTCGCTCGCCGGGCGCACGATCATCGGGCAGCCGGCCGCCAGCGCGGCGCCGGCCTTGCGGGTGATCATCGCCGAGGGGAAGTTCCAGGGCGTGATGGCCGCCGTGACGCCGACCGGCTCGCGCTGGACGAACAGCTTCTTGCCGGCCTGGTGCGTGGGGATGGTGTCGCCGTCGGCGCGCTCCGCCTCGGCGGCGAACCAGGTGAGGAAGCTGGCGGCGTAGGCGATCTCGCCGCGCGCCTCCCAGAGCGGCTTGCCCTGCTCCAGGGTCATGATGACGGCCAGGTCCTCCTGGTTCTCCATCATCAGCGTGCCCCAGCGGTGCAGGATGGCGCCGCGCTCCTTGGCCAGCAGGCCGCGCCAGCGCGCAAACGCCGCCTCGCCCGCCGCGATCGCGCGCTCGCTCTCGTCCCGGCCCATGTTGGGCACCCGGCCGAGCTCGCCGCCGGTGGCCGGGTTGGTCACCACGACGCGGTCGCGCGTGTCGGCCTCGACCCACTGTCCGGCCAAATAGGCGCGATCGCGCCACAGGGCGTCGTCGCGCAGGCGGAACGACGTGGCGTGCTGCAGAACCTTGCTCATGGCATCCTCCCATCAGCGTCGCGGGGCCGGCGCCGTCCGGCGCGCCCCGACCTGCCGGTTGACCTCAACTCTTGGTGTAACAAGGACGGCGCAGAAGGTGTCTTCAAAGGCGCCCGGCGCGGCAGAGGGATTTTCGGCGGGGCCGTGGGAGCGGGAGAGAATATCGGCGCGCGACGAGCCGGGAGCCTCTTGCGGGGCGCGGGCTCCGTCCGCGCCCCGAACGTTTTTCCGCTGTCCGTGACGAAACCGTTCCGGTCGGGGTCAAGACCCCGACCGGCGAATGCCCACTTGCGGTCGCTCACCCCTGGCGGCTGGACCCCGCGCCGCCCGCGGCCTGGCGGGCGCCGGCCTGCGCCAGCAGGTGCTCCAGCGGCGCGCCGCGCGGTGGCTTGACCGGCTTGGTGACGATGTAGGTGAAATAGCGCCCGATGCCGATCTCGGACTCCAGCAGGCGGTCGATCAGCTCCTGGTAGGCCTCGATGTCGGTGGTGACGACCTTCATGATGTAGTCGGCGCCGCCGCCGATCGCCTGGCATTCCACGATCTCGGGCACCTCCTGGATCGCCGCCTCGAAGCGGGCGAAGTCCTCGGCGGCGTGGTTCTGCAGCGTGACCTCGACGTACACCGTGGTGGTGCGCACCACCCGAGCCACGTCGATGTCGGCGTGGAAGCCGCGGATCAGCCCGGCGTCCTGCAGGCGGCGCATGCGCTCCCAGCACGGGCTGGGCGACAGCCCGATCGCCTCCGCGAGCTTGAGCTTGGTGATGCGGCCATCGCGCTGCAGCGTGGCGAGAATCTTGATGTCGTAGGAATCGAACTTCATGGGCGCGCCGAGCACGAACACGACCTCAGCATGGCGAAAAAGCGCGGGGCCGGAAAGGCCCGACCCCGCGCCTCGACCCTCGGATCCCGGCCTTGCGCCGGGGCGGGAGCCTCAGCTCTCGATGCGGGCCTCGCAGGCCGCGATCTCGTCCTTCAGGGCGTTGAGGACCTTCTCGCCGTCCTCGCCGACCATCTCGACGAACTTCGCCTCCACCTGCTTGGCGCGCTCGCGGAACGGCTTGCGCTGCTCGTCGTCGAGGCGGATCATCTCGATGTCGGAGTTGTTCTTGATCTTCTCCAGGCGCTCCTGGTTGTACTGGTCCTGGATGCGGAAGATCACGTCGACCATCTCGTCCACGGTCTCGTCGACGGCCTTCCTGTGCTCATCCGACAGGCCCTCGTAGAAGTCGCGGTTGGCGACCACGGTGGTCACGAACTGCTGCTGGCCGGCCCAGATCATGTACTCCTGGACCTCGTAGAACTTCATCTCCTCGATGGCGAAGATCGGGTTCACCTGGCCGTCGATCTGGCCGAGCTGCAGGCCGGAGTAGACCTCCGAATACGGCATCGGCGTCGGGTTGGCGCCGAAGGCCTCGTAGGCCGTGACCAGCAGCGGCGAGGTCATGGTGCGCATCTTGAAGTTATTGAAATCCTCGGGGCTGGTGATCTTCCGCTTGGCGGTCCAGACCATCTCGCCCTCGGGATACATCGTCAGCAGCTTCAGGTTCTGGGATTCGAAGTCGTCCTCCAGGCTCTCGTAAAGCACCTCGCTGCCGCCCAGGATCTCCTTGTTGCACTCGTTGTGCTTGGAGAGGAGATAGGGAATGGAGAAGACCTGAATTTCCGGGATCAACTTGCCGAGGTGCCCCGGCGAGGCGTTGGTGAACTGCACCGCCCCGTTGGCCGCCAGCTCGGTGAGCTGCGTCGAGGTGCCCAGCGTCCCGTAGGGGAAGATGTTGATGGACACTTCGGCCCCGGTCTTCTCCTCCAGGCGCTTCTTGAACTCCTCGGCATAGGCGTCCTGGACGCTGCCGTCGACCTCCTCCAGCGTGAACTTCCACTGCTGCGCGGCCGCCGGGCCTGTCAGGCCGGCCACCGCGACCACGGCGGCCGCGGCCGCCCCGAGACTCCAGTCAAGATAACGTTTCATGTCATACGCCTCCCTGTTGGCGTTTCCCCATGCGATCCATTGCGCCGCCACCCGCGAAAAAACAGCCCGATCGAACCGCCGGAGCGTTTCCGGCCGTGCGCCGGCGGGCTTGCGGCTCGCGGGCGGGCCCCGGCACGCCCGGAGCGCCTCGGGGCCGCGTCGGCTCATTGAACACCAGTTAGGCTAGCAACGCGAGGGAAGATGGTGTTTTCAAAGCACCGGCACGGCCCGGTGAGATTTTTCGCGAAGTCGGCCTGTTGCCGAAATTCCTTCTGCCTGGCGACCGCGGCGATCACGCTAACGTATTGAAATTCCAGAGTCGAGCCGCGACCACCCGGCATCCGCAGCGGTGACGCCCGGCCCGCCGCCGGACCGCAGCGCCGCGTTGACAGACCCGCCCAACCTTCGGATAGTGCCTCCCGCAAACGAATGTCATAGCAATAACGCGGTACAGGGCAGGCATTCGGACGGTGGCGGATCGGCAGCCTCGCGGGATCGTGTGCAGACGACGCGGCCGATCCGACAAATCCGCATTGATCTGGTAGACAAGTGGACTTGGCCGCATGGACGCCAATGCAAGCAAGACGGACACTGCCGGGCAGGACACCCCGCCGATACGCATCCTGAACGTCGTCGACCGGGGCCTGGAGACCTTCGAGAGGTACGTTCTGGGTTACGGCATCATTCTGATGGCGATCAACACGATCGCCAACGTGTTCGGCCGCAACCTCTTCAATCAGAGCATCTACTTTTCCGAGGAGCTGAACCAGTTCCTGATCGTGCTGGTCACCTGGGTCGGCCTCGGCTACGCCTCGCGCAAGGGGCGCCACATCCGCATGTCGGCGATCTACGACCAGCTCGGCCACAGCCTGCAGAAGGTGATGATGACCGTCATCGCCGCGGTGACCGGCGGCATCATGTTCGTGCTGGCGTACTACTCGATTCACTACGTCGGCGGCCTGGTCGAGCGCGGCACGGTGACGCCGGCGCTGCGGGTGCCGATCTGGATCACCTTCATGTGGGTGCCGATCGGCTTCATCATTACCGGCATCCAGTATCTCCTGACGGTGGTGCGCAACCTGCGGGCGCACGAGGTCTACATCTCCTACAGCGAGGTGGACGCCTACGAGGAAGGCGATCCCACCGTCGGCGGCGGCATGTAAGAGGGGACGGGCGCAATGGGCGGAGAAGGTATGGCGACGACCCTCGTGATCGTGATGGTGGTCCTGCTGCTGCTGGGATTTCCGATGATGATCCCGCTGATCGCCGCGGCGATGGTCGGGTTCTTCTTCTACTTCGGCGGCATCGATCCGCAGATCATCATCCAGCAGATGATCGGCGGCGTGCAGCCGGTCGCGCTGATCGCGGTGCCGATGTTCATCTTCGCCGCCGACATCGTGACCAAGGGCCACGCGGCCGACCGGCTGCTCGACCTGGTGATGCGCTTCGTCGGGCACCTGCGCGGCGGCCTGGCGATCACCACGGCGGCGAGCTGCACGCTGTTCGGCGCGGTCTCGGGCTCCACCCAGGCCACGGTGGTGGCGATCGGCGGGCCGCTGCGGCCGAAGATGCTGAAGGCCGGCTACAACGACGACTTCACCATCGCGCTGACCATCAACGCCAGCGACATCGCGCTTTTGATCCCGCCGTCGATCGGCATGATCATCTACGGCGTGGTGGCCGGCGCCTCGATCGGCGAGCTGTTCATCGCCGGCATCGGGCCGGGGCTGTTCATCCTGCTGATCTTCTCGATCTATTGCTGGATCTACGCCAAGTTCAAGAACGTCCCGGTGGAGGAGCGCGCGGACTGGGCGCAGCGCTGGCAGGCGGTCAAGAGCGCCCTGCTGCCGCTCGGATTCCCGGTGATCATCGTCGGCGGCATCTACACCGGCATCTTCTCGCCGACCGAGGCGGCGGCGATCTCGGTGCTCTACGCCGTGCTGCTGGAGGTGGTGATCTTCCGTTCCGTCAAGGTCTCGGAACTGCCGCAGATCGCCATGTCCACCGGGCTGATCACGGCGGTGGTGTTCATCCTGGTGGCCGCGGGAACCGCCTTCTCCTGGACGGTGTCCTTCGCCCAGATCCCGCAGGCGCTGCTGGGCGGCCTGGGCATGGAGGCGATGGCGCAGTGGCAGGTCCTGGCGATCATCGCCGTGTCCTTCTTCGTCGGCTGCATGTTCGTCGACCCCATCGTGGTGATCCTGATCCTGGTGCCGCTGTTCAAGCCCTACGTCCAGGCGGCCGGGATCGATCCCATCCTGGTGGGAGTCATCGTCACGCTGCAGGCCGCGATCGGCTCGGCGACGCCGCCCTTCGGCTGCGACATCTTCACGGCGATCGCGGTGTTCCGCCGGCCCTATCTCGACGTGATCAAGGGGACGCCGCCCTTCGTCGCCATGCTGGTCGCGGTGTCGGCGATCCTGATCTTCTTCCCCGGGCTGGCCCTGTTCCTGCGGGACCTGGCCTTCGGATACTGACGCGGCCGCGGCGCGCGCCGGCGCAAGGGAGACAGCCACGATGTTCAACCATATCCTGGTGGCCACCGACGGCTCGGAGCACGCCCGCCGCGCCGTCGAGCTCGCGGCCGACCTGGCCGAGAAGTACGGGGCGGAACTGACCATCCTCACCGTCTACAAGACCGTGCGGGTCCAGGAATCGACGCACTCCCTGGTGCGCACCACGCGCAGCCTGGAGCCGCAGCACACCGACAGCGAGCTGAAGGGGTTGGCCGAGGAGATCCTGGGCGAGGCCAGGGCCATCGCGGAGAAGCACGACATCCCGCGAATCGAGGCCTTCGTGAAGCGGGGCCAGCCGGCGCGCACCATCGCCAACACCGCCGAGGAGGTGGAGGCCGACGCCATCGTCATGGGCAGTCGCGGGCTGGGCGACGTCTCGGGACTGCTGGTCGGCTCGGTCAGCCACAAGGTCTCCACCCTGGCGCACTGCAGCGTGATCACGGTGAAGTAGCGGTCTTTCGGTCAGTCCGGACGGAAAGCGACGCACCCCCGTCGCCGTGAGTCGGTTCCCGCGCGCGCGTCTGATTTACCAAGCGCGCAGGCCTTGGCGGCAAGGCGCTTGCAACGGACGGAACCGGCAATGGCGATCTATCGAACACGCGACGAGGCGCAGGCCTACGGGCACGAGCTCGGCATCCTGCTGATCGACTGCAACCAGCCCTTCGTGCCGGGCGACGTGGGCAATGCCAGCACCTGGAACTGCCCGGTCCTCTACACCAAGGTCGAGGGCTGCACCATCGATCGCCTGATCCACCGGGCCGACCCGACGCTGGAGGACTCCATCGTCGCGGCCGCCCGCTGGCTGGAGGCGCAGGGCGTGCGCGCCATCACCACGAACTGCGGCTTCATGCTGCGCTTCCAGCGGCCGGTGGCGCGGGCGGTGAAGGTCCCGGTCCACCTCTCCTCGCTGCTGCAGCTTCCGATGATCCTCGCCGGACTGGCCCCGGACCAGCCGGTCGCCGTGGTGACCGCCTCGGGCGGCGGGCTGTCGCGGGAGCTGCTGCGGCTGGCCCGGGTGGGCGACGACGATCCCGTGGCGGTCTACGGCATGGACGCCTACCCCGCGTTCGACGAGCCCTACATGCAGGACAGCGGCGTGGTGGACACCGAGGCACTGGCTGCCGCGTGCTTCGAGCTGGGCGAGCGGATCGTGAAGGAACACCCGAACCTCGGCGCCGTCCTGCTGGAATGCGCCGACCTGCCGCCCTACGCCCAGGTCTTCCACCGGGCCACGGGCCGGCCGGTGTTCGATTTCGTCACGATGGTCAACCACGTGGTCGCCGCCGCCCGGCCGCGCGCCTACACGGGCCTGTACTAGCAACGCCAGCCCCGAACACGTCAACGCCCCACCCCCAACGCCAAAGACGTCGCGAGGTACGAAGGTGACCGAGGGTCTCTCCGGGCTCCGCCCCTTTCACAAGCTCCTGGTGGCCAACCGCAGCGAGATCGCGATCCGCATCTTCCGGGCGGCCAACGAGCTGGATATCCGCACCGTCGCGGTCTACTCGCACGAGGACCGCTTCGCCCTGCACCGCTTCAAGGCGGACGAGAGCTACCTGGTGGGCGCGGGGCACGAGCCCGTGGGCGCCTACCTGGACATCGCGGAGATCCTGCGCGTCGCCAGGGCGGCGAACGTGGACGCCATCCACCCCGGCTACGGCTTCCTGTCGGAGAACCCGGACTTCGCCCGCGCCTGCGCGGCCGAGGGCATCACCTTCATCGGCCCGCCGCCGGCGGTGATGGAGCAGTTCGGCAGCAAGATGGCGGCCCGCAAGCTGGCCGAATCGGCGGGCATCCCGGTCATGCCCGCCTCCGCCGCGCTGCCCGACGACCCCGAGGAATGCCGGCGCGTCGCCGAGGCCATCGGCCTGCCGGTCATGCTGAAGGCGAGCTGGGGCGGCGGCGGCCGGGGCATGCGCGTGGTGGACCGCATGGACCGCCTGGCCGACGAGATCGCCGCCGCCAAGCGCGAGGCCAAGGCCGCCTTCGGCAAGGACGAGGTCTTCCTGGAAAAGCTGGTGCGCCGCGCCCGCCACCTGGAGGTGCAGATCCTGGGCGACCACCACGGCAACGTGGTCCACCTCTACGAGCGCGACTGCTCGCTGCAGCGCCGCCACCAGAAGGTGGTGGAGCGCGCGCCCGCGCCCGACCTCGATCCCAGGGTGCGCGAAGAGCTCTGCGCCTCGGCCGTGAAGCTCGCCGAAGCCGCCGCCTACGTGAACGCCGGCACGGCGGAGTTCCTCTACGACGTCGACGACGGCCGCTTCTACTTCATCGAGGTCAACCCCCGCATCCAGGTGGAGCACACCGTCACCGAGGAGGTCACCGGCGTCGACCTGGTGAAGGCGCAGATTCGCATCGCCCAGGGCGCGCGCATCGGCACGGACGACTGCGGCGTGCCGGCGCAGGACGGGATCGAGCTGTCCGGCCACGCCCTGCAGTGCCGCATCACCACCGAGGACCCGCAGAACAAGTTCATCCCCGACTACGGCCAGATCGCCGCCTATCGCGGCGCCACCGGCTTCGGCATCCGGCTGGACGGCGGCACGGCGTTTTCCGGCGCGGTGATCACGCCGTTCTACGATTCCCTGCTGGAAAAGGTGACCGCCTGGGCGCCGACGCCGGAGGAGGCGGCCGCGCGCATGGACCGCGCCCTGCGCGAGTTCCGCATCCGCGGCGTGGCGACCAATCTGCGCTTCCTGGAGGCGCTGATCGAGCACCCGAAGTTCCGCGGCGGCGAGATCACCACCCGCTTCATCGACGAGACGCCGGAGCTGTTCGACTTCCCGCCGCGCCGCGACCGGGCGACCCGGCTGCTGTCCTTCCTGGGCGACGTGCTGGTCAACGGCAACCCCGAGGTCAAGGACCGCCCCTGGCCCGGCGACTGCCCGCCCGCGCGCCTGCCGGAACTGCCCGACATCGAGCCGCCGCGCGGGACCAAGCAGATCCTCGACGCGCGGGGGCCGAAGGCGGTGGCCGACTGGATGCTGGCGCAGGACCGGCTGCTGCTCACCGACACCACGATGCGCGACGCCCACCAGTCGCTGCTGGCCACGCGCTTGCGCACCTACGACCTGGCGCGCGTCGCCCCGCACTACGCCCGCCTGCTGCCCGAGCTGTTCTCCGTGGAGTGCTGGGGCGGCGCGACCTTCGACGTGGCCATGCGCTTCCTCAAGGAGGACCCCTGGGAGCGCCTGACCGAGCTGCGCCGCGCCATGCCGAACCTGCTGCTGCAGATGCTGCTGCGCGGGGCGAACGGCGTGGGCTACAAGAACTATCCCGACAACGTGGTGCGCTTCTTCGTCCGCACGGCCGCGCAGGCGGGGATCGACGTCTTCCGCGTGTTCGACTCGCTCAACTGGGTGGAGAACATGCGGGTGTCGATGGACGAGGTGATCGCCAACGGCAAGATCTGCGAGGCGGCAATCTGCTACACCGGCGACCTGAGCGACCCGCGCGAGGACAAGTACGACCTGAAGTACTACGTCACGCTCGCCAGGGAGCTGGAGGCCGCCGGCGCCCACGTGCTGGGCATCAAGGACATGGCCGGGCTGTGCAAGCCGGAAGCGGCGCGGCGCCTGGTCCGCGCGCTGAAGGACGAGATTTCCATCCCGATCCACTTCCACACCCACGACACCAGCGGCATCGCCGCCGCCAGCATCCTGGCCGCCGCGGAGGCCGGGGTGGACGCCGCCGACGCCGCGATGGACGCCATGAGCGGCCTGACCTCGCAGCCCAACCTGGGCTCCATCGTCGAGGCGCTGCGCGGCGGGGCGCGCGACCCCGACCTGGACGGCGAGGCGATCCGCGCGATCTCCAATTACTGGGGCGGCGTGCGGCGCTATTACCGGCCGTTCGAGCCCGACCTGCGCGCCGGCGCCTCGGAGGTCTACCTGCACGGCATGCCGGGCGGGCAGTTCACCAACCTGTTCGAGCAGGCGCGCTCGATGGGGCTGGAGGGCCGCTGGCCCGAGGTCGCGCGCGCCTATGCCGAGGTGAACAAGCTGTTCGGCGACATCGTGAAGGTGACGCCCAGCTCCAAGGTCGTGGGCGACATGGCGCTGTTCATGGTCTCCAACGAGCTGACGCCGCGGGACGTGCTGGACCCGGACCGCGAGATCGCCTTCCCCAACTCCGTCGTCGAGTTCTTCCGCGGCGAGCTGGGCCAGCCCACCGGCGGCTTCCCCGAGGCCTTGCAGAAGAAGGTGCTGAAGGGCGAGGCGCCGCTGAGCGAGCGCCCCGGCGCGGTGCTGCCCGAGGTCGACCTGGAGGCCGAGCGCGCCGAGCTGGAGAGGAAGCTGCGGCGCAAGGCCGACGACCGCGACCTCGCCAGCTATCTGATGTATCCCGCGGTGACCCTGGACTACGCCAAGCACCGCCGCCAGTTCGGCAACGCCGCCGTGATCCCGACGCCGCCCTTCTTCTACGGCCCCAACGTCGGCGAGGAGATCGACATCGACATCGAGCAGGGCAAGCGCCTGATCGTCACCTACCAGGCGCTGAGCGAGCCCGACGACAAGGGCGAGCGCACCGTCTTCTTCGAGCTGAACGGCCAGCCGCGCACCGTCGCCGTGCAGGACAAGGCCCGCGCGCCCAAGGGCAAGGCCCACCGCAAGGCCGACGAGACCGACCCCGGCCAGATCGGCGCGCCGATGCCGGGCATGATCGTCGGCGTCGGCGTGCAGCCGGGCGAGACGGTGCAGGAGGGCGACCGCCTGTTCACCATCGAGGCGATGAAGATGGAAACCGCCGTCTACGCCCCCTACGGCGGCCGGGTGAACGAGGTGGTCCTGCACCCCGGCACGCGGGTGGAGCAGCACGACCTCGTGGTCGTCATGGCCACCGAGTCCAAGGAAACCCCCGCCCAACACGCCGCCCACACCACCGCCCCGGACTTCGCGGCACGAACGGGGTGAGGATGGCCATGGGCACCCTGTGTACCGCGCGCAAGGCAGTTTTCAAGATTCTGGCTCGAAGTGGCGGTCAGTGGTATGGTCACATAACGAAGCAACTTTCGATGGAAGCCCTGCGGGCGCACCCATGCCTGTTAACCGTAGATGCGAAATTTGAAGCCTTTGTTTATGAAAGCTGAAGCCTACCCGGAGGATCAGCGGCTTGATTGGATGGGGTGATGCCGATGGCCCTGAAATATATTGGAATCAAGAAACACAAACGCTGGATACCCGGCGGCACGTTCGGGTCAATTTGCCCGGATTGGACGCACACAGTGAACGGACGCCATTTTGGAAACGCGGCGCCAGAGAGCTGGAACGGGTGGCCGAAGGCTGAAGCGCAAAAGTTACTGACCAACAGCGTGGCGCATGGCTGTCAGCGTTATGCCGCTGCGCGCGGAATTGCTTTCTGTGGACAAATCACAGGAGGAAACACTTGGCACGGCTATCCGATCCCATGGCGCGACGTGCCCGAAGGCGTCCGTCAACGGCTTGTCGCAAAGGGGCAGGTAAGCTCGCGCGAGATCAAGCAGGGGATGCGAGCGCAGCAAACCGTCGACCCAAAACGCGATGTCACCTGGGCGCTGAATAGTGATGGTGAATGAGTTCATTTCGTTCGGAAACCATGAACGGTTTCAGGTCGGCATCAAATGGGTGCCGGAAAGCGAGTCGGTCGATTACCGGCCAAAGCACCACGGCTGGTCGATGGGCGCGCTGGTGTTTACCCTTGCGGGCGAAAACCTTATGGCGCATCGTATCCAAAATTACTTTCAAGACCGGCTCGTCTGGTATCTTGGACCATTGCTCCATTGGCTCGCTGACAACTGGGTTCCATTGTTCCATGAAGAGCATTTTCCCTGGCCCGAACAATCCGAAGACGCGGCGGCCGCGGTTTGCACCCGAGCAATCGCCCGTTTTGCTTCGGTTGGCCCGGCGGCGACCGGATCGTTGAACGCCGCCGAGGCTTGGTACCATCGCCATGGGTTGGCGAGTGCCGCGTCCGGCGGATTGTTCCGTGATATATTTTTGCGCCGTTTTGCCGATGATGTGGAATTATCCTGGACTACCGCGCCGCCACCGTTCGCACCCGAAGGATTCACCTTTGAAACCGAACCCGGCTTTGCGCGACTTCCCGTATCGGACGTGGCCGAGCCACTATGGCAGATGCTGTGCTGGGTGAAAGAAAATCCCCCAGCGCTGGATACCCCTGCCTTTAATGCGGACTGGCGGGCCTTGGCTGAAAAGATCGACTCGCTCAATAACATCGAGCCAGAGCGCATCAATGCGGCTGACGTAGCAGAGGCGCTACTTGTCCGGGTACGCGCTTCGTTCCAAGAAAAAGGTCGCGACGATCTGTTGGAGCCGGAGATTTCTCCTAGTGCGCCTTATGCGACAGCGGAAGCTCCCGCCGTCGCAATGTTCGGCGGTCTATCCGTGAATTTGTCAACCCATGACATAAATATTTTGCGCGACGTTCTTATTGCCTCTACAAATGGCGGCACCTCTTTGCGTCTACGCGACCTGATTGAGAATACACCTCTACGCGACAAACCTTGGCAGGATGGTTATGATTTGGCTGAAGATCTCTTGGACTGTCTTGAAGAAGAAAATTTTCAAATTGCACCTCGAGGATTCGTCGACATCCGTTCACTTTGCGGGCATCTTGATATAGATATATCGCAAAAAGAATTCGACACTGAGGCCATTCGAGGCGTGGCATTGGCGGGGGCAGGGTTTTCCCCTTCGATCATTGTCAACACCCGAAGTCCATATAACCACAATGAAGATGGGCGTCGCTTTACAATTGCGCATGAACTTTGCCACATCCTACATGATCAGAGCCGAGCACAAAGACTTGCCCATGCAAGTGGCCCTTGGGCGTCGCGAGGGATTGAAAAACGCGCGAATGCTTTTGCAGCTTGGTTGTTAATGCCGCCAAGGCTGTTGCAGCAGCACGTACAATCAAATGCTCCGATGGCTGCAGATCGGTTGCGAACTATCGCAGGAGCCCTGCACGTCGCCGACACTGCTCTGGTCCAACATTTGTTCAATGTTGCCCTTATTAGCGAAGATGAACGCGAAAGGCTACGTTCAGAACTTTGGAACAGACCTCCGTCATCTTGTGGGGCAGATTCGCTGCAAGGCAGCACTTAGGGCGGCTTCGCCGTCAGGCAAGCCACCCACAGCCGTTGCGTCACCAACACTCGGTGGCGGTTTGCCGGGGCCGACTCCGGCCGACCATAGGATGTGGCGCGGGCGAAATGTTCTGGCATTGTTCGGATTTCTGTGATAAGCTTCCCGCCGCTCTTGGACATTGTGGAAGGCGATGCGGCGGTTGACGGGCGCGAGACGCGCGACCGTATGCAGGTGTCATCATGCGTCATCATCACGGGCCGCGCCGGTCGAGGGCGTTCACCCTGCGCTTGTCGAAGGGCCCTCGATCGAAACGTTCCCCGCCCCGGCCGCGCGCGGGGAGACGTTCGGGGCGGGGGCAAGCCCCTGGCCCGCTGAAGACGTCGACGCTGGCCCCACCGTGTGCAGGTGTCATCATGCGTCAACATCGGGGTGCGCGAAGTGGCGGAAAACCGCCGTTTGTGGTGCGGACGCGCGTGTGCCTCGTTGTCGACGGGCGTGTGCCGGCGTCAACGTCGGGGGCTTTGCCGGTCGGGATGCCCGGCCCGCTGCTGGCCGTGTGCAGGCGTCCGCATGCGTCAGCACAAGGAGAAGGGGCAGGCTCAAGCCTGCCCTACGGGTCCCGGCGGCGCGCGCTTACCCGCCGCGCGCGGTCTTGTGGGCGGCGGCCAGCTCGGCCATCGAGGCGAAGCGCGCGGCGGGCCGGGGCTGGCCGGGGGGCGGCGGGGTGGCGCCCCAGGCGCCGCCGGCGGCCTGGTTCTGGCGGTCGATCCAGCAGCTCGTCAGGCCCAGCCGCGCCGCCGGCGCGTGGTCGTGGAACAGCGACTGCGCCACGTGCAGGATGCGGTCGAAGCCGACGCCGATCTCGCCCAGCGCCTCGATCGCCAGGCGGAAGGGCGCCAGTGCCGGCTTGTAGGCCCCGGCGTCCTCGGCCGTGACGACGACATCGAAGGCCACCCCCAGCTTGCGGTTGGAGGCGGCGAAGGAAGCCCGGTCCACGTTGGAGACGACGCCCAGCCGGCAGTGCTCCGCCAGATCGGCCAGCGCCTCGGCGCTGTCGGGAAAGGCCGGCCAGTCGCCCACCGAGTCGCCGAAGGCCTCGGCGTCGGCCGCCGTGCGAACGACGCCGAAGGACCGGGCGATGTCGTCGAACACCAGTTCCAGCACCTGGGGATAGCGGGTGTCCGGGTTCTCCTGCTGGCGCCGCGACTCGAAGCGGCCGAAGGCGGCGACCAGGTCGTCGCGGCCCGCGTCCACGCCGTGGCGCGCGGCCCAGGGGGACAGGGCCTCGGCGATGCCGGTCTCCCAGTCGATCAGCGTGCCGTAGACGTCGAAGGTCAGGGCGTCGAAGTCGGCCAGCTTCACGGGCTCACCCCCGCGGCACGGTCTGCTGCATCGCGGGGCGCTGGGAAAACGCCTCGAACCACTGCGCCAGCTTGCGGTGGCCGCCGCGCCAGTCCTCGTCCGGGAAGCGGAAGTCGAGGTAGCCCAGGGCGCAGCCGATGGTGATCTGGCCGAGGTTCAACGGCGCCTCCAGGCGGTCGGCACGGCCTTCAAGCCAGTCCAGCGCGCGGGCGATCTTGTCCTTGTGGCGCTGGTCCCAGTCCTGCCAGTACAACTCCGACGGCCGGCGCACGCGCTCGATCAGGCGGGTGACCGCGGCCTCCAGGATGCCGTCGCCCAGCGCGTGCAGCTTCAGCACCGCCCAGCGGTCGGCGCCCTCCGGCGGCAGGAGCTTCGGCCCGTCGTGCAGGCTGTCGAGGTAGGCGCAGATGACGAAGGAGTCGTACAGCGTCTCGCCGTCGTCCAGGATCAGCGCGGGCACCTTGCCCAGCGGGTTGTCGCCCGGCAGGTCGTCGGCCGGGTCCCAGGGGTTGGTGGCCTTCCACGTCAGGCGGTCGGCCAGGCCCGCCTCGGCGGCCAGGACGGTCACCTTGCGCACGAAGGGCGAGGTCGGGGAATGGCGGAGGATCATGCGGGTCGTCTCCTGCTCTTCCGGTCGATGCGGTCCTTGTCCGGCACGGGAGTGTGACAGGGCGAGGGCGCTCAGACCACCTTGTTGCGCTGGTAGACGGGATGCCAGCGCGGCACGAGGCGCTGGAGGTTGCGGATGCGGGTCTCCGGCGCGGGGTGGGTGGACATGAATTCCGGCGGCCTCTGGCCGCCCTGCTCGGCCATGGTCTGCCAGAACTTGACGGACTCCTCGGGGTTGTAGCCGGCCTTGGCCATGTACTCCACGCCCAGCTCGTCGGCCTCGGTCTCGTGGGCGCGCGAATAGGGCAGGATGACGCCATAGGTCACCCCGGCGCCCAGCAGCCCGATGATGGCGTTGGCGCCGGAGACGTCGCCGATCGCCATCGCCGCCGCCGCGGCCTGCAGGCCGACGTTGGCCGCCATCGCCTGGCTCACCCGCTCCGCCCCGTGGCGGCCGGCGACGTGGCCGACCTCGTGGCCGACCACGGTGGCAAGCTGGGAATCGTTCTCCATCAGCTCCAGGATGCCGGTGTAGATCCCCACCTTGCCGCCGGGCAGCGCGAAGGCGTTGATCTGCTCGTTGTCGAAGACGACGAATTCCCAGTCGCGCCGCTCGATGCCGCTGACGCCGACGATCCGCTCGCCCAGGCGGCGCAGGCGGCGCTGCTCCGCCGGGTCCTTGAGCTCCGGCGTGTCGTCCTTGATCTGCGACCAGCTCTGCAGCGACATCTGCGTGAGCTGCTGGTCGGAGACGATGATGAACTGCTCTTCGCCGGTCAGGGGATTGGTGGTGCAGCTTATCAGGACGCTCCCGGTGACCCCCACCAGACCGAGGAGAAAGCCACGCCGCGTCGCCGCGGGTCCGTGGCGGAAGGAGATCGGACAGTTGCCGCACATCAGCCGTCTTCCCATGCTGCCGGAGCCGGAACGAGAGCGGGCGCCAGCAGCGCCCTCCCCGGAGCCGCGGCCCGCGCCCATCGCTTTCCGCGCGACTTTACGTGGAAAATGATTGCGGTGGCAATCGGGCGGTCACGAACCCTGGCCGAACTCAGGGGTTCGCCGGGGTCGACGCCACGGCGGCGGAGTCCCTGGCCGTGGCGCGACGGAGGCTCGGCGTCGGCGCGGGCCAGGTGGAATCGACCTACTCGCGATCCGCGGTGGTCGCCAGTTCCTGGACCAGGGCAGCCAGGCACTGCCGGCCTCGCCCCTGGCAAAGCTCGCAATACTCGGCAAAGTCCCGCCGGAAGTCGCTTGAGATCGCGTTCAACGCGCGGCAAGTGGCAAGCGACCCATCATGCCCGGGCCGTTCAACGCGCGGCTCGGCCCGTTTGGGTGGTCGATTACTCATCAAACTTGTCCTTGGTGCGCCCTGTCCGGCGGTTCTCTTTCTGGACTCGACGAGCCACATGGTATCCGGGTTGTGTCGCCCCGTCGACTTAAATCTAAACACCTTGTTTCGCTGTTTTCGAAGATAACATATCTTATCTATAAGCATTAATCACACATTTCATCGCATGATATATATATGTTTTTAGAAACAGACTAGCGATTTCCTTCCGAAACTTGCTCATTTCTTGCAAATCGCTGGCCCTCCGGTTTCAATCATAGACCGGAGTGCGCCATGCAACCCGGCGGCCGCCAGCGAAGGGGATGGTGGGGGCGCCTGGGATCGAACCAGGGAGCCCCCCGATGCCAAAGAGGCCGAATTTCGCAGTTTTCCGCGGAGTTCCCGGGCCTTCCCGACATCACTCGGACAACAGCGCCGCCGCCCGCGCCACCCTATACCCAGTTGCTGATGGCGAAAGTACCTCCGGCGTCCGGCCCGCACGTACCAGTTCAACCATCTGCTGCCGAAACGCCGCCGGATACGGTATCGATCCGTAGGCCATCGTGGACTCCCTTGCTCCTCAAACGCTCGGGCGTCCACGGAACCGGGTCAAGTCCAAGCCCAGGACCGCGCAAACCGATTCCCCTGAGACCGCCGCCAAGCGCAAACGCCTGCGAGAAAGTCGGTCCAATCCATGGCCCATTTATGCGAAGTGGCAGGCCACTGCGCGGCCGTCGTCCAAGGTGCGCACCGCCGGGATCTCGGCCCGGCACCGGTCTTCCGCCAGGGGACAGCGCGTGTGGAACGGACAGCCGGATGGCGGGTCGACCGGGCTGGGCACGCCGCCGGGCAGGGGGCGGCGCTCGCGCTTGCGCCGCGGGTCCAGTTCGGGCACCGCCGCCATCAGCGCCTGGGTGTAGGGATGGCGCGGGCGGTCGCAAACCGCCTCGGCGGAACCCAGCTCCATCAGCCGCCCCAGGTACATCACCATGATGCGGTCGCTGATGTAGCGCACGACCGAGAGATCGTGGGAAATGAACAGGAACGTGAGGTCGTAGGCCTCCTTCAGTTCGAGCAGCAGATTCAGGATCTGGGCCTGGACACTGACGTCGAGGGCGGAGACCGGCTCGTCGGCGACCACGAAGGCCGGATTGAGCGCCAGCGCCCGCGCGATGCCGATGCGCTGGCGCTGTCCGCCGCTGAATTCGTGCGGGAAACGGCTGATGTGCTGGGGTTGAAGCCCGACGCGCTCAAGCAGCTCGCCAACCCGCTGCCGACGTGCCCGGCGGTTCCCGATGCCGAAGTTGCGCAGCGGCTCGGCGATGATCTCGCCCACCCGCAGGCGGGGGTTCAGCGCCAAGTACGGATTCTGCAGGACAAGCTGCATGTGCCGGCGGAGCTGACGGTTCTCCTCGGGCGGCAGGCCGGTGATCTCGCGCCCGTCGAAGCGGACGCTGCCCCGGATCGGCGGCACGAGCTGGAGCAGCGCCAGCCCCATGGTGGACTTCCCGCAGCCGCTCTCCCCCACGACCCCGAGCGTCTCGCCCCGCATCACCGAGAAGCTGACGTCGGTGAGCGCGTGCAGGTCCTTGCGGCCGATTCCCGCCAGCGTGGCGAGCAGGCCCTGGTTGAGGGCATAGGTCTTGCCCAGTCCCTCGACCGACAGCAGGGTTTCCGCCTGGCGTCCCGACATCTTGCGATCAGCCGTAAAGGTGACAGCGCACGACGGTGTGGTTGCCGACGCTTACCGGATCGGGATTGCGCTCGCGGCACACAGCCATGGCCCGCGGACAGCGCGGGTGGAAGGGACAGCCCGACGGCAGGGCCGTCAGGTCCGGCACCTGCCCCGCGATCGTGTGCAGTTTGCCGCGCGCGGTCTCGCGCCGCGGCACGGACTCCAGCAGGCCGACGGTGTAGGGGTGCTTCGGCGCGTCGAACAGCGCCGGCGTGGGCGCGGATTCGACGATCTGGCCCGCGTACATCACCTGCACGCGATGGCAGGTCTCCGCCACCACGCCGAGATCGTGGGTAATGAAGATGACGCTCATGTGCCGTTCTTCCTGGAGGCGCGTGATGAGCTGCAGGATCTGAAGCTGGATCGTGACGTCGAGCGCTGTCGTGGGCTCGTCGGCGATCAGCAGCACGGGCTCGCTGGCCAGCGCCATGGCGATCATCACGCGCTGCTGCAGGCCGCCGGAGAGCTGATGCGGGTATTCGCGCAGACGCCGCTCGGGGTCCGGGACATTGACGGCCTCGAGGTTCTCAAGGATCAACCGGCGAATCCCCGCTCGGGTGAGGCGCCGGCCGCGCACCGGATGCAGGCGGATCGCCTCGGCGATCTGGTCCCCGATCCGGCGCACCGGATTCAGCGACGCCATGGGATCCTGCCAGATCATCGCCATCTTGCCGCCGCGGATGACACGCATGCGGCGCTCGGAACGGCGCATGAGGTCCTCGCCGTCGAGCGCCACGCGACCGGAGAGGATGCGTCCGGGAGGGTCGATCAGCCGCATCACCGACAGCGCGGTCAGCGTCTTGCCGCTCCCGGATTCGCCGACGACTCCCAGGATCTCGCCATGGCGCACCTCGAAGCTGACCCCGTCCACGGCGCGCACCTCCCCGCGCGGGGTGAAGAATGACGTGCGCAGGTCCTCGACGGCCAGCAGCGGCGCGGCCGCGTCGGTATCGGAGATCGTCACCTTCGTCATGGTGCGGTTCGGAACTCTCGTCAATGAATGGCTGTCACGTCTAACACATTCGCCGGGTCGAACCTAGACGCGTGGCGCTGGCGTCGTGAAAGGCGGATACATTCTCCCACCATACGACCGTCATATGGAGCTTGATTCTTGCAGGCACAGCGATACCGGTCGCCCCGTATATTTCAAATGAAGAACACACCAGACGGTATGTCAGTGAACATCGAGGGAAAAATCGTATTTTACATGATCAGTGTGAAATATTGAGTGTTTCCGGGCTTGGTCGCTTGAGTATCGTTTGCTATCGTCAATTCCGCCAGCGGGGCGGCGCGCCGCCCCCGGCCGCAGGCGGCGAACACGCCAATCGACCCAACCAAGGATCGTCAAGACAGCGGAGGCCGAGTCATGACCAGTCGCATCCCCCACCAACCGGGGCTCACACGCCGGAGCCTGCTGCGGACCACCGGCGCGCTCGGCACCGTCGCCGCCGCGAGTTCGCTGCTTCCCGCCTGGCGCGCGGCGCGCGCGGCCGAGGACACCTTCGATCTGTTCCGCATCGCGCTCTGGGCGGGCATGCCGAACCTCGACCCCGACCAGAACAACCTGCGTACTTGCCTGGTCGCGCAAAACTGGCTGTTCGATCCGCTGCTCGTGCGCAACGCGGAGACCAACGAGCTCGAACCCTATCTGGCCCAGGAATACAGCTTCCGAAGCAACAACACCTGGCGCTTCAAGCTGCGCGAGGGCGCGAAGTTCCACAACGGCAAGCCCGTCGACGCCAACGCCGTCAAGTACACCATCGAGCGCCGCCAGAGCGAGGAGATCGGCTCGCCGCACAGCGGCACCTGGGCCGACATCGAGGAAGTCAAGGTCGTCGATCAGTACACCGCGGACTTCGTGTGCCGCACGCCGTTCCCGACGCTGCCGGCCTATCTGATCCAGCTCTCCATCCTGGAGCCGAGCTACTACGCCGAGCACTCGATGGATCATCTGGCCCTGAACCCCTTGGGCTCCGGGCCATTCCGCATGGACGAGTTCCGCCCGGACGACATCCTGCGCGCCACGCGCAACGACGATTACTGGGGCGAGCTGCCGCCGATCCGCCGCCTGGAGGCGCCGGTGGTCCAGGAGAATTCGACGCGTGTCTCGGCCCTGCTGGCCGGCGACCTCAACATCGCGCCCCGCCCGCCCGTGGAGGACTTCGACCGCATCGAGTCCAGCGATATCGCCCGCCTGAGCGCCGACATCGGCAACCGCATCGTCCTGGCCGGGCTGAACTACGACATGGAGCCGATGAAGGACAAGCGCGTGCGCCAGGCCCTGAACCACGCGGTGAACCAGCAGGAGATCAACGAGGTCTACCTGCGCGGCATGGGCGAGATCATGGCCGGCCCCCTGCCCTCGACGGTGCTGGGACACCATCCGGGTCTGGAGCCCTATCCCTACGATCCCGAGCTGGCGCGCAGCCTGCTGAAGGAAGCCGGCTATCCCGATGGCTTCACGGTGCAGATCGAGACCGTGCCGCAGTGGATGATCGCCGGGGCCGAGATCACCCAGGCCATCGCCAGCTATCTGCGCCAGATCGGGATCAAGGCCGAGCTGCGCGTCAACGACGCCGGGACCCAAGCCGCCCGCATCACCACCCGGAAAGCCGGGCCGATGTACATGCTGAGCTGGGGCGGCAACAGCACCTTCGACGGCGACAGCTACATCGGCATCCTGTTCGACGAGGGCGCCTGGTCCACGAACTACATGCCCGAGGTCGGCAAGCTGGTGACTGCCGCGCGGCGAACCGCCGATCAGCAGGAACGCACCGAGCTCTATCGAAAGGCAGGGGAGATCATCCACGAGGAGGCGCCGTGGATCTTCCTTCACCTCCAGCCCAACCCCTATGGGGCGACGCTGGACCACGACTGGGCGTCCCGGCCGGACGAGATGATCCCGCTGACCTACGTCAACAAGACCGCCTGACCGCGGAAACGAGAGACCCGCAAAGCTCGAAGGCGGCCTGAATGGCACAGTATATCGCGTGGCGGCTTCTGCATGCGGTCTTCGTCATGTGGGGCGCCGCCACGCTTGTCTTTCTGATCCTGAACCTCGCGCCGGGCGATCCGGTGGTGAACCTGGTGGGCGAGAACGCCACCCAGGAAGACTTCGAGCGCGTCCGCGTCTCGCTCGACCTGCACCTGCCGCTCCACGAGCGCTACCTGGCCTTCCTGGGCGACCTGCTGCGCGGCGATCTGGGGACGTCCTGGTTCACGGGGCAGGCGAACAGCGGGCTGCTCTACGAGCGGCTGCCGGACACCATCGAGTTGACGCTCACCGCCGCGGTCCTCTGCGTGCCGCTGGCGATCGCGCTGGGGGTTGTCTCCGCGGTCTGGCGGCGCACCTGGGCGGATTACGGCGCGAATACCCTGGCGCTGTTCGGCGTCTCCACGCCGAACTTCTGGCTCGGCGTCATGCTGATCCTGCTGTTCGCCGTGGAACTGCGCTGGCTGCCGTCCATGGGGCGGGGGCCCTTCATCACCGAGGCGCTGAACGCGCTGATGCGGGGCGACGCGAGCGTGCTGGCCGAGTGGACGCGGCACATCATCCTGCCGGCGATCACGCTGGGGACCTTCCTGATGGCGCTGATCACGCGGCTCACGCGGACCGACATCATGGACAACCTCGGCCGGCCCTACGTCAAGGTGGCGCGGGCCAAGGGCATGAGCTTCGGCGCCGTGATCGCCCGGCACGTCCTGCCCAACTCGCTGATCTCCGTGGTCACCTTCATCGGCTTGGAGGTCGGCACGCTCCTGGGCGGCGCCGTGATCACCGAGACGGTGTTCGCCTGGCCGGGCATGGGGCGGCTGATGATCGAATCGATCCAGCGCCGCGACTTCCCGGTGATCCAGGCGGGAGTCCTGCTGATCGCCTTCCTTTTCGTGTTCATCAACCTGGTGGTCGACCTGATCTACGTCTGGCTCGACCCGCGCATCCGGCTACAGTAGGCGGTCATGGACAGCGGACTTCAGCACGCCTGGCACGAGTTCCGCCGCAACCCGCTGGCCCAGTTCGCCGTGGCGATGGTGGTGCTGCTCGCCATCTGCGTCGCCTTCGCCCCCTGGGTGGCGCCGCACGACCCGGAGGCCTTTTCCCTGGCCGACCGGAACCTGCCGCCGGCCTTCCTGGACGGGGGCGACTGGCGCTACGTGCTGGGCACGGACACCCACGGCCGCGACGTGCTCAGCCGGATCATCCACGGCGCCCGCGTCTCGCTCGGCACCGCCGTCGCCGCGGTCGCCATCGCGGTGACGGTCGGCGTGAGCCTGGGCATGATCGCGGGGTATGTCGGCGGCGCCTACGACACCCTGATCATGCGCTTCGTCGACGTGCTGCTGGCCATCCCGATCGTCCTGATGGCGCTGCTCGTGGTCGCCATCATGGGGCCGCGGGTGTCCAACATCATCCTGGTGCTGGGCGGACTGGGCTGGATCTGGCACGCCCGGATCGTCCGGGGCAACGCGCTGCGCATCCGCGAGGAGCAGTACGTGCTGGCGGCCGTGAGCTCGGGAACCCGGCGCCTGGCCATCATGTGGCGCCACGTCCTGCCCAACCTGCTGGCGCCGGTCCTGGTCACCGCCACGATGCAGGTCGGCTACATGGTGATCCTGGAAAGCGGCCTGAGCTTCTTCGGCGTGACCGGCACGACGCTGTCGTGGGGCTGGGACATCGCCTTCGGCCGCAGCTACCTGGCCTCGAGCTGGTGGGTCGCCTCGTTCCCCGGGTTCGCGATCTTCTTCACGGTGCTCGCGTTCAATCTCCTGGGCGACTTCCTGCGCGACCTCCTGGACCCCCACGGCCGCCGCATGTAGCGGCCCGGGCCGGTTCAGCCCTTGGTCGTGGCGCGACTGTCGCTCAGGCCGGCCTGCCGGTTGCGGGTGCGCCGCGCACGCGCCTGCGCCAGGGTTTCGGCGTCGTACGCTCCCGGATGGTCGGCGCCGCGCGGGAAGTGCTGCGCCACCGGCATGAAGTCGTAGTCGTGGACCCGCAGCAGCCTGGCGAGCTCCCGGATCGGCTCGGGATGGTCGTCCACCCGCAGGTCCACGTCGGGCGCCTCCGGCCGGCCGCGGACCAGCAGCGCGGCCGACTGCCGCCCGCGGCGGTCGCCCCCGGCGGCCTCGCCGGCCGCCAGCGCGGCGATCAGGCGGCGCGGGAACGACAGGTCCGCCGCCTGCTGGAATTCCTCCAGGCTGGCCGCGACGACATCCTCCCCGGCCAGGGTGTTCCCGGCCACGCTGACGCCGTCGCCCGCCTGGCGTCCCGCCCAGTCCGGGCAGCGCTCGCCGGTGTAGGCGGCCGCGCGGCCCTGGGCGTCCAGCAGATGCACCTGGCGCACCGCACGGCCCGGATCGGCCTCCGTGAGCCTCCGGAGTATCGCCTCCGGATCGTCGCCCTCGCGCAGAAGCGCCAGCCCGCGCGTGCCGAACTCCCGGTTCACCACGGCCTGGGTGGCGACCGCCCCGACGGCGGGCGCGACATGGGGGATGATCGCCCCCACCGCGAAGAAGTAGCTGGTGACCGCGACGCCGAGGGCGCCGCTGGCCGGGTCGCGCGCGATGATGGACCACGTCATGCCGAAGCCTCCAGATGGATGCACACCGGCATTGAAACCGCACGCCGGCGGTCGGGCAAGCCCTTCGGAGACCACGTGGGATGGACCGCGGAATGCATAAAAGGGGATGCACCGGCCGCCATCCCGTTCCAGGATGGCGCGCTCGAGGCTATCGCGATCACTGCAAGGATAAGGGAAGAGGTCCATGGCCCGTATCGCCGTCGGCGGTTTCCAGCACGAAACCAACACCTTCGCGCCCGTCCGGACCGGTTTCGAGGAGTTCCTGGTGCCCGGCGGCTGGCCGCCGCTGGGGCGGGGTGAGCAGGTGTTCGAAAACGTCGCGGACACCAGCACGCCCATCGCCGGCGCTATCGGCGCGGGGCGGGCGGCGGGGCACACCCTGGTCCCGCTGTCGTGGTGCATGGCCACGCCGGCCAGCTACGTCACCCGCGACGCCTTCGCGCGGATCAGCGCGATGCTCCTGGAGGAGCTCGACGCCGCGCTCGCCGCGGGCCCGCTCGACGGCGTCTACCTGGATCTCCACGGCGCGGCGGTCACCGAGGACTTCGAGGACGCGGAGGGCGAGCTGCTCGGCCGTGTCCGGGAGCGGGTGGGCGCGGTCCCGATCGCGGCCAGCCTGGACCTGCACGCGAACGTCACCGAGCGCATGGTCCGGGAGGCGGACCTGCTCGATTCCTACCGCCACTACCCGCACATCGACATGCCGGAAACGGGCGCACGGGCGATGCGAGCCCTGCTGCGGCGGATCGAGGGCGGACGGCCCTGGCACGTCCGCTTTCACAAGTTTCCCTTTCTGATCGCGCTGAACTGGCAATGCACCCTGATCGAGCCGGGGCGCTCGCTGCGCGCGCGGATCGACGACCTGGCCGGGGACGAGGACGTCACGGTCGCTTTCTGCCCCGGCTTCGCCCTGGCCGACATCCACGAAAGCGGGCCGGCACTGGCGGTCTCGGGCGGCGATCCGGCGCGGGTGGACGGCGTGTTCGAGACGCTTTGCCAGGCGGTCGAGGCCGCGCGCGGCGACTTCGCCGGCAACCTGTGGTCGCCCGAGGACGCGGTGCGCCACGCCATGCAGGCGGACAGGCCCGGCCCCTACATCCTGGCGGACACCCAGGACAACCCCGGTGGCGGCGGCGAGGCCGATACCACCGGCATCCTGCACGCGCTGATCGAGCAGCGCGCGGAGAACGCCGTGTTCGCCATCCTCAAGGACCCCGAGGCCGCTCGCGCCGCGCACGAGGCGGGCGTCGGCGCGGAGCTGGACCTCAGCCTGGGCGCCGGGACGGCGCATCCTGGCGTCACCCCGGTCGCCGGCCGATTCGAGGTCGAGCGCCTGAGCGACGGCAAGCTTACCGCCACCGGCCCCATGTTTGGCGGCAACCCCATCAACCTGGGCGACAGCGCGTTGCTCCGTATCGATGGGGTGCGGGTGCTGGTCACCACGCGCAAGACACAGGTGGCCGATCAGGCGATTCTTCGTCATATCGGCATCGAGCCCGAACAGCTGCGCATTCTGGTGGTCAAGAGCTCCGTGCACTTCCGCGCCGACTTTCAGCCGATGGCCACCGAGGTCCTGGTGGTGAAGGCGCCGGGCCCCGTGACCGCCGATATCGGGTCCCTCCCCTATCGCAACCTGCGCTCAGGCGTGGCGCTTTCGCCGCTGGGGCCGGTGTTCGGGGACAATGGGCGCTGATGCGGCGCGCGGCGGGCAAACCGCGTTCCACCGCTGCGAATAGTCACTGCCGCGCCCCCCAGGGATGTTTTCATCTCAGTACATTAAGACGCCTGTCGGCGTCGTGGCCCCATGGCGATCCACACCCCGAGGCGGGCCGACTCGGAGCGCACGGTACGACGCAGATCATGCCAGCGAAAATCCGCCTCGAGCTGGACGCCCGCTTTCTTGGCCGCCGTGTCGAACGCGTTGCGGATGCGCGTCGCCGTCTTGGAGAAGCCCGACACGGGGCGATGCCCATCGGTCGTCGTGAACACGGACTCATCGCGTGCGCCGGTCAGCGGCATCACCTTGCGCATTGCGCCCCAGGGGAAACCCTCGTCGTCGCACACGCGCCACGGCAGCTTGATCTCGGCATGGCTGAGCAGGCGCTGCCGCTGTTCCCTCCGGGCTGGCGGCTTCAGGTCGGCGAAAGGCGATACGCCGATTTCGTCGCGATCGGCCGCCACGGATAGTGCCGCGGTCGATCGAGGTGTAGACCTCGGTCGCCGGGACCGTCGTGCGCGTGGCGCGAGACCTGGAAGTTGCCGAGCTGCAGGAAGGGCATGGTGAACACCATCCAGGCCGGCGTCTTGCCCGGATGATAGAAGTTGAGGATGCGCCTCAACCCTTAGCCCGCGAACTTCGGATCCGCCATCGAGATGGCAAGGCCACGGCCCCGACCCGGTCGGCCTTTAGATGCGCTTGAACTTCGCCAAAGCCTCACGGAACGACAGGCCCTTGTCCATTTCTTCCATCGCCCGGGCATCGTCCGCCGCGAAGCGGGCGGCCAGCGCCGCCGCCGCGCCGGCGTGTTCCTGGGGCAGGCACACGGCGCCGGTGCCGTCCGCGACAATAACGTCGCCGGGGCGCACCCGGATGCCGCCGACGCAGACCGTCTCCCCGATGCTCTCCACCCGGATGCGGCCGCGGCCGGGGGTGGGGACCATGTGCCGAGCGAACACCGGAAAGCCGAATTCCAGGATCTCCTCGCGGTCGCGCACGCCGCCGTCCACCAGCAGGCCGGCCACGCCCTTCGCCCGCGCCGCGTAGGACGCCATGCCGCCCCAGGTGGAGACCGGGTGGCCGGCGTTGTCGATCACCACGACATCGCCTGCCCCAGCGGCGTCGATGATATGGCCGACCTTGAAATCCTCGGCGGGGAAGCTGGCCTTCGGCCCGGTGATCTCGCGCGCGGTGACAGCCCGCCCGACGCAGCGCAGCCCCGGGCCGACCGCCGGCAACCCTTGGATCACCCCCTCAATGCCGAGGTCGTCCAGGGCGTTGGCGAGGGTGCTCGTGGCGATCTCGCGCAGGCCTTCCAGGATGTCGTCGCCGACGGTCATGACGGTGTCTCCTCGGTGGTTGTGGTGGCCGGCGTCGCGACCGCCGGCTATGCCTTCAATGCCGCCCGCAGCACCGCCGCCTGCTCTTGCTGGTGGCGGGCGGCGATGCCGGTGGCCGGCGTGGGCGCGGCCGGCCGGCCCGCATAGCGCAAAGGCCGGCCGGCGGCCGCCTCGATCCGCGGCTTGACGAAGTCGTGACAGCCCATGTTCGCCGGCTCCTCCTGGCACCAGACCAGCTCGGCATCCGGGTGGCCGGCGAGCGCGGCGGCGAGGTCGTCGGCGGGAAAGGGATAGAGCTGCTCCAGGCGCAGCAGGGCCACCGACTCCGCCAAGCCGCGGTCCCGCCGCGCCGCCTCGAGTTCGTAGAACATCTTGCCGGTGCACAGCACGACCCGCCGCGCCTTCGCCGGGGAATCCTCGCCGATCACCGGGCGGAAGCCGGTCCCCTCGCCCATCTCCGCCAGCGCCGACACGCAGGCGCGGTGGCGCAGCAGCATCTTCGGCGCCAGAACCGCCAGCGGCTTGCGGAAGGGCCGGCGCATCTGGCGGCGCAGCAGGTGGAAGTAGTTGGCCGGCGTCGACGGATTGGCGACCTGCATGTTGCCCCGCGCGCAGCCGGCCAGCAGGCGCTCGGGATGCGCCGTGGCGTGGTCCGGCCCGCCGCCGTCCAGCCCGTGGGGCAGCAGCAGCACCAGGCCGGACATGCGCAGCCAGCGGTCCTCGCCGCAAACCACGAACTGGTCCATCACCGCCTGGGCGATGTTCAGGAAGTCGCCGAACTGCGCCTCCCAGAGCACCAGGGTATGCGGGTCGGCCAGGGTGTGGCCGTACTCGAAGGCGACGACGGCGTACTCGGTCAGCGGAGTGGAGAACACCTCCGCCGGCGCCTGCTCGTCGCTCAGATGGTCGAGCACGCCGCGGCGGGCGCCGGTGGCCTGGTCCGCCAGGATCAGATGGCGCTGGGTGAAGGCGCCGCGCGGGGTGTCCTGCCCGCCCAGGCGCACCGGCGTGCCCTCGGCCAGCAGGCTGGCCAGCGCCAGGGCCTCGGCCGTCGCCCAGTTCAGGCCCGCGCCGGACTCGATGCTCTCCCGCCGCGCCGCCAGGAAGCGGCGGACCTTGTCGTGCGCGGCGAACTCCTCGGGGAGCCGCGTGAGCGCCGCCCCGAGCGCGCGCAGCCGGTCTTCCGCCACGCCGGTGGCGACGGGCGCCAGCATCTCGGCCTCGCCGGCCGGTCGCAGCCCGGACCAGGGACCGCCCAGCCAGTCGGCCCGGTTGACGCGGTAGGATCCGGCGGCCTGGAGAGCCTCGTCAAGCTCGCGCGTGAAGGCCTCGGCGGCACGCTCGGCCGGTTCGGTATCAATTCCACGGTCCCGCAGGCGCCGGGCGTACAGGCAACGCGCGCCGGGATGCGCGTCGATGCGGCGGTAGAGCTCGGGCTGGGTAAAGCGCGGCTCGTCGATCTCGTTGTGGCCCAGCCGGCGGAAACCGACCACCTCGATCACCACGTCGGCGGCAAAGCGCGCGCGGTAGCGGGCGGCGATGACGGCCGCGCGCACCAGCGCCTCCGGGTCGTCGGCGTTGACGTGCAGGACCGGCGCCTCGATGAGCCGGGCGATGTCGGTGCAGCGGCGGGCGGTGCGGGCTTCCTCGGGATCGGTGGTGAAGCCGACCTGGTTGTTGACGACGACGTGAACCGTGCCCCCGACCTCGAAGGGCGGCAGCCCCGATAGCTGCAGCGTCTCCGCCACGACGCCCTGCCCGGCGAAGCTGGCGTCGGTGTGCAGCAGCAGGCTGCGCACCCTGCGCCGCCCGCCGGCGCGGCGCTGCAGCGCGCGGCAGCGGCCCAGCGCCACCGGCGCCACGACCTCCAGGTGCGAGGGGTGGGGCGCCACCGACACCTTCAGCCGCCGGCCACCGATCTCCCGCTGGCCGTCGTGGCCGAGGTGGTAGGGCACGTCGCCGGCCGCGTCGAGGTCCGCGGGAAGCGGCGAGGCGCCCTTCACCTCCGCGAGCAGGGCGGTCAGCGGCTTGCCCGCGATGTTCGCCATGAGGTTCAGCCGTCCCCGGTGCATGCCGCCGATCACGACGTGCCCGGCGCCCTCGGCGGCGGCCTCGTGGAGCAGGGTCTCCACGGCCACCAGATAGCCCTCGATGCCGCTCAGGCCGAAGGTCTTGGCGCCGGGAAAGCGGGCCCGCATGAAGGACTCGAAGGCTTCAGCCCGCGCCAACAGCGTCAGCGCCGCCAGCCGGCCGGTGTCGTCCAGCGCGCCGACCGACGCCGCCTCCGCCTGCTCCGTGAGCCACCGCCGGCGGGCCGGGTCGTTGACCTGCGCGATCTCGTAGCCGATCGGCCCGCACCAGGTACGGCGCAGTCGGGCCGTTACCTCGGCCACCGCCGCCGGATCGAGGCCGTGGTGGCTCGGGTCGAGGTCCGGCACCGCCGCGGGCGGCCCTTCGGCCAGGGGATCGACGGCGGCGGCCAGGTGGCCGCGGTCGCGATAGGCCTGGCGCAGCAAGGCGAGCGCGGCCGGGTCCGGCTCGGCCGAGGCCGGCCGGCCCGGACCGTCGCCCCCCGGCGGGCCTGACCAGCCGGGGAACAGCCGTTCCAGGGCGCCGGGGTCGCCGGCGCCCAGGACGTCGCCGCCGAACCGGGGATATGCCGGCTTGCGGTCGCTCACGAGACCGCCCGGATCATGCCACCGTCGACCCGGACCAGGCTGCCGGTCACATAGCTGGCCGGCGCCGAGCACAGGAACGCCGCGACCTCGCCGAACTCCGCCACCCTGCCGTAGCGGCCGACCGGGATGCCGGCCTCGGAGGCCGCGCGCACCGCCTCGGGCGTGGTGCCCTCGCGCTCGGCCTTGGCGGCGTCCAGGGCGTCGACGCGCTCGGTATGGATGCGCCCCGGCAGGATGACGTTGCAGGTGATCCCGTCGGCGCCGACCTCGGCCGCCAGGGTCTTGTTCCAGGCGAGCAGCGAGGCGCGCAGGCTGTTCGACAGCGCCATCCGCTCGACCGGCTGGACCGCGGCCGAGGAGGCGACGGTCAGCAGCCGGCCCCAGCCGCGCTCGCGCATGCCGGGCAGGCAGCGGTTCGCGACGTGGATCAGCGTGGCCACCATGCGGTGGAACCACAACTCCCAGTCGCCCGCGCCGATCTCCAGCGCCGGGCCCGGCGGCGGCCCGCCGCCGTTGAGCACCAGGACATCCACGCCGCCGAACTCGCCGAGCACGGTGTCGAGCATCGCGTCGACCGCCCCGCGGTCATGCAGGTCGCAGTCGAGCCCGCGGATGGGCGATCCGCTGGCCGCCGCGATCGCGTCCGCGGCCTCGGCGGCGTCCTTGCGCCCGGTGACGGCCACCTGCGCGCCTTCCCGCGCGAGCGCTTCGGCAATGGCGCGGCCCAGCCCGCGCGTGGAGGCGAGCACCAGCGCCCGCCGTCCCTGCAATCCCAGATCCATGACCGATCCATCCCGTCCTGGTCGTTTGTGTCGCGTTCACGCGCCGCCGCGCGCGGGTTCGTCCATCAGGCGCCGCCATCAGGCGCTGCGCCATGTCGCGCAGCTTGTTGCGCTGGATCTTCGTGCCCTTCGCGCTCTGCGTCGTGGGAAAGGCGTCCAGCCGCACAATCCGCGCGGCCACCTTAACCTTTGCCAGCCGCGCCCGACAGGGGTCCCGCACCGCCGCCTCGTCGAAGGGGGCGCCGTCTTCGCTGGTGACGAAGGCCACGGCGACATGCCCGCGCCCGCTCGCCACGCCCACCACCTGGCACCCGTTCACGCCGGGATGGCCGAGGATCTCGGCCTCGATCTCGGCGGGGCTGACCAGGAAGCCGCCCAGGCGGGGCCCGCCGAACTGGCGCTGATGCTCGCGCAGCACCGGGAACAGCTCGAACACCGTGGCCCGACGCGCTTCTCGGCCACACCGTTGTCCTGGCAGGTCATGGTGCCGCCGTCGACGCTCTTGAAGGGATGCCCCCCCGCAACGCCCTCACCGGGATTGGATGGAACGGATCGGGGCTGCAATTCCGTGCATATTCTGGTATGCGGGAGCAATGGGGTCGGACGGGACCGATCCAAAATGCGGAAACGCGCTGCGGGGAGCACGGTTTCCGAATCCTGTCGCGGCTTGCGGAGGGGGAGGCCATGACGGACGAGATTCCATCCTGCCAGGGTCCCCATCCGAATCCGGGGCGCCCGCGGCTGAAGGCGCCCCCGGGCGCCGTGGACACGCATTTCCACGTTTTCGGGCCGACGACCCGCTATCCTTACACGCCAGCGCGCAGTTACACGCCACCGGAGGCGCCGCTGTCCCGCTACCGCGACCTGCTGGACCGCCTGGGCATCGATCGGGCGGTCATCGTGCATCCGAGCGTCCACGGCACCGACAACCGGGTGACGCTGGACGCGTTGGACGCGAGCCGCGACTGGATGCGCGGCGTGGCCGTCGTGGACGAGACCGTGAGCGAGGCCGAACTGCGGGAGATGCACGAGCACGGCGTGCGCGGCCTGCGAATCAACGTGCTGTTCAAGGGCGGTGTCGGCTTCGACGCGGCCCGGCGCCTGGCGGACAAGATCAAGGACCTGGGCTGGCACCTGCAGTTCCTGATCGACATCTCCGCCACCCCCGAATTCGCCCGCGAGCTGGCGGCGCTGCCGGTGGACAGCGTGGTTGACCACATGGGCCACATGTCCACGGCCAAGGGCGTCGACCACCCGGCTTTTCAGAACCTGCTCGCCCTGGTGCGCGAGGGCCGGACCTGGGTTAAGCTGTCGGGCGCCTATCGGATGACCCAGGAACGCGAGCCGCCGTACGGCGATGTCGCGCCCTTCGCCCAAGCGCTCGTCGCCGCCAACCCGGATCGGATGCTTTGGGCCACCGACTGGCCGCATCCGGCGGTGACCATCCCGATGCCCGACGACGCGGCCCTGCTGAACATGCTGGGCGACTGGGCGCCGGAGGCCGCCATGCAACGCCGCATCCTGGTGGACAACCCGGCGCGGCTGTACGGCTTCGACGGCCCAAACGATGCGCGGTGACTCCGGCGCGTCCAATCTTGAAAGAAACCGACAGGGAGGTTCCCCGATGCTGAAGACAATCCTCAAGACGGCCGCGGCCGGTGTCGCCGCGGCCACCCTGGCCACCGGCGCGCAGGCCGCCGATCCGGTCACGCTGAAGTTCGCCTGGGTCACCTCGGACGGTCCGCAGGACCCCTATGCCATCACGGCCCGGCAGTTCGCCGAGGGCCTGGAGACGGTCGCGCCCGGGCAGTTCGACGTGAAGTTCTTCCCCAACCGCCAGCTCGGCGACGAAAAGGAGCTGATGGAGGGGCTGTCCTTCGGCACCGTCGACATGGGCGTGATCACCAACGCCGTGATCGCCAACGTCGAGCCGGCCTTCCAGCTCAACGACCTGCCCTTTCTCTACGCCAGCGCCGAGCAGGCGCACCGCGTCCTCGACGGCGAGATCGGCCAGCGGCTCATGGCGAAGCTGGCGGACGATGGAATCATCGGGCTGGGCTTCGCCGAGGGCGGCTTCCGCCACATGATCAACAACCGCCGGCCGGTGAAGCAGCCCGAGGACGTGTCGGGCGTGAAGTACCGGGTGATGCAGAACCCGGTCTATGTCGGGCTGTTCGAGTCCCTGGGCGGCAATGCCGTGCCGATGGCCTGGGGCGAGGCCTTCACCGCCGTTCAGCAGGGCACGGTCGACGGGCTGGAGATCCCGGTGGCGGTGATCGCCAACAACAAGTACGACGAGGTGACCAAGTACCTCTCGCTGACCAACCATACCTATTCGGCCCTGGGCATCCTCATCTCCAAGAAGACCTACGACGAGCTGACGCCGGAGCAGCGCATCGCCGTCTGGCGGGCGGCGGAAATCGCCAAGACCAATGAGAGGGCGCTGAACGCGCGCAACGTCGAGATGCTGGTCGCCGACTTGAAGGAGCGCGGCATGACCGTCAACGACGTCGAGGACGTGGCCGCCTTCCGCGAGAAGGTGAAGCCGGTCTACGAGGAGTTCCGCGACGACATCGGCCCCGAGCTGATGGACGCCACGCTGGCGGCGGTGTCCGAATAGATCCGCGCTGCCAAGAGGCGCGATGCGGTTCGCGCGTCGCCCCCCTTGGCCTGGCGTCCGGGGAGCCTTCATGCATCGCTGGATCGAGCGGGCGAGCGAGCTTGTCGGCCGCGCCACGAGCGTGCTGGTGGTGCTGGCCGCGGTGGTGATGATGGTCTCCCTGATCCTGCAGATCATCTTCCGCTACCTGGTGGGCCAGGCGCTGGCGTGGAGCGAGGAGCTGGCGCTGTTCCTGTTCACCTGGATCGTGCTGCTGGCCGGCAGCCTGGGCGTGCGCGAGGGCTTCCACGTGCGCATGTCCCTCGTCCTTGACGCCCTGCCCGCGGGCGTTCGACGGGGCGCCGAGCGCCTGATCGACCTGCTGGTGCTGGGCTTCGGCGTGGCGCTGGCCTATGCCGGGGTGTGGTACGTGGAGGCGACGCTCGGCCAGACCTCGGCGGCGGTGCGGTACCCGATCGAATGGCTGCACGCCGCCGCGCCCGCGGGCGGCGGCCTGATCGCCTTCCACGCCCTCTGCCGCCTGTTGACCGGGGGTGCCGGCCCGGGCGTGGAGGCCGAGGCGGTCGATGACTGACCTCGCCCTGGCCATCGTCGTGGCGTTCTTCGCCATGCTGCTGGGCGGCGTGCCGATCGCCTTCGCCCTCGGCCTGGCCGCCGTGGTCGGTCTCCACGTCGCGGACATCGACCTGATCCTGCTGGCACAGCGCATGGTCTCCGGGACGCAGGTGTTCACCCTGCTGGCGATCCCGGGCTTCATCCTGGCCGGCGAGCTGATGCGCCACGGCGGGCTGTCGCGCCGGCTGATCCGGGTGGGCAACGCCCTGGTGGCCCACGTCACCGGCGGCCTGGGCATGGTCACCGTGCTCTCGGCCACCTTCTTCGCCGCGATCTCCGGCTCGGCGCCGGCGACCACGGCGGCGATCGGCTCGATCATGGTGCCGGAGATGGAGGCGCGCGGCTATGACCGCGCGTTCTCCACCGCCCTGGCCACGGCCTCGGGTCCGATCGGGCAGATGATCCCGCCGTCGATCCCGATGATCATCTGGGGCGTGATCGCCGAGGAGTCGATCGCCAAGCTGTTCCTCGCCGGGATCGTGCCGGGACTGATGATCATGGGCGGGCTGATGGCGCTGTGCTGGGTGGCGGCGCGGCTCATGGACGTGCCCAAGGAGAGCCGCCGCGCCACGCGGGGCGAGCTGCGCGCGGCGCTCTGGGACGGCAAGTGGGCGCTGGCCGCCCCGGCGATCATCCTCGGCGGAATCTACGGCGGCGTGTTCACGCCGACCGAGGCGGCCTCGGTGGGGGTGGCCTATGGTCTGATCGTGGGTCTCTTCGTCTACCGCGACCTCGACCCCCGGATGCTCTACGGGATCCTGCTGTCGTGCATGAAGACGGCATCGATGGTGGTGTTCATCATCGCCGCCGCCTCGGTGTTCGGCTGGCTGGTCGCGGTGGAGCAGCTCCCGGCGAAGGCCAGCGCCGCGATCCTCGGCCTTTCCGACAATCCGGTGGTGATCCTGCTGCTGCTGAACGTCATGCTGCTCCTGATCGGGGCGGTGATGGACAACATCGCGGCAATGATCATCCTGGGCGGGGTGCTGATGAACCTGGGCGCGCAGCTCGGGCTCGACCCGATCCACCTGGGCGCCATCGTGGTCATCAATTTCGCCATCGGCATGGCGACGCCGCCCTTCGGCTACTCGCTGTTCGTCGGCGCGGCCATCAGCAAGCTGAGCATCGAGCAGATATCCCTCCGCATCTGGCCGATGCTGCTGGTGCAGGTGGGAGTGTTGCTGGCCTTGACATTCGTCCCCGAGCTGACGCTGACCCTGCCCCGCTGGGCCTACGGCTGAGGGTCCCCGGCGTCGGGCCGCACGCCAGGCTCCGGCGCCGCTGCCCGTAGCGTGCGTCATTCCACCGATTCTCTGGGCGCTCGGCGACCCGAGCCCCATCAACTTCGAGGAAGCACCGGCATGTCTCACCGATCGGGTCCACCTCGGCACCTCGGCCCGCAACTCGGCCTCGCGCTGGGCCACGCGGCCCTAGCTCATCGCCTTGTGCCTGGAGGCGTTGGCCTGGATCTTGGTGCCGTCCAGCGCCACATATCCCAGCTTGACCAGGCCGGCACGCCGGCCGAGATCGCGGGGGACACCGCGATCCAGGAGGCCTATCTGGGCGTCGCCTGAGGGCGCAGGGTCCAGCGCGGCCTTGCCTTGAAGGAAAGTGGAAACGCATGAGCCGGGAATGCCTGAAAACGCGGCTGGCGCAGACCGAGCTGGCGCGCGGGCGCTGGCGGGGGCCGCTGCACGGCATCCCGGTCGGCCTCAAGGACATTTACGACCTTGCCGGCATGGCGACGACGGGGCATTCCCGGCTGTTCCTGGACAACGTTGCCACGGCCGACGCGCGCTGCGTGGCTCGGCTGCGCGCGACTGTGAGCTGTGGCCTTCCAGTTCGCGGGGCGGGCGTGGGATGACCTCTTCGTTCTCGACGCCGCCAAGACCTATCAGGAGATGACGACGCACCACCTGGCGCGGCCGGACCTCGCCGGCCTGGCCGCCTGAGCGCGGGCCGCGCCTCGACAAAGGACGCCCGATCCGACAGCGAGCCGCCATGTACCCGATCGACTTCTTCCACCGTGCCGTCCGCGACTGCCCCGAGCGCATTGCCGTCGAGGACGGCGCGCGCAGGCTGACCTATGCCGAGCTGCACGACGCGGCGACGGCGCTGGCCGCCGCCTTGCAGGCGATCGACCCGGCGCCGCTGTCGCGCGTGGGGATCTGCGCCTTCAACCACCTGGACCACCTGATCGCCTGGCTGGCGGTGATCGCGGCGGAGAAGACCTGGGTGCCGCTCTACCCGAAAAACACCGCCGCCGAGTTGACCGGGCTCGCCGACTTTACCGAGGCCAGCATCGTCCTCGCCGACGAGGCCGGGCTGGAGCTGGTTCGCGACGCCGATGCCCGGGTGGTGCCGATGGGGGACGCGGGGAACGCCACCGGCGGCTTGCGCCGACGCCATGCCGGCAAGCGGCCGGCGCGGGTCTATCCCGATCTGGGCGAGGCGCAGGCCATCAAGTTCACCGGCGGCACCACCGGCGCGCCCAAGGGCGTGATGCAGCCGTTCCGGGCCTGGAACACCAACATCGTCACCCAGATGCACTGCTACGCGCTGAGCGCGGGCGAGCGCTACCTCACCGCCGCGCCGATCACCCACGGTACCTCGACCTACATCATGCCGACCCTGGGTGTCGGCGGCACCGTGGTCCTGACCGACCGGCCGAAGCCGGCGGAGACGCTGCGGCTGCTGCGGGAAAAGGCGATCACCACCGTCTTCGTGCCGCCCACGGTGATCTACATGATGCTGGACGAGCTGGACGGCCGGTCCGGCGAGCTGCCGGCGCTGCGCAACCTGGTCTACGGCGCCGGCCCGATGCGCCCGGCCGAGGTGGGGCGCGCGCTGGCGGCCTTCGGGCCGGTGGTGCATTCCACCTATGGCCAGACCGAGGCGCCGCAGATCGCCACCCACGTCGGCCCGGCCTCGCTGGCGCGGCCGGAGACCCAGGCCTCGGTGGGGCGCGAGACCCTTCTCACCAAGGTCGAGGTGATGGATAGCGACGGCCGCATCCTGCCGCCCGGCGAGGCGGGGGAGGTGGTGATCCGGGGCGACCTGGTCATGGCGGGCTACTGGCGCCAGCCGGAGAAGACCGCCGGGACCCTCGTGGACGGCTGGCTGCACACCGGCGACCTCGGGGTGTTCGACGAGCAAGGCTACCTCTTCCTCAAGGGGCGGCTGAAGGAGGTGATCATCACCGGCGGCTTCAACGTCTATCCCGCCGACGTCGAGCCGGCCCTGGGGGCGCACCCGGCGGTCGCCGACGTCGCCATCTACGGCGTGCCCGACGACAAGTGGGGCGAGGCGGTGCACGCGGCCGTTCAGCTCCGCGAGGGCGCCTCGGTCAGCGCCGAGGACCTGATCGCCTTCGCCAAGGAACGCGTCGGCTCGGTCAAGGCCCCGAAGGCTGTCGCCTTCCACGACGCGTTGCCGCGCAACGCCTACGGCAAGCTGCAGCGCCAGGCGCTCGTCGATGCCGCCATGAACAAGGAGCCGAACGCATGAGTCAGGAGACGCCGACGACCGCGTTGTGCCGTCACGACCCGACCTCGGTGCACTACCGGGACAAGGACCTCGTCCGCGATCTGCTGGACGACGGCGGCGACTTCATGCGGGTGATGGCGGAGCACATCCTGGGCCGGCCGGTGGGCGAGACCGAGCTCAAGGTGCTGAACGCGGTGCTGATCGTGCTCATGGAGCACGGCCTGACGCCCAGCGCCATTGCCACCCGCGAGGTTTACATGAGCGCGCCGGAGAACCTGCAGGGCGCCGTGGCCGCGGGGCTGATGGCGGTGGGCAGCCGGTTCGTCGGCACGATGGAGAACAACGCCGGCCTGCTGGAGCCACTGGTCGGCCTGGAGGACGCCGCGGCCCGCGCCCGCGCGGCCGAGATCGCGCGCGACCATCGCGCCCGGCGGGCGCCGGTGCCCGGTTTCGGCCACCACCTGCACAAGCCGGACGACCCGCGCGCGCAGCGGCTGCTGGCTCTGGCCGACGAGCTGGGGCTGGACAACGGCCACGTCCGCGCGCTGCGCGTTCTGGCCGAGGAAGTGGACCGCGCGGCGGGCAAGCACGTCACCATCAACGCCACCGGCGCCATCGCGGCCCTGCTGGGCGAGATCGGCGTGCCGGTGCGCCTGATGCGGGGCTTCGCCGTGATCGCGCGCGCCGCCGGCCTGATCGCCCACGTCGCCGAGGAGCAGCAGCGTCCCAGCGGTCGCTACATCTGGGACCTGGTGGACCGCGGCATTCCCTACGCGCCGTGAGGGGC
>CAZLNO010000010.1:0-59524 GCA_964561005.1 uncultured Rhodovibrionaceae bacterium | reverse complement strand
GGCGGCGAGGACATGGACAGCGTCTTCGGCGAGATGTTCAGCCGGCTCGGCCTCTCCGTGGACGACGCCCGGCAGCACCTCGACGCCCAGAAGGAGAAGACCCGCCAGAAGCTCGCCGAGCTCGGGTTCGATCCGTCGCTCCTGGACGAAGAGCCCGAGGACGACGAGTCGGAAGGTCCCCTCACCGCGGACTCGGTCGAGGCCAAGGTGGGGGCCGGGGAGAGTCTGGCGGGGCGCGACCTGGGCGGCCTGGACCTCGCCGGCCGCGAGCTGTCCGGCGGCGACTTCGCCGGAGCCAGCTTCCTCGGCGCCCGGCTGACCGGGGCGCGGCTGTCTGGCGCCAACCTCGTCAAGACCACCTTGACCCATGTCGACCTTTCCGGCGCCGATCTGGATGGAGCCGACCTCGGCGGGGCGATGCTGAATGCCGCCCGTCTGACCGAGGCCGTGCTGGCCGAGGCGGTCCTGGACCAGGCCGCGCTCAAGGGCGCGGAGATGACGCGTGCCGCGCTGACGGGCGCCACGCTCGCGGAGGCGGACCTGGAGCGTGCGTGCTTGGCCGAGGCGGTTCTGGACGGCGCCGATCTGTCTGCCGCGAAGCTGACGGAAGCGGACTTGTCGCGGGCCAGCCTTGCCGAGACCGTCCTGGACGGTGCCGATCTGACCGCCGCCCGCCTGCCGCGCATCGCCGCCGCCGGCGCCCGCTTCGCCGGGAGCCGCCTGACCGATGCCGTACTGGCCGAGAGCACGCTGGACGGCGCCGATTTTTCCCATGCCGAACTGGACCGCGCCAGCTTCGCCAAGGCGTCCCTGGCCGCCGCGTCCTTCGCCGGCGCGCGAGGCGAGGACGTGGTGTTCACCGGGGCCAGCATGCCCAAGGCCATGATAACCGAGGGCGCGCGCCTGCCGCGGGCCCAGGTGCGGCAGGTGGAGGCGCCGGGGTCGCTGTGGACGGACGGCGACCTGCGCGGCGCCGACTTCAGCTTCGCCGACCTGCCGGGCGGCGACTTCTCCGGCGCCAATCTCGAAGCGGCCAATCTGCACGCCGTGGACCTGCGCGCGGGTCGGCTGAGCCGGGCGAACGCGCGCGGCGCGCGGCTGACGCAGGCCGACCTCTTCCGCGCCGATCTGGAGGCGGCGGAGCTCAGCGACGCCGACCTCTCCGGCAGCAACTGCTTCGAGGCCGAGTTCCTGGACGCGGCGGTGAATGGCCGCACGCGGCTGACCGGGGCGAACCTGGGCCGCAGCAAGCTGGCCGGCCACGCGGAGGGCGTCTAGGTGATGGACGCGCCGCCGACCCGCGAGTCGACGCTCCAGGCCCTGAAGGACGGCGCGCTGCCGGCGCACGCCCTGCTCCACGGCCTGGACCTCTCGGGGGCCAATCTGGCCGGCATCGCGGCGACGCAGGTGGTCCTTCGGGATGTCGATCTCTCCGGCGCGGACCTCTCGGGCGCCAGCCTCACCGAGGTGGTCTTCATCCATGTGAACCTGACCGACGCGAACCTCGCCGGTGCCGAGCTGAAGGACTGCGTGTTCCTGCGAATGGGACCCGGCGAGGACGATACTCCCACGGAAAACGGCCAGCTTTTCGAAGATCTCGGGCTCGATCCGTCCATCGCGGAAACGCTCAAGCAGGTGGGATTCGCCGCGGCGCCGCGCGGCCAGATGGACCTCTCCGGCGCGGACCTGCGCGAAGCGCGCCTGGAGGACGTGGCCTTCGTGGAGGCCCGCATGGCCGGCGTGCGTCTGGACAGGGCCGGGCTGGCGAACCTTGCCTTCGACGCCTGCGACCTGACCGGAGTCTCCTTCGCCGAGGCGACCGTCGAAGGCCTGCTGGCCGAGCGTTGCGACGGCTCCGGACTGGTCGCGCGCGGCGCCACGCTGAACGACGCGGCTTTCGAGGGGTGTGCCCTGCCGGCCGCCGACTTCGCGGACAGCCGCCAGGCCAACGTCGGGTTCAAGCTCTGCTTCCTGGGCGATGTCGGCTTCGACGGCGCGCGCCTCAGCCGTGTCGCCTTCGAGGACAACGAGCCCAGGACGCTGAACCTCGGGCGTGCGCAGTGCACGGAGGTCGCGCTGGGCGGCCTCGACCTGCGGGCCTCGGGGCGGCTCTCGGGCGACTTCACCGGGCAGAGCTTCGCCGGCTGCGACCTCTCGGAGATGGACCTGACCGCCTGCTGCTTCGCGGGGGCGGACCTGAGCGAAGTCCGGCTGCGCGGGGCCCGCCTGGGCCGGGTCGACCTGACGGGCGCCGATCTGGCGGGCAGCGACCTGACGGGCGCCGACCTCCAGGAGGCCACACTGATGAGCGCCGTGCTGGACGGGGCGGTGCTGAAGCAGGCGCGATTGACCGGCGCCGACCTGCGGCAGGCCACCGGCGAGATGGCGCAACTGGACGGTGCCCGGCTCGACCGCGCCGACTGGAGCGGGGGCGAGCTGGCCGGCGCCAGCCTGGAGAAGGCCGAGCTGACGGGCGCCGATCTGCGCGAGGCCACGCTGACGCAGTGCCGCCTCGCCGGCGCACGGCTGGCGGGGGCTCACATGACGGGCGCCGATCTGGCGGGCAGCGACCTGACCGGTGCGTGTCTGCGCGAGGCGCGGGTCGACCACTGCCGCTTCGCCGAGGTGGCGGCCGACGGCCTGGACCTGCGCGGCGCCTCGGCGGTCGGGGCGATGTTCGCGGGCTGCGACCTGACGGCGGCCCAGTTGTCCGGCGGCGACTACACCCAGGCCGACTTCAGCGGCTGCAAGCTGCGCGGCCAGGCGCTGGCGGGCTGCCGCATGGCCGACGCGACCTTTGCCGGCGCCGACCTCGCGAACGCGGACCTGGCCGGCGCGGACCTGCTGCGCGCGGATTTCAGCCAGGCCGACCTCTCCGGCGCCACGCTGACGGGCATCACGGCCAAGGCCACTGACTTCACCGGGGCGCGGCTGGCCAGCGCGGACCTCTCGGACTCCGACCTGCGCATGGCGGTGTTCGACACGGCGGACCTGGCCGGCGCGCGGCTGGCGCGCTGCCGCCTGGAGGAGGCGATGCTGACCGGGGCGGGCTGCGTCGACACGGTCTTCGAGGGCGCGCGCATGGCCTACGCCCAGATGCTGCACGCCGACCTCAGCCGGGCGCGTTTTTCCGGGGCCGATGTCCAGGGCGCCAACCTGCACCGCGCGGTGGAGACCGAAACCGACTGGCGCGGCGCGGCGATGGCCGGGGTGCAGCGCACCGACCCCGCGCTCGCCGCCGCCGAGGACTTCCGCCCGCCACGGCCCCACCCGCGCAAGGGAAACGGTGCGTGATGCCGCTTTCGACCGACAGGAGACAGGGAGCATGATCGAGGCGACCAAGGATCCCCGCGAGGCGCTGGCCGGCGTGGCGCTCCACCCGGCGACGGTGGTGGAGGCCGGGGAGGACGGGCTGTACCGGGTCCGCCTCGCGACTGGGGACGACGCCGTGGAGGTCTGGGCCACGCACGCCCTGCCGACGCCCGCGCCCTGCGCGGTGGGCCGCCGGGTGCTGGTGGCCCTGGACCGCCCGGACGCGGGCTATGTCATCGGGGTGCTGGACCAAGGGCCGGGGGCCGAGCGGCGTATCGCGGTGGGCAGCGCCGTCGCGGAGGCCTGTGCGGACGACGATGGCGATCGCCTGGAACTGCGCGACGACGCCCGGCGGCTGTGCGTCACCTACGATCCGGTGGCCGGGACACTGACACTGAGCCCGGCGGCGACGGCGAGCCTGCGTCTGGCCGCGCCCGAGGGCGACATCGCGCTGGCGGCGGGCCAGCGTCTGCGCCTGCGCGCCGGCAAGGCGACCGAGCTGGAGACCGCGCGCCTGACCGTCAGCGCCCGCCGCGCCCTGCTGACCCTGGCGCAGGTGAGCGTTTATGCGGAGTCCGTGAATGCCACGGTGCGGCGGCTGCGCCAGACAGCGGAGCGCATCGAGGTGACGGCGGGGCGCATCCTGGAGCGCGCCGGCTCGGTCTATCGCCGCGCCACGCGCCTGTACCGCCAGCGCGCCGGGCGGCTGCACCTCTCGGCGGCTGAGAGCGCCGACCTGCGCGGCGAGCGGGTCGAGCTGCGCGCCCGCCGGGACGTGAAGCTGGACGGCGAGAAGATCCGGCTGGGCTGACCACGGGGGGAAGGAGAGGCGCGCCATGTTTCCGATGAGCACCAAGATGGGCGGCAACGCCGTCGCCAACGGCCCCGACACCTGCAAGACGCCCTCGCCGGGCGGGCCGGTGCCGGTGCCCTATCCCAACACCACCACCCTTGTTCAGGCCAATCCGGGCACCTGCGCCAAGAAGGTGAAGGTGCTGAACCAGCCGGTCATCATCAAGAACACCGTGATCAACATGTCCACCGGCGACGAGGGCGGCACGGCCGGCGGCGGCGTCGTGTCCAACATGATCAAGGGGCCGGTGCGCTTCAGCAAGGGCTCGGCCAAGGTGACCGTGGAGGGGCAGCAGGCCATCCACCAGACCTGCCCGACCCGGCACAACGGCATGAGCGCCAATGTGCCCGCCGGCACCGTCGTCTCGCCCTCGCAGACCAAGGTGCTCATCAGCGGCTGACCGGCGGGGCGGGTCGGTGTGGAACGGAAAGAAAGAAGGACAAGGTCGTGGCCAAGAAATGCTGGTTGACGTGGCTGCCGACGGGGGAGGGCGCGCCGGACGCCCAGCCCCTCGTGACCGGATTGTCCAGGGTCGGGCTCGACGCCTCGGGCGCGCCCTGGTCGGACGATCTGGAAAAGGTCGCCTGGAGCGAGTTGGGCACCATCCTCACCGACGCGGACTCGCCCGTGGACCTCTGGGTGATCGCCGGGCGGAGTGCCGACTTCGCCGCCGAGCGGGTGCGCTTCGGGCTGTCGATGACCGCCGCCATGACGCTGGGCATGCGCACGGCGCCGCTGCGCACGCTGATCGGCTGCCTGGATACCGACGTCGCAAGTCTCGAACTGCCCACGCTGCTGGGCCAGGCGGCGCCGCTGGCCGGCGCGGCGAGCGGCTGGCCGGCCAAGGTCGTGGCCGCCGCGCACCGGCCGGCGCCGCCGCCGCCCATCGACTTCCACATCGGCGTGATCGCGCATTCGCTGATCGGCACCTGGCTGGAGGTGGGGCCGACGGAGGGTGCCACGTGGCACGGGGCGCTGGTGGGCGTCAGCGCACCGGGGGAGATCACGCACCACGCGGTCGGCAGGCGCGGCGAGCTGCCGGAACGCACCGTCGTCGAGTACCCTTGCCAGGGCATCCAGGCGGAGCTTGGCGGCGAGACCTTCGGCGCCTGGTCGGTACGGAACCGGATCGGGGACGATCAGTCCTACTACGTCAAGGTCTCGGGCTATCCGAACAAGGCGGTCGTCGGCAGCGACGCCGCCGCGGACGCGCCGGAGGTGACCGTCCTCACGCTCGCCTGAGCGCGGGCTCAGACGGCCAGCGAGAAGGTGTAGCGGGCGCCGCCCGCGATGCGCCGGCCCAGCTTGATGTCGATGGCCAGAACCTCGCGTTCCGGCGCGTCCCCGGTGTTCTCGACGCGGGCGGTCACCGCCGCTCCCGATCCGGTGTCGTCCAGATAGTACGCCAGCGCCCGCTCGATGGCGCGGGCCATGGTCGTGGAGGGCAGGTCGCCCGCGAGCGACTTCAGCGCCGCGAGGTAATTCAAGAGGCGCGCGCCCGCGAGCTGATAGGGCAGCGTGGCCATGCGCCGGCTGGCCTCGGTCATCGCGGCGTCGGCGTAGACCTCCGGCTTGTGCGCGACCGGCGCCGATGCCAGGAAGGCGGTGTCGCGATTGCGGTGGCAGGTCACCGGGATCATGCCGGCGTCGGCCACGTCCTGGCAGGCCTCCGCGTCCAGCAGCGTCTCCAGCGGGATCTGCGGGCTCTCGGCGTGTTCCGGGTCCCACGGCGCGACCGGCAGGTCCGAGGGCGCGCTGTCGATCTGGCCGGTGATCTCGGTGGGCCAGCGGTGGCGGGCGGCACTGCCGGCCAGCGTTGCGGCCACCAGCCAGGCCGGATTGCCCCAGCTCAGTTCCGCCCGCGGCACCTCCGGCTCGTTCAGGCCGAGCGACTTGCGCCGCGAGTCGTCGAAGGGGGTGCGCAGCAGGAAGCGGTTTACCGCCAGCGCGGTCCAGCGGCTGTGCGGCTTTCCGCGAAAGGCGTGCCAGCCGTCGTAGGCGGATCGGTCGAGCAGGGTCCCGAGATAGGGGAGCTTGGCCGGCAGCACGGCATGGCCGAAGAATTCCGGGGCCACACCCAGGATCGCCGGCGCCTGCGCGTTCTCGGCGGCCTCGGCAAGCGTGTTCAGCCAGTTCATGTCGCGGCTGGACGCGTCGATCTGGACGTCGACGAGGATGGCCGACCACGGTACGTCGCCGGGATCGATCCGCTGAACGACGTCCGCCATGCGCTCCCGCGGCGCCTGGATCACGGTCAGGCGGTCCCCGGCGCGAAAATCGACCTGGCGCCCCAGCCAGCGCAGGCCGAGCCAGAAGTTCTCGGCGGCGCGGAAGGCGGAGGTTCGCAGGATCGCCGCCGCCTGCGCCGCCAGCAGCGCGTGCACCGCGGCCACCGGGCCGGCGACCCGCTCGCCGCCGGCCTGCCGCTGGCCCCTGCGCTGGGCGATGAAGGACCGGACCAGCCTGGCGCCCGGCGTTTCCTCGGCGGGTCCTGGCGTGTCCACCTGGTCGAGCAGCCGGTCGAGCTCGTCCTCGGCCCCGATACTCCCCGAGGGGCCAGCGTCGTCAGGGGGGGAGGCCGTCGCGCCGGGCAGGGCAGTTCGGGCGGCCTCGGTCAGGGCGGTCAAATCGGCGAAATCGGCAAGCGCGGCCTCGACCTCGCCGCCTTCGCGCAAGGCCGTGGCCAGGGCGTCGCGCAGGGCCAGGCCGCGCGCGAAGACGGGAATCGCCGCGGCCAGACCCGCCGGGGTAAAGACGTCGAAGTCCTGCAGCGTCACCCGGTTCTGGATCGGCTTGCCGTGATGGGTCAGGAGGTTCGGCGCGTCCGGAAAGACGCAATCGCCCAGGTGCGCCATGGCCGCCGGCAAGTCGTCGGAATCGGCAATCGTCACCGGGGCGCGAAACGTTTGTGCCTGGGTCCCGCCAATGACCAGGAGATTGAACGGCAAGTCCTCCGGAAGTGATTGTTGCGATCCAGGCATTTCGGCGCACCCTCGATAGCGCTGGTATGAGCTCCAAAGATACGATAAACAAAGCGTTAAAGCGAGGACTAGCGGGATGCGGCAAATGGCGGGGGCCCCGTGCGCGTCGCGATGCGGAGCCGCCGGGAACGCGTCAGCCAGACGGCGCGGAGGTGCCGGGCATCCCGGATTCAAACTTCGCGCTGCGGGTGGAACCGTGAGGTTGCCGTGACGATCGCCTCCGAGGTCGTATCTGACTGGGCCGATCCCGCGCTCGTTCTGTTTCTCGACGCGGTGGGCGGGCCGGAGGTGTCGGCGGACCCGGCAGCCGGCACCGCCATGACGGCCGTGGGCGAGACGCTGGCCGGTCTGGGCGGGCAGGTCGTGGCCCGGCGGTCCGGCTGGCTGCTGGCCGGCTTCGCCGCGCCGGCGCAGGCGCTGGCGGCGACGTTCGAGGTCCTGGACAGCGCCCGCGATCAGGGCCTGACGGCCGCCATCGCCCTGACCTCCGAGGTTGCCGGCGAGGGGGAGGACGCGGCCAGGGAGCTGCGGCAGGCCGTCGATCCCTACTGCGAGCCGGGCGGCGTGCTCGCGCTCGGCGGCGCGGGCGCCGCGCTCCAGGAGCACGCGGATCTGGAGGTCACGCCGTTTGCCCGCGCGCGCGTCGGGCCTGGCGAGACGACCCTTACCCTGGCCCGCGTCGATCAGGCGGATCGCGACGGCGATGCCACCGCCTTCGCGCCGCCGGGCGGTTCGGCCGCGTGGACCGGGGCGCCCGGCCATGAATTCCCGTCGGCGGGCGGCGGCGACGTCTTCCCCGCGCCCGGCACGGCGACCGACCTCCCGGGGGCCGGCAACGGCGAGGAGATCGGCCCCGGCTTCGTCCTCAGCCACACTTACGAGATCGCGGAGCTGATCGGCCACGGCGGCATGGGCACCGTCTATCGGGCGCGCCATCTGGACCTGGGGACGGAGCATGCCATCAAGATCGTCTCGCCCGAGCATGCCGCCGATGAGCGCATCCTCGGCCTGTTCCGGCGCGAGGCGGAGAGTCTGCGGCGCGTCCGCCACGACGCGGTGGTCAGCCATGACGGCGTCATCCGCGACGAGCACGGCCGGCTCTATCTGGTGATGGAATACGTGCGCGGCCCGTCGCTGGCCGAGGTGACGGCCAGCGCGCCGCTGGGCGCCGGGGACGCGGAACGCCTGTTCGAGCGCATCGCCCTCGGCCTGCAGGCGGCGCACGACAAGGGCATCGTCCACCGCGACCTCTCGCCGGACAACATCATCCTCTGCGACGGCGACGTGGCGAAGGCCAAGATCATCGACTTCGGCATCGCCCGCGATTTGCAGCCGGGGACGCGCACGCTCATCGGCTCCGACTTTGCGGGCAAGTGCGGCTACGCCTCGCCGGAGCAGCTCGGCCTGTTCGGTGGAGCGGTGGACCACCGCTCGGACATCTATAGCCTGGGTCTGGTGATGGCGAAGGCCCTGGGGCAGCGCATCGATGCCGGGCGCACCCTGGCGGAGGCGGTCGAGAAGCGCCAGGCGCCGCCCGACCTGACCGGCGTTCCCGAGCCCTGGCGCACGCGGCTGTCGGCGATGCTGCGGCCCGATCCCGCGGACCGGCCCGCCTCGCTTCGGGCGATGGCGGACGCTGGCACCGCGTTGGAGGCGCCGGCGTCCAGGCCGCCGTCCGCCGGTGGCCACGGCGGTCGTTCGCGCCCGGCCCCCACGGGCGGCGGTGGCCGGAAGGGCCTCGTGCTCGGACTGGCGGCCCTGCTGCTGGCGGGGCTGGCCGGCGGCGGCTACTGGTTCCTGGCCGGCGGTCCCGATCCGACGGAGCTGCGCCTCCAGGTGGCCGCGGCCGTGGACGAGCGCCTGCAGCAACCGGATTGCGGCTATGTCGCCCCGGAGGTCGCGACGACCGCCAACGGCGCCGTCTCGCTCACGCTGACCGGCGTGGCCGGGCGCCCGGAGGCGGTGCGCCGGATCGAGGACAGCGTGGCCGGGCTTGCTGGCCTCTCCGGCGTGGTCAACCGGATGCACGTCTACGCGCCGCCGTTCTGCCGCGTATTGGCCGGGCTGCGCGGGTTCCAGGGCGGCGCGGGGACGCCGGAGCTTCGCCTCAACCAGGCCGACGGCACTTATCGGGAGGGAGAACGCCTGATCCTGGAGGTGCAGGCGCGGATGGCGGGGGCGCAGTACCTCTACGTGGACTACATCGACGGCGACGGCGCCGTGGCGCACCTGCTGCCGAACGAGGCCGCGCGCGATCATCGCGTGCGGGCGGGCGACAGCCTGATACTCGGCGACGGGCCGGAGGGCACGAGCTTCCGCGTCTACCGCGCGGCACCGCCATACGGCGACAATCTGCTGCTGGCCGTGGCGTCCTCGACCGCGCTGTTCGAGGGCCTGCGCCCGGAGGTCGAGCCGCTGGCGAAGTATCTGCCGGCGCTGCAAAAAGCCTTGGAGAACGCAGGCGAGACTGGAGCGCGGACAGCGGTTGGCAAGATTTTCTTTACCACGGAGCCGTGATCGTCGGGCGTGAACGCCGCGATGATGCACCAGCAGGAGCCCTTGCGGGCCGGCGCAGGCGATGGCAAGAGCGCAAGCACGACGGCCTCGGATCGCCCTGGTTGTCCGCTCCACGGCGGTCGCCGCGGGCATTCTGGCGGTGCTGGTCCTGGGGTACACGGCGGGGGAGCGTGATGTCGGCTCGGCGAGCCGGACGGCGGCCTATGCCGAGATCGCCGATCACGTGGCGGAGGAGCTGCGGGTCTTCCGCCTGGCCGCCCAGCCCGAGGTCGTGATCTTCGACTATCCGAGCTACACGCGCCAGGCCCGCGCCCTGAACCGCGTGGCGGCGCTGGTGGAGAAGCGGCACCTGCCGCGCGACCGCATCGTCTCGCAGGCGGAGCTGGGCAGCTATATCCACGCCGCCAACAGCGACTTCGCGACCTTCTACTACGGGCACAACTATGCGCCCGCCGACCTGGCCCGTTTCTTCGCCATCGCGACGGAGAGTTCGGTGGAGTTGAGCGCCGCGGAGTTGGAATTGCGCGCACGCCTGCTGAACCTGGAGGCGATCGAGCTGCGGTCGGGCCACTACAAGGCGGGCGACGGCGCCAGCTATGTCATCTCGATCGTCTCCCCCCGGGCCCCGGAGCTGGCGCCCGATCAGGGCGACCGGGCACGCGCGATCGCGCTGGCGCATGAACTGGGCCACGCCTGGTACGCCGTCAACGAGGCCTACCACGCCTATGCGCGGAAATTCTGGTACGAGGTGCTGACGCAGGCGGACCGGGCGGCCTTCCGACGCTTTCTGGCGCGGCGCGACTACGATGTCAGCAACGAAAACCTGGTAATCGACGAGGCGCAGGCCTACCTCGCCTTCACCCCGGACCGCCAGGTCGTCAGCGACGCCGCGCTGAACCTGCCCGCCGGACGGCTGGCCGAGCTTCGCCAGCGCTTCCGTCCGCCGGCGCTGCCGCCCTGGCATCGGGAGCCCTGACGCGCCCGCGCGTCAGCTTCCGATGTTCGTGATCTCGACCCGACGGTTGCGACCGCTCTCCGGGTTCTGCGCATCCAGCAGGAAGCGTTCGCCGTGCCCGCGCGTGGCCAGGCGATCCGGGTCGAGGCCGTGCTGGCGGACCAGGAAGTCGCGCACCGCCTGGGAACGGCGTACCGACAGGTCCTGGTTGTAGGACGCCGCACCGACGCTGTCCGTGTGTCCTTCCAGCAGGAAGTGATAGCGCGACAGCTTCTCCGACTGCATCGCCGCGGCGACTTCGCGCAGCAGGTCGCGCGCCTCCGGCGTCAGCCTCGCGGAATCGAACTCGAAGGGGATGCGCAGCGCCACCGAGGGCAGGTCCTTGACGGTCTCGCTTTCGCCGCCCTCCGCCGGCTCGATGGTGAGGCCGCGTTCCGTGCGCCGCGGAATGCCCCGGTACTTGATGTCGGGACTGCCCTGCTGCGGGGAGAGCGCGCGGATCAGCTTGTCCGCCGTGGCGTCCTCCATCTCGGTCGCCGGCTCCGCCAGAGCCGGAACGGCGGCGAACGCCACGACCGCAACCCAATGCGACAGTATTATCCAGGCTTTCATTGCTTGTCTCCCTGTATGATGCCAAAATACTACAGCGCTGAAAAACCGACAAGAACTTGCGGCGAAGACTTGTGCCCGTGCGGCTGGAGGATTGACGGTTGGACCCTTCGCGCGTCCGACGCTTTTTCGCGTCTATACTTATCGTCCTGATCGCATTTGGTGTCGGCCTGCCGGCCTGGGCACAGGGACTCAACACGCTGCGCCCCTCCACCCGCGCCGTGGAGCGCGCGATCACCCAACAGGTCCAGCAGCGACTGTTCCCCGAACTCACGGTGCGCAACGCCACCGGCCCGGCGCGCGGTCTGGCCGTCTCGCCGGGGCGGAATGTCATGGCCACGGTGACCGGCAGCGGGCGCCTGCGCCTGTTCGATCTGGCGAGCGGCCAGGAGGTCCGGGTCATCGAGCCGCCGAACGGCGCCGGTTTCGCCGACGTCGCGCTCGGGTCGGGCGGTGAGCCCATTCTGGTGCGCGACAGCAGGGGTGATGTCTGGATGGCGACCGGGCTCTCGGCGGCCCTTGCGCGGCTGGAAGTGGCCGACGCGTCCGGCGTGACGGCGATCGCGGTGGACGCCGAGGGGGCGCGTGTGGCCCTCGGCCATCGCGGCGGCGGCGTGACCCTGTGGGATGTTGCGCGCCAGCAGTCGGTGGCGGCGCACGAGGGACCGGGAAGCCCGGTGAGCGCCCTCGCGGCGACGGACGACGGTTTCCTGACCGGTCATGCCAACGGCGAGTTGCGCGCGCTCGACGCGTCGGGCGCCGGGCCGGTCGCCAGCATCCCCGACGGGACGGCGGTGACGGTCGTGGTTTCGCTGGACGATGGCGGTCTGGCGGTTGGCGACGCGCGCGGCCGCGTTCACCTCGTCCAGGATGGCAGGATCGGCCAGCGCTGGAAGGCGCACGACACGGCGGTCCGCTCGCTGGCCGCTCCCGATTCGGGCGCGCTGGTCTCCGGCGACGAGGGGGGCGCGATCCGGGTCTGGCGGCGGGACGACGGCAGCCCGCTGCGGAGCCTTCGCGGCGGTGGCGCGGCGGTGCGGGACCTGGCCGTGCTGGCGGACGGCGGCGCGGCGCGGGTGCTGGCGACGGGCTCGCCCAACGGGGCGCTGCTGTTCGACCCCGCGCGCGAGGCGCCGCTGGCGCGGCTGATCCTGGTGCGCGACGGCTGGGGCGTCGTCGACGCCGACGGCCGCTTCGACGGCACGGAGACCGCCTTCGAGGACATCGCCTGGCAGGCCAGGGGCGAGCGCATGGCGCTGGACCGCTTCGCCGCGCGCTATTTCGAGCCGGGGCTGCTGGTGAAGCACCTGCGCCCCGGCGTGCCCTTCCTGACCCGCGAGTCGGAACCGATCGGTCAGGGCATCTATGCCCCACCGGAGGTCACGCTGGAGCTCGACGCGCCGCGGCGCGAGGCGGGCGCCGCCGTCTCCGTGACCGCGACCGGGGCGACCACCGCGCCGGCCAGCGTCGAGGAGGTGCTGCTGTTCCACAACGGCAAGCAGGTGGCCGCGCGCCAGGAGACCGATCGCGACCGCGGCGAGGAGGGCGGGCGGCGGCGTCTGGCCGTCACCTACGACGTCGAGTTGCTGGCGGGCGAGAACGACTTCCGCGCGGTCGCCGTGGGCTGGGGGCAAATCTGGAGCGAACCCGCCGAGCGGACGATCGCGGCCGAGGCGCGGCGGCCGGCCAAGCCGGCTCTCTGGCTCAACGCCGTCGGCGTCAACGAGTATGCGGACCCGCGCTTCAATCTGAACTACGCCGTGGCAGACGCGGTCAGCGTCGCCGAGGTCGTCGGCGAACGGGCAGGGGCCTTGTTCGACGAGGTGAACAGGTCGGTCCTGCTCGACGGCGAGGCGCGGCGTCCCGCCGTGCTGCGCGAGCTGGCGGGGCCGGCGGCGGGCTCCCCCGAGGACGTGGCCGTGGTGTTCCTCTCCGGCCATGCCCGCACGGTGGGTACGGACTGGTACTTCCTGCCGCACGAGCTGCGCGACCTGCGCGATGCCGCGCACGTGCGCCGCGTCGGCATCGCCAGCGACGACCTGGCCGAGGCGCTGGTCGAGATTCCGGCCCAGCGCGTGGTGGTCATCATCGACACCTGCCAGGCCGGCGCCTTCATCGGCGACCTCGACGAGTTCGGCCAACGCCGCGCCCTGCGCGGCCTGCGCCAGCGAACCGGCGTTTACGTCATCGCCGCCACGCGGGCGGACCAGCTCGCGCCAGAGTACCGCATGCTGGGTCACGGCTTGCTCACCTACGTCCTGCTGCGCGGCCTCGCGCCGGGCGACGGCGGCGGTCTGGCGGCCGACCGGGCGCCGCGCGACGGCACGCTCACGGTCTCCGAGCTGCAAAGCTACGTGGAGCGCGAGGTGCCGTTGCTGGCCTACGAGCTGGACAACCGGCTACGCTCCCCCGCCGGCGGGCGCGGCAACTATGCCCAGACGGTGCCGGTCACCCCGGTGGGCTTCGCCCTGGGCGAGGACTTCGCGCTGGCCAGGCGCTAGCGGCGTCATGCACCTTGCCTGGCGCTTGGCGGCGGAAAAGGCATCCCATGATCGCGAGACCGGCGGTTGACAGCAGCCACGAGCGGCGCCGCTTCGCGGCCGTCGTGGGCCTGTCCGTGCTCTGGCACCTTGCGGTCGTGGCCGCGATCGGCTTCTTCCAGCCCTTCGAGCGGGCGCGGGAGACCGGCGTCGAGCGCGAGCCGATCTCGGTGGAGATGGTGACCCGCCGCGACTTCGTGCTGGCCCGGCGTCAGGAGGTGGCACCCGCCGCCGAGCGGCCCGAGACCGCCGTCGACCCCGCAGCCGAGGATGGGCCGGAGGCCCCGCAGGCCCCGGCCGAGGCGGCGCGGCCGCGCGCGGCGGGGCCGACCTCCGCGACCTCCGCCGAGCCGCCTGTGGAAACCGAGGAAACGCGGCCGGAAGCGGCGCCGCTCCGGGAAGCCGCGCCGAGCGAGGACCCACAAGAGACGCTGGTGCCGTCACGCCAAGAAGAGGCCAGCGACCTTGCCGCCAAGGCGGACGATGCCGCGCCCTTGGCGGCGGTCTCGGAAGACCCGGCGACCGCGGCGTCCGCGTCGGAGTCGCCGGAGCCCCTTGCGTCGGCGTCCGAGCCGCCGGCCGTCGCCACCGCGACCGAGACGCCCGAGAGGACGGCCGCGCCTTCCCCGGCCGACGAGCCGCGAGAGCCGGTTGCCGCGACACCCGAGGCACCACGGACCGTGGCGGGAGGCGCGGAACCTCAGCCTCCGGTCGCGCCCGAGGCCGAGGCGGCATCCCCTTCTGAAACCCAGGCTGCCGAGGTGAAGCGGGTGCAAGAGGCGGCGCCCTCGGCGGCCGAGGTAACGGTCGAGGCCGACGGCCTGCGGCCGACGGGCCGGCAGGCGGCGGAGGCGAGGCCGAGCGATGCCGCACCCGCGTCGTCAGCCAAGGCGCCGCCGCCGCGCCGGGCCGCCACGGCCAGCGACGACGTGCCGCCGGAGGCACGCGCGGCGGCCCTCGTCCCGGACCCGGCCGGCGTTAGCGATGCGGACCCCGAGGCCTTGCGCGGGGATGACCGAATTGCCGCTGTCGCCGCCGCGGAGGGCGCGCCGTCACCCCCGGTGTCCGAGGGGTCATTGCCGCGCGCGCTGGCGGCACATCGGCCGGACCCGGCAGACGCGGGGGCGCGCGCGACGGGCGAGACCGCGGCGGATCTGGCGCAGACGGGCGGCGGCCCCGATCCGCTGCGGCAGCCACGGCAGACCCCCGAGGCTGCGCCGCCGGCCGACCCGGCGTCGACGGTCGCGCGGGCGGCGCGCGTCGCGGCGTCCCCGACGCAGCCGGAGCGGCCCTCGGCGCCGAATGCGGCACGACAGGCAACACGGCAAGCTACCGCCAAGGCCGCGCTTGATACGCCGCCGGAGGAGGCGCCGTCGCGCGAGGAGACGACGCCCCCTGACCTGCGTCCGGCAAAGGACGCCGCGCAGCCGCCCGAGGCGGCCGAGGAGCCGTCGCGAGTCGCGCAAGCCGCCAGTTTGGCCGCGACACCGGCCAGCTCGCCGTCGGCAGCGCCGCGGCCGGCACGTCGGACAGCCCCGTCAGAAGCAATCGCCCCCGCCGCGCCGGCCGAGGTCGCCGCGCGAGCGGAGCCGGCGCGGCAGACGCTGTCGTCCGGCCAGCCGCCGGGGAAAGCCGCGCCGGCCAAGGTCGCGGCTGAGCCGTCCGCCGTGTCTCCCGCGGCCGGCGATCCGCAGGTCGCGCGCGCGCCGGAGGCCGGGGGCACGGCGGCGAGCCTGTCCGCCGCTTCCGGAACGCAAACGGCCATGCCGGCCAATGGCACGCCGGCCCGGACTGCCGGGGCCCCGGCGACCGAGGCCCCGGCGACCGAGGCCCCGGCGACCGAGGCCCCGGCGGCCGAGGCACCGCAAACGCGGCAAGCGCCGTCCCGGCTCCTTGCGCGCGCCCCCGCGGACTCGTCGGCGCTGGCACCCAGACGCGCGACGCCGGAAGAGGCGGCCGGACGGAGCGCCACCCTGGGCGGTATGCTGTCCCAGGTGCTGGCGACGATGCCCTGCGCCCATGCGACGCTGGAGGCGGGGTCCGGGGATGGCCGCCTGGCGCTGCGCGGCTATGTGCCCTCGGCGGACGGCAAGCAGCGGGTCCTGGCCCGGATGACCGAGCTGCTGGGGTCGTCGCGCGTCGAGGCCGGCGAGCTTGCGGTCGTCGAGCGGCCCCACTGCGCCACGCTCTCCGGCATCGCCGAGACCGGGATCGACCACCACCCGGCCCTCGACGGCAAGGGGACGGCCACCGGCGTGGTGCGGCGCTATCTGAGCGACGACTCGGTGCGCTTGAAGCTGACCACGCCCGAATTCCCCGCGTACCTCTATGTCGACTACTTCGACCGACAGGGCTGGGTGATTCACCTGGTGCCCAACCTCTATGGTGGGGCGATGCGGTTCGACCCCGACAGCACGGTCGGGATCGGCGGCGACGATCGGCTGACCGCCGCGCCGCCTTACGGCATCGACCTTGTCGTGGCCGTGGCCTCCAGCAAGCCGCTGTTCAACGAAATGCGCCCGCGGAAGGAATCCGCCGAGCGCTACCTCGACGCCCTGCGCAACGCCATCGCGCGCCGTCGATCGGCGGATGCATGGCAGGGCGCCTACAGTTATATTCTCGTGGAAATGGCGCCGCGACTCGGCGGACGGGCCCAGGCCGAGGGGGGATAAACTGAGATGACGCGCAAGCTGATCGGATACGTCGCCTGTCTGCTGCTGCTGCTGGCCGCCGCGCCGGCCGCCGCCCAGGACGAGGGCGGGCAGGAAGGAACCAGGGACATCCCTGGGGCGCTCACCATCGAGCTGAACAAGCTGGAGTCCGCCGAAGGGGCGTGCCGCACCTATTTCGTGCTGTCCAACACGACCGACCGGGATGTCGGCAACGCCAAGCTGGACGTCTTCATCTTCGACAAGGACGACATCATCGAGCGCCGGGTGGCACTGAACACCGAGGACATCCCCAGCGGCAAGACGCAGGTGCGCATCTTCGAGCTGGACGGGCTGGACTGCGGGACCATCGGCAAGTTCCTGCTGAACGAGGTGCTGTCCTGCGAGGGGGCTAACGGAGAGCCCCTGGCCTGCGCGAGCTTCCTGCGGCTGACCAGTCGCGCCGGCGCGCCCTTCGTGGAGTGATACCGCCCGACGAATGAAATCGTACATCTGTATGGCCTCATGCTTCGACAAGCTCAGCATGAGGGCCTCGTCCTGAGCTTGTCGAAGGACGAGTCTCCTCAAGCGTCGGGCGGTATGACCCCCGAGACTGGCCGGAGGCCGGCCGGCTACTCGGCCCGCTCGCCGCGCAGCTTCAGGCTCAGCCCGCCGCCCTTGGCGCGGGCCTCGATCAGCGTTCCCTTCAGCGGCACGGGCGCGGTCCGGTACTTCGCCCAGACGTAGGCGTCCACCAGCGTGCCGTCCTCGCCGACGCGCCCCTTCGCCTGCCAGCGCAGGCCGCCGCAGGTGAACCAGCGCGAGAAACGCCCTGCAATGACCGGTAATTCCAGCGAGCAGTGCAGCGTCTTGTTGAACTGCGCCGTCATCAGGCGCCCCGTGACCTTCGCGCGCCATGCGCCATCCGGGCCCTCGGCCTCGGGCGGGCGCGCGTCCGGCTCGGGGCGCGGGGGTGGGAGCGGCGGCGCGACCCGTGCGGTCTGCTGTCCCGTCGAGCGGGGGGCGTCCTGCGGCCTTAACTCCTTCAGCCGGTTGCGCGCCAGCGGCGCGTAGAGCCCGTCCGGAAAGCGCTCCAGATAGGCCCGGTAATCGCCGGGATCGTCGCTGCCCATGACGCTTTGCCAGAAGACCAGCTCCCGGTTCCCGGCGGCGGCCTCCGGCGTCTCGGCCGGGCGTCGGGCGGCGACGGCGCCCGTGTCCGCGTCGCCGGGCGGCTTGAAGTAGAAGTCGCCGGTGAGGGAGCTTTCCTCCCAGGGGACCTGGCGGCCGTCGGTGAGCGCCGCCACGCGGATGCGCGTCTGCTTGAACACCTCCTCGATCTTGAGGCCCGGCTTGCGCAGGGTCTCCAGCAGGGCCTTCGTGTAGGGACTGTGCCGGCCCTGGCCGTCCTCCGCGACTTCGCCCGGCCCGGCGGCATAGGCCAGCAGGCTGCCGCGCGGGGCGCGCATGCGCGCCAGACCGCCCCTGGTGGCCGAACGGAAGCGGCTCCGGAAGGGATTGTTGCGGCAGGCGTCGAGGATGACGATGTTCAGGCGGCTGCCGGCGGCCTCCATCTGCTCCAGCACCCAGCCGGTGCGAATGGCCGCGATCTCCAGTTCGGCCTCGGCGTCGATCGCGGTGTCCACCGGGATCAGAAAGTTCTCGCCGCCGGCCTGCACGCCGTGGCCGGCATAGAAGAACAGGCCGACGCCGTCCCCGCCGGCACGGTCGAGCCGGCGCTTGAAGGACAGCACCGCGCGGGCCAGCTCCCGGCGGCTCGCGTCGGTGAGCGCGATCACCTCGAAGTCCAGGTCCCGAAGGGCCTCCGCCACGGCCTGCGCGTCGTTGCGCGGATTGGCAAGGGCCGGCAGGCTGGCGTAGTCCGCGTTGCCGACGACCAGGGCCAGCCGCGCCTGCGCCGCCGCCGGCACGGCCTGCGCCAGGCATCCGATCGCCAGCAGCGCGGCGAGCAGCGCATGGCGGGCCCTCGATCGCGGTCGCAGAAACATGGCGCACCTCGCTGCGCTCCCGACCGCAACGCTATCACCGGCCGGACCCGCGCGAAAGCGCCGCCGCGCTTCCCGTCGCCGGGCCTGGCCTGCTGGCCTAGTAGAACGCCTGCAACCCCGTCTGCGCGCGCCCGAGGATGAGGGCGTGGACGTCGTGCGTGCCCTCGTAGGTGTTCACCGCTTCCAGGTTCATCACGTGGCGGATCACGTGGTACTCGTCGGCGATGCCGTTGCCGCCGTGCATGTCCCGCGCGGCGCGCGCGATCTCCAGCGCCTTGCCGCAGGCGTTGCGCTTGCACAGCGAGATCATCTCCGGCGCGGCGCGGCCCTCGTCGAGCAGGCGGCCCAGGCGCAGCGCGGCGTGCAGGCCCAGGGTGATCTCGGTCTGCATGTCCGCCAGCTTCTTCTGGATGAGCTGCGTCTGGGCCAGCGGCTTGCCGAACTGCTTGCGTTCCAGGGTATAGCCGCGCGCGGCGTGCCAGCAGAACTCCGCCGCGCCCAGCGCGCCCCAGGCGATGCCGTAGCGCGCCTTGTTGAGGCAGCCGAACGGCCCCTTCAGGCCCTCGACATTGGGCAGGAGGTTGGCTTCGGGGACGAAGGCGTCGTCCATGACGATCTCCCCGGTGGGCCAGGCGCGCAGCGAAAACTTGCCCTCGATCTTCGGCGCCGAGAGGCCGTCCATTCCCTGTTCCAGGATGAAGCCGCGGATCTTGTCGTCCGGCTCGCTCTTCGCCCAGACGACGAAGACGTCGGCGATCGGCGAGGAGGTGATCCACATCTTCGACCCCGACAGCCGGTAGCCGCCGTCCACCTTGCGCGCCCGCGTCTTCATCCCCGCGGGGTCGGAGCCGGCGTCGGGCTCGGTCAGGCCGAAGCAGCCGATCCATTCGCCGCGGGCCAGCTTCGGCAGGTATTTTTGCCGCTGCTCCTCGCTGCCGTAGGCGTGGATCGGGTGCATGACCAGGGAAGACTGCACGCTCAGCGCCGAGCGGTAGGCGGAGTCGACACGCTCCACCTCGCGGGCGATCAGGCCGTAGGCGACGTGGTTGACCCCGGCGCCGCCGTAGGCCTCGGGGATGGTGGGGCCCAGCAGCCCCAGCTCGCCCATCTCCGTCATGATCGCCCGGTCGTGGGTTTCGTGGCGGTTGCCTTCCAGCGCCCGCGGCATCAGGCGGTCCTGCGCGTAGCCGCGGGCGGTGTCGCGGATCATCCGCTCGTCCTCGTCCAGCAGGTCTTCGAGAAGCAGCGGGTCGTCCCACTGGAAGGCCGGCTTCGTCTGGGCGGGCTGCGCGGCGTCGCGGCGGGCCGGTTCGGCTGGACTCATGGCATCGGGTCCCTTCGTCGCGTTTACGATTTGTAAGCTCCGTGCGCCATGATAGCGCTTGGCGGCGGCTTGGGAAGGGGCGGGCAGGCATCGACCCGGCCGTTCGAGCGGGGGATCGGAGGCATGCACGACGACAGCGTGATCATCGAGTTCAAGCCCTGCGGCCACTTCGTCAAGGTGACGGCGATGGACCCGCGCACCCTGACCGAGGTCTCCATCGTCGGCGATCCGTCGCGCGGCGAGGCCGAACTGAAGCGCGCCGTGACGCGCAAGCTGCGCTACGTTCTGGAACGCGACCAGCCGCCGTGGCGGCGCGGGTGAGGCGGGCGAGGCCCCGCTCCGTGCGCCGGTGGCCTGGCATTGCATCACGACAATCCGGTGCCGCCCCCTTGCCCGCCGGCCTGCGCTCGTCTATAGCTCCGCAGCCGTTGCATGGGCGAACAAGCAAATTCGCATGACCGACGCGAACGATAACGAGAAGAGGGCGGGGCCCTTCCGGCACGGGGTGAGAGCAGCATGATCCAAGTGCGCGAGATCGTGAAACGGTTCGGCGGCCTGGTCGCCGTCGACCACTGCACGCTCGAGGTGGAACGCGGCACGATCACCGGCCTGATTGGGCCCAACGGCGCGGGCAAGTCGACGCTGTTCAACATCATTGCCGGCTTCATCAAGCCCGACGAGGGGCAGGTTCTGCTGGACGGCGAGGACGTGACCGGCCTGCCGCCGCACCGGCTGTTCGACAAGGGGCTCGTGCGCACGTTTCAAATCCCGCATGAACTCACGCGGATGACCGTGCTGGAAAACCTGATGCTGGTGCCCTCCAACCAGTCCGGGGAGAACCTGTTCAACGCCTGGCTGCGCCCCGGCCAGGCCCGGGCCGACGAGCGGCGGGTGCGGGACAAGGCGGAGGAGGTGCTGGACATGCTCCAGCTTTCCCACCTGCGCCATGAGCTGGCCGGCAACCTCTCGGGCGGGCAGAAGAAGCTCCTGGAAATCGGCCGGACGATGATGGTGGAGCCGCGCGTGGTCCTGCTCGACGAGCCGGGGGCGGGCGTCAACCGCACGCTGCTGGCCGAGATCTCCAAGGTGATCCAGACGCTCAACCGCGAGCGCGGCTACACCTTCTGCATCATCGAGCACGACATGGACCTGATCGCGGAACTCTGCGATCCCGTCATCTGCATGGCGCAGGGCAAGGTGCTGGCCCAGGGCACGATGGACGAGATCCGCCATAACGAGGCGGTGCTGGAGGCCTATTTCGGCGGCGGCGCGGCCGTGGCGGCGGACGCGAGCGCCTGACCGGGCGCCTCGGGAAAAGGGAAGAACGAAGGGGCGGGAGCCCGTGGTGGACACATGAGCTTGCTGTCTGTCGAGAGCATTCGAGGCGGCTATGGCGATGCCGACATCCTGCACGCCGTCGAGCTGACCGTGGAGCCGGGGGAGATCGTGGTCATCATCGGCCCCAACGGCGCCGGCAAGTCGACCGCGATGAAGGCCGTGTTCGGGCTGGTCAAGGTGCGCGAGGGGCGCATCGTCTTCGCCGAGCGGGACATCACCAACCTGCGCCCCGACCAGGTGGTGCGGGCCGGGATCTGTTATGTGCCGCAGGAGAAGAACGTCTTCCCGACGCTGACGGTGGAGGAGAACCTGGAGATGGGCGCCTTCATCCGCGACGACGACTTCTCCGATGACATGCGCAAGGTCTACGACCTCTTTCCCGCCCTTTACGAAAAACGGCGGCAGCCGGCGGGCGCGCTGTCGGGCGGGCAGCGGCAGATGGTGGCAATGGGCCGGGCGCTGATGCTCGACCCGCGGCTCATCCTGATGGACGAGCCGACAGCGGGTCTGGCGCCGGGCATCGTCGATTTGATGTTCGAGAATATCAAGAAAATCAATGCACTGGGGGTCAGCATTCTGATGGTGGAGCAGAACGCCAAGCAGGCGCTGGCGATGTCGCACCGCGGCTACGTCCTGGCGACCGGCCGCAACCGCCATGCCGACACCGGCAAGAATCTCCTGGCCAACCAGGAGGTCCGCGAAATGTTCCTCGGCGGCTGAGCGGCGGGACGGCGACGATGATCGAATTTCTTCAGCTCACCGTCTACGGGATCGTGCTCGGCAGCGTGGTGTCGCTGGGCGCGATCGGGCTGTCGCTGGTCTACGGCATCCTGCGCTTCCCGCACTTCGCGCACGGCGATCTCGTCACCCTGGGCGCCTACCTGGCCTTCGTGGTGGTGACGACCTTCAACCTGCCGGTCCTGGTGGCGCTGCCGTTCGGCGTCGTGGGCACGATGCTGGCGGCGGTGGCGGTCGACCAGGTGCTCTATCGGCGGCTGCGCAAGGTGGCGCCGGTGATCCTGCTGATCGCCTCGGTCGGCGTCGCGCTGATCCTGCGCAGCCTGGTGCAGCTCATCTGGGGGCCCGGCAACCAGGTCTACGAACAAGGCATTCAGTTTCCCTGGCGGGTCATGGGCGTCGGCATCAAGCCGGACCACGTGATTATCGTCGCGGGCGCGGCGATCCTGGTGGTGCTGCTCCACCTCTTCCTGCAGAAGACCAAGACCGGCAAGGCCATGCGCGCCATGGCGGACAACGCCGACCTCGCGCAGGTGACCGGCATCGAGGTCAACAAGATCATCATCTGGACCTGGATCATCGGCGGCGGCCTGGCGGCGGCGGCGGGGATATTCCTGGGCATGGACACGCGGCTGCACCCGACGATGGGCTGGCGGGTGTTGCTGCCGATCTTCGCGGCGGCCATCCTGGGCGGCATCGGCAAGCCCTATGGCGCCATCGCCGGCGGCCTGATCATCGGCCTGGCGCAGGAATATTCCACCGTTTTCCTGTCGCCGCCCTACAAGCCGGCGGTGGCCTTCGCGCTGATGGTGGTCATGCTGATCTTCAAGCCCACCGGACTGTTCGGCGGCAGGCAGGTGTGACATGGCGGGACTCTTCGAGTACGCGGTCTTCTCGCTCTCGCTGGTGGGGATCTACGCGATCCTTGCGCTGGGCCTGAACGTCCAGTGGGGCATGACCGGCCTGTTCAACATCGGCGTGGCGGGCTTTTTCGCGGTGGGCGCCTACACCAGCGGCATCCTCACCGCGCCGCCGACCGACGCCCATTTCGGCGGCTTCGACATGCCCCTGCTGGTGGGCATCGCCGGCGCGATCCTGACGTCGGGAATCCTCGCCGTGGCGATCGGGCTGATCACGCTCAACCTGCGCGCCGACTACCTGGCCATCGCCTCCATCGGCATCGCGGAGATCGTGCGCCTGTTCCTCAAGACCGAGGGCTGGCTGACCGGCGGCGTGCGCGGAATGGAGATCGACCGGCCCTTCGAGGACCTCTTTGCCGGCGGCTTCAACTACGTCTATCTGGTCTTCATCCTCGTCATCGTCGCCGTCGTCTACGCCATGCTGGAGGTGGCGCAGCGCTCGCCCTGGGGACGCGTGCTGCGCGGCATCCGCGAGAACGAGGACAGCACCCGGGCAGCCGGCAAGGACGTGGTGCGCTATCGCCTGGAGGCCTTCGTCCTGGGCTCCTGCATCATGGGGCTGGCGGGCGCGGTGTATGCCCATTTCTTCGGCTTCATCAGTCCCGAGGCCTTTCGCCCGATGCTGGCGACCTTCCTGGTCTGGGTGATGCTGATCGCCGGCGGCAGCGGGAACAACAAGGGCGCGCTGCTGGGCGCCTTGGTGATCTGGGCGATCTGGTCGGGGACGGAACTGGTCACCGGCATGTTGCCGCCGGAGATGATGACGCGCGCCGGCGCGCTGCGCATCCTGCTGATCGGCGTGCTGCTGGAGATCATCCTGGTGATGCGGCCGGAGGGCATGCTCAGCGAGGGGATGGAGCGCCGGCGCCGGCTGCGCCGCGAGCAGGCGGCCGAGGACGCGGCCGGCGGCGGACGCGCCGAGGCCCCGCGCCCGGGGGAGTGATCTGTCTTTCCCGACCCCGACGCGGCGAGCCTACCTGTCCTTGACCGCGTTCAGGGTGTCCCGGTTGGGGCAGAAGGTCGGCGGGTAGAGTTCACTGGCCTGGCCCGGCTTCTCGGTCCGGCGCAGCCAGCGCTCGCACTTCCGCGTGGCGTCGCAGGCCGCGCAGACGCGCTCCAGATCCCGCGTCACGCGCCGATCATCGAGGAGATCGGCGCGCTTCGGCCGCAGGACGTTCAGCATGCGCCGCAGTCGACCGGGACGGCTGGTTGCCGTGTCGGCCTGGACGCGCAGTTCCGCGGGCGATACCCCGATATCCGCCGCGACGCGCGCGGTCTCGCGGCGGTCGAACTCATGACGGCGACCGAACATCTTGCCCTCCCGACTGGTTGCTCCGATAACCCTGGCCGAATCGTGTCAATCGGCATTGACGTGAATCAATCGGAGCAGACTTCCGCGTCGTGGCGAGAAGTTCACCCCGACGCGGCGACGGGCGCGGCAGACGACAAGCGGCGGGCAGCGCCGGCCACAAAGCAAACGGGCCCGCCGGATGACCGGCGGGCCCGCTGCGTCAGAGCGGTCGTCGAGGCCGACTGGCCCTAGCGGATGATCTTCTCCACCGTCTTCACCTCGCCCTCGGCGGTGAAGGTCCAGTGCTCGATCACGCCGGGGACGTCGCCGTTCTCGTCGAAGTCGTGCGGGCCGGCGGCGCCCTCGTAGTTCACGTCCTCGCCGCTGGCGATGGCCTCCTTCGCCTTGGCCCATTGGCCGGGGCCGACCTTCACGCCCGGCGGGTTGGCGACCTCGTGCAGGGCGTCGCGCACCTTCGCGCCGTCGGTCGAGCCGGCCTTCTCCATCGCCAGCGCCAGCAGGTAAGCCGCGTCATAGGCGGTGTCGATGAAGGGCTTGGGCGGCAGCTCGCCATAGGCGGTCTCGTAGGCCTCCTTGAAATGCTTGCCGCCCTCGCTCTCCACGGAGGTTGGCGTGGAGCCGATGGTGTCGGCGAGGTACTGGCCGCCAATGGAGTTCACCACCTCCGGCGCCTTCATGCCGTCGGTGAGGATGAAGCGCTTGAAGTAGCCACCCTCGAGCGCCTGGCGCAGGATGGTCACGCCGTTCTCGGGGTAGCCGACCAGCAGCAGCGCCTCGGGCTCGCCCCCGGCGGCCTGCCCCAGTTCGCCGCGATACGATGCCTTGCCCTTCTCGTAGGGCAGCATGGCCGTGACCTTGCCGCCAAGCTTCTCGAACTGCTGCTTGAAGACGCTGGCCAGGCCCTCGCCGTAATCGTTGTTGACATAGCTCGCGGCGACCTTGCGCACGCCCTCGTTGTAGACGATATCGCCGAGGACGACGCCCTGCAGCTTGTCCGAGGGCACCGTGCGGAACAGGTAGCCGTTGTCCTTCAGATTGGTGATGACCGGCGAGGTCGAGGCGTTGGAAATCTGCGGCACGCCTTCCTGACTGGTCACGCTGCGCGCGATCGGGATGGTGACGCCGCTGGACAGCGCGCCGACGATCCCGGCCACGTTCTCCACGTTGACCAGCTTCTTGGCGGCGTCGACGCCGGCCTGCGGGCTGGTGCGGGTGTCGGCGATGGCCAGCCCGAGCTCCTTGCCGAGAACGCCGCCGGCCTCGTTGATCTCCTTGACGGCCAGCTCCACGCCCTTGGCGTCGCTCTCGCCGAAGGCGGCGAGGTCGCCGGTCAGCGGCATTGCCGCGCCGATCTTGACGTCCTGCGCGGCCGCGGGGCCGATCGCGGCCACCGCGCCGGCCAGGGCGCCGGCCATGGCGATGCGGGTGAAACGTTGGAACATGCTGCTTCCTCTTCGGATTTGTCGTTGGCCTCCCTCTTCGCCGCGACGGGCGCGGCGAAGTCGCGTGGTCTCTTCCGGCCAAGCCGGACGGGGGCGATTATCACACGAGAACGCGGCCGTGTGAACTGATCCCCGGTCATTTGCCACCGGGGGCCGGCGTGGGGGATGCCATCGTCCTGTCGCACGAGGCCGAAAACGCGACGGCGGCGGGCAAGCGAGACCTAGTGGAGGCCTTTTACCTCCGGGCGACATATGGTAGCGTCCGGTCACCCTCTGAAAAGCCACGGAACTTCGCCCGTCCATGTCCACGAAACCGATTGCCATCGGCTGCGACCACGCCGGATTCCCGCTCAAGCAGGAGCTTCTCGCAAGCCTGGAGCGGCTGGGCTATCAGGTTCTGGACCTCGGTACCTCCGACGGCGAGGAGTCCGTGGACTATCCGGATTTCGCCTACGCGGTCTCCCAGGCGATCGCGGAGGGGAGGGCGGATCGGGGCGTTCTTGTCTGCGGGACCGGGATCGGGATATCGATCGCCGCGAACCGCAATCCGAAGGTCCGGGCGGCGTTGTGCTGCGACACGACGTCGGCGCGCCTGTCCCGGCAGCATAACGACGCCAATGTCCTCGCCCTCGGGGCCCGCCTGATCGGCAGTGAGGTGGCCCGGGACTGCCTGAAGGCCTTCCTGGAAACGGCCTTCGAGGGTGGACGCCATGAACGCCGCGTGGCCAAGCTTGGCTGACGCGCTCCCCGACGAGTCCTGGATTTGAGGAGAGGGACCATGACCGCCAACACCACCGCCCGGCAGCAGGACCAGCGCGCCGCGGATTTTTTCGGCACCGGCCTGCGCGACAGCGACCCGGAGATCGCCGCCGCGATCGACAAGGAGCTGGCCCGCCAGCAGGACCAGATCGAGCTGATCGCCTCGGAAAACATCGTCTCCAAGGCGGTGCTGGAGGCGATGGGCACCGTGCTCACCAACAAGTACGCCGAGGGCTATCCCGGCCGGCGCTACTACGGCGGCTGCGAGTTCGTCGACATCGCCGAGGAGCTGGCGATCGAGCGCGCCAAGAAGCTGTTCGGCTGCGATTTCGTGAATGTGCAGCCGCACTCCGGGGCGCAGGCCAACCAGGCCGTGCTGCTGGCGCTGTGCAAGCCGGGCGACGCCGTGATGGGCCTGGCGCTGTCCGCCGGCGGGCATCTGACGCACGGCGCCGCGCCGAACCTCTCGGGCAAGTGGTTCAAGGCCGTGCAGTACGGCGTGCGCAAGGCGGACGGGCTGATCGACTTCGACGAGGTCGAGCGCCTGGCGATGGAGCACAAGCCCCGGCTGATCATCACCGGCGGCTCGGCCTATCCGCGCTTCATCGACTTCCAGCGCTTCCGCGAGATCGCCGACAAGGTGGGCGCCTACTTCCAGGTGGACATGGCGCATTTCGCCGGGCTGGTGGCCGGCGGCGTGCATCCCAATCCGCTGGAGCACGCCCACGTGGTCACGACGACGACCCACAAGACCCTGCGCTCGGCGCGCGGCGGCATGGTGCTGACCAACGACCCCGACATCGGCAAGAAGATCAACTCGGCGGTGTTCCCCGGCCTGCAGGGCGGGCCGCTGATGCACATCATCGCCGGCAAGGCCGTCGGCTTCGGCGAGGCGCTGAGGCCGGAGTTCAAGGCCTACGCGCAGCGCGTGGTCGACAATGCCAAGGCGATGGCATCGCGGCTGCTGGAGCACGGCTTCGACATCGTCAGCGGCGGCACCGACACGCACCTGATGCTGGTCGACCTGCGGCCGAAGGGCGTGACCGGCAAGGCCGCCGAGGAAACGCTCGACCGTGCCGGCATCACCTGCAACAAGAACGGCGTGCCGTTCGATCCCGAAAAGCCCACGGTCACCTCGGGCATCCGCCTGGGCACGCCGGCGGCCACGACACGCGGTTTCGGGCCGGAGGAGTTCCGGCAGGTGGGCGATCTGATCGCCAAGACGCTCGACGGCCTGCGCGCCCATCCGGACGACAATGGCGCCGTCGAACAGGAGGTGAAGCGGGAAGTCCTGGCGCTGTGCCGGCGCTTCCCGATTTACGACAGGTAAGTCGTCGGCGGGGCTGCCGGCGGCGCGGGGAAGGGGATGCATGCGCTGTCCATTTTGCGGTAACGACGATACCCAGGTGAAGGATTCGCGTCCGACGGACGACAATCAGGCGATCCGTCGCCGCCGGCACTGCCCCAATTGCGGCGCCCGCTTCACGACCTTCGAGCGGGTGCAGCTTCGCGAACTGACGGTGATCAAGGCGAACGACAAGCGCGAGCCGTTCGACCGCGACAAGCTGATGCGCTCGATGACCATCGCGCTGCGCAAGCGGCCGGTCGATCCCGAGCGTTTGGAGCGCGTGGTGAACGGCATCGTGCGCCGGCTGGAGAGTTCCGGGGAAAGCGAGATCCCGGCCAAGCTCATCGGCCAGCTCGTGATGGAGGCGCTGGCCACCCTCGACCAGGTGGCCTACGTCCGCTTTGCGTCGGTCTACAAGAACTTCCACGAAGCGCGCGACTTCGAGACATTCGTCGGCACCCTTGGTGAAGAGTAGTCCTCGCGACGACGACATCGACTGGATGCGCGCGGCCCTCGGCCTGGCCCGGCGGGGCCTGGGACGGGTCGCACCCAATCCCGCCGTGGGCTGCGTCCTGATCAAGGACGGCCAGGTGGTGGGGCGTGGCTGGACCCAGCCCGGCGGCCGTCCGCACGCGGAGGTGGAGGCCCTGCGCCGGGCCGGCGCGGCGGCGAAGGGGGCGACGGCCTATGTGACGCTGGAGCCCTGTGCCCACCACGGCCAGACCGGTCCCTGCGCGAAGGCGCTGGCCGATGCGGGCATCACGCGCTGCGTGGTGGCCCTGCGCGACCCCGACCCGCGGGTCGATGGTCGGGGGCTGGCCGCGCTTGCCGATGGCGGCGTCGAGGTCGTCGAAGGCGTCTGCGCCGAGGCGGCGGCCGAGGTCAACGCCGGCTACCTGCTGCAACGATGGGCGGGGCGGCCGCTGGTGACCTTGAAGCTGGCGACAACGCTGGACGGGCGAATCGCCACCCGCGCCGGCGACAGCCAGTGGATCACCGGCGCGGCCGCCCGGTCGCGCGCCCACCTCCTGCGCGCCGAGCACGATGCGGTCATGGTCGGCAGCGGCACCGCGGTCGCCGACAATCCGCGGCTCAACGTGCGCTTGCCGGGGTTGACCGAGCGGCAGCCGACCCGCGTCGTGCTCGACGGTCGGCTGCGCGTGCCGCTGACCCATCATCTGGTGGCCGATGCGCGCGCGCAGCCAACGCTGCTGCTGACGCGTGATGACGCGCCGCGCGATCGCTGCGAGGCCTATCGCGAGGCCGGGGTCGAGGTCGCCACCGTGACGGCCGGGGAGACGGGCAACCTGTCGGTGGGCGCGGTGCTCCGCGAACTCGGCGCGCGCGGGCTCACCCGCGTTCTGGTGGAGGGCGGCGGGATGCTGGCCGCGGGGCTGATGCGGGGCGGTTTCGTCGACCGTCTTGTCTGGTTCCGGGCCGGCCGGGTGATCGGCGGCGACGGCATCCCGGCGATCGCCGGCTTCGGCCTCGGCAGCCTGGACGAGACGCCGCGGTTCGAGCCGCTGGACCGGCTTGCCGTGGGGTCGGACACGATGGAAATCTTCCGCCGCGCGTCCTAGGTTGACGGCACGATGTTCACCGGATTGATCACCGACCTGGCGCGCGTGCGCGAAATTCGACGGCCGCCCGAAGCCGGCGCGGGCGATGCGCGCTTTGTCTTCGATACCGGCTACGATACCGCGACGATCGCCATCGGCGCCTCGATCGCCTGCAACGGCGCCTGCCTGACGGTCGTGGAGACCGACGCGACGGGCTTCGCCGTCGACGTTTCCGCCGAAACGCTGTCCCGGACGACGCTCGGCGACTGGACGGTCGGCGCCCCGGTCAACCTCGAGCGTCCGCTGCGCCTCGGTGACGAGCTGGGCGGGCACCTGGTGTCGGGCCACGTCGACGGCGTCGCCGAGATCGTGGACCGCCGTCCGGAGGGCGACTCCTGGCGCTTCGTGTTCGCGGCTCCGGCCGGGCTCGCGCCCTTCATCGCGCCGAAGGGCTCCATCGCGCTCGACGGCGTTTCGCTGACGGTGAACGAGGTCGAGGGCCGGCGCTTCGGCGTCAACATCATCCCCCACACCGCGGCGGTGACGACTTTCGGCCAGCGCGCGCCGGGGGAGCGGGTCAACCTGGAAATCGACATGCTGGCGCGCTATGTCGCGCGCCTGGCGGAGGGCCTATGGCCGACGCGACAAGCCTGAGCTTCAACGATCTGAAGTCGCCGATCGAGGATGTCATCGCCGATGCGCGCAACGGCCGCATGGTCATCCTGGTCGACGACGAGGACCGCGAGAACGAGGGCGACCTCGTCATTCCGGCACAGATGGCGACGCCGGACGCGATCAACTTCATGGCGAAATACGGGCGTGGCCTGATCTGCCTGGCGCTGACCAACGAGCGCGTGCAGGAACTGGGCCTGCCGATGATGACGCGCCGCAACCGGCAGCGCAACGCCACCGCCTTCACCGTGTCGATCGAGGCGCGCGAGGGGGTTTCCACCGGCATTTCCGCCCCCGACCGCGCCCACACCATCGCCACGGCCATCGATCCGGCGAAGGGACAGGCGGATATCGTCACGCCGGGGCATGTCTTCCCGCTGGCCGCGCGCGACGGCGGGGTGCTGGTGCGCGCCGGCCATACGGAGGCGGCGGTCGACATCGCGCGGCTGGCGGGACACAATCCCTCGGGCGTGATCTGCGAGATCATGAACGACGACGGCACGATGGCGCGGCGCGACGACCTCGTGGGCTTCGCCGAGCGCCACGGTCTGAAGATCGCCACGATCGCCGACCTCATCGCCTACCGCCGCCGCCACGATCGCATCGTCGAGCGCAAGCTGGAGACCGAGTTCGAGTCGATCCACGGCGGGCGCTTCCACATGGCGATCTACGTCAACACCGTGGCCTACGCGGAGCACGTGGCGCTGTGGAAGGGCGATCCGGCGGCGGACGAGCCCGTGCTGGTGCGCATGCACGCGATGAACGTCCTGGACGACGTTCTGGGCGACGCGACCAGCCCCAAGGTGGGCGACCTGCACAACGCCATGGAGATCATCGGGCGGGCGGGCCGCGGAGTGGTCGTGCTGATCCGGGAGCCCTCGGCGACCTCGCTGTCGGATCTGCTGAGGACCCGGCTGGGGCAGGGGCAGGGCGGCGCCGGCGAGCTGCGCGACTATGGCGTGGGCGCGCAGATCCTCCTGGACCTCGGCGTCCACGACATGATTCTTCTGACGAACAGTCGCCGCACGGTTGTGGGCTTGGAAGAAGGCTACGGCCTGCGTATTGTCGACTATCGTCCGATCCCGCATCGCGACTCGCATTGACCGCCAACGCTCGCGACAAGAGAGACGCCCGCCGCCATGCACGAACCCCACATCATGATCGTCGAGGCGCGCTATTATGACGACATCGGCGAGGAACTGCTGAAAGGCGCGACCCGGACGCTCGAAGAGGCCGGCGCATCCTGGGAGGTGGTCCAGGTGCCCGGCGCGTTCGAGATCCCCCAGGCGATCAAGATCGCCATCCGCTCGCTGGACTTCTACGCCGGCCGGCGGCGGGCCGACGGCTATATCGCCCTGGGCTGCGTCATCCGCGGCGAGACCACGCACTACGACTACGTCTGCGGCGAGTCGGCGCGCAAGCTGCAGGACCTGGCCTGCACCTACACCTTGGCAATGGGCTACGGCATCCTTACCTGCGAGAACCGCGAGCAGGCGCTGGCCCGCGCCCGCGTCGACCAGAAGAACAAGGGCGGCGAGGCGGCGCGGGCCTGCCTCGACATGATCGAGGTCAAGCGCCGCTTCCATCTTTTCCCGCGCTAGGACAGGGGCCGCCAGTCGAGGACGGATCATGCCGGGCCGTCCAGCCTGCGCGAATCACGTGAGGGACGCATGACCGCAGCCGCCCAGGATCGCCGCACCGAAGGCCGCCTGCCCGATCGTCGCGGGCAGGCCCGGCTGGCCGCCGTGCAGGCGCTCTATCAGGTGGAGCTTGGGGAGCTGTCGCCACGTTCGGTCATCCACGAGTTCCTGGAGCACCGCCTGGACGAGGAGATCGACGGCCTGCGGCTGGGACGGATCGACCGCAAGCTGTTCGGCGAACTGGTCGAGCAGGTGTCGCGCCGGCGGCGCGAGCTGGAGGACATGATCGCCGCCGTCCTCGACGAGGAGTGGACCGTGGAGCGCCTGGAGACGGTGCTGCGCATCATCCTGGCCTGCGGCGCCTACGAATTGGCCGAGCGCCCCTCGGTCCCGGCGCGGGCCATCATCAACGAGTATGTCGAGTTGGCGCGCGCCTTTTTCAGCGACCGCGAGCCCAACCTTGTCAACGGCATCCTCGACCGCCTGGCGCACACGCTGCGCGAGGAGGAGTTCGGCGTCGGGTCCGGCGCCTGAACCGCTCCACCATGCGCGGCGAGTTCGACTTGATTGCCCGATACTTCGCCCCGCTGGCCGGCGGGGCGCCGGGTAGCCTCGGGCTCGCCGACGACGCTGCTTTGTTGCGGCCCGAGCCTGGGCAAGACCTCGTCCTCACCCTCGACACCCTGATTGAGGGCATACACTACCGGCCTGACGACCCGGCCGGGCTGGTGGGGCGGAAGCTGCTGCGGGTGAACCTCTCCGACCTGGCGGCGATGGGCGCGACGCCCGTCGGCTATCTGCTCGCCACGGCGCTGGCGCAGTCGGTGGACGAGGCCTGGGTGGGCGAATTCGCCGCGGGGCTGCAAGCCGACCAGGATCGCTTTGAACTGTCGCTGCTCGGCGGCGACACCACGGCCGGCCCGGGGCCGACCACGCTGTCGCTGACGGCGCTGGGCGCGGTGCCACGCGGCAGGGCGCTGCGCCGGGGCGGGGCCCGTGCTGGCGATGGAGTCTACGTCTCCGGCACGATCGGGGACGCGGCCGTGGGGCTGGAGGTTCTCGGCGGCGAGCGCGAAGCGGCGACCGCCGCGGACCGCGCCTTCCTGAGCGAACGTTATCGTCTGCCGCAACCGCGCCTGGAGCTGGGGCGGGCGCTACTGGAGGCGGACCTGGCGACGGCGGCGATCGATGTGTCGGACGGGCTGGTGGCCGACCTGGAGCATATCTGCACGGCCTCGGGCCTGGGGGCGGCGGTCGCCGTGGCGCAGGTGCCGCTGTCAGCGGCCGTGCAGCGCCTGGCGGAGACCGACGGCGCTGTCCAGGCGGCAGCACTGACCGGCGGCGACGACTACGAGCTCCTGTTCACCGTGCCGGAAGGGCGCGAAGATGAGGTGGCCCGTCTGGCCGCGCGCCTGGATCTGCCGCTGACGCGCATCGGCCGCATGAGCGAGGGCACGCAGGTCGAGTTGCGCGACGCGGCGGGTCAGCGGGTAAAACTGGCGCACAAGGGCTGGACCCACTTCTGAATGCGATTAATTCTGTTTTTACATCCACTCGCCACAGTGCTTTCCTCTCGAATGGCCGCGGTGACAGCGCAGCGATGCCGAAACTGATTATTCTGGTCGGCCTTGTCCTGCTCATTGCCGGCGGCGGGGCCGGAACGTGGTGGTTCGGCATTCGTGGCGAGCCGATACCCAGCCTGCAAGAGCAAACCGGCATGGGGAGCCGCGAGGCGCAGTCGGAGTATGTCGAGCTGCGGCCGATCTCCGTGCCGATCATGCAGGAAGGACAGGTCACGGAGCTGCTCACGCTGGTGATTTCCCTGGAGGTCGCGGGGGAGAGCGGGCTGGAGTCGGTCGCATCGCGACGGCCGCACCTGCGCGACGCGATGCTCAGCGAGCTGCACGGCCTTTACGCCTTCCGTTTCGTTCGGGAGGGCGGCGACAGCATGGAGCTGATCAAGAAACGGCTGTTGAAGCGCGGTCGGCAGGTGATGGGTGACGATCTGCGCGGGGTCCATATCCAGGCGATCCAGGGCCGCGACGTCAATTCGCAGGGATAGGGTTGGCGGCCGCTCGGCACGAGCCGGGGGAGGGCGGCAAGGCGCCGCGGGGTGGAAGGCAAGGCGGCGCCGGTCGCGGCATGTTCATCGGGCGAACCCTGGTATAGGCTGGCGTGCCATGATTGCGGCCTTGCCCTTACGATCCATCGGCACTCTCACGCTGTGCCAGGCGCTGGCGATGACCTGCAGCGCCATGGTCATCTCGGTGACGGCGCTGGTCGGCCGTCAACTCGCGCCGGACCCGGGCCTGGCGACGCTGCCGCTGGCCTTGCAATTCCTCGGGCTGATGGCCAGCACGGCGCCAGCCTCCTTCTTCATGGCGCGCCGCGGGCGGCGCGCGGGGTTCAGTATCGGCGCCTTCCTCGGGGCCGTGGCCGGGCTGCTGGGCGTGCAGGCAATTCTTTCAGGGAGTTTTGTCCTCTATTGCGGTGCGGCGGCGCTGACCGGCGCGTTCCTGGCGCACGCCATGTACTATCGCTTCGCCGCCGCCGACGTGGTGTCGGCAAGTCAGCGCGGCCGGGCCATCGCCATCGTCATGGCCGGCGGGGTGCTGGCCGCGGTGGCCGGCCCGCAGCTTGCGAACTGGTCCAGGGGACTTGTCGGCAACGAGCTCTTCGCCGGCGTCTATCTGGTGATCGCCGGGCTCTGCGCGGCGCAGATGGTGGCGATCCAGTTCGCGGAGCTGCCGCGGCCCCGGCCGGAGGCCCGCGGCGAGCGCGGCCGTCCGCTGTCCCGGCTTCTGCGCCAGCCGGCGCTGCCGGCGGCGATTCTCTGCGGGATGGTCGGCTACGGCGCCATGAATCTGGTCATGACCGTCACGCCGCCCGCGATGGCGGACTGCCATATCGACTTCACGAGCACGGCCTTCGCCATCCAGTGGCATGTTTTCGCCATGTACGCGCCCTCCTTCGTCACCGGCCAGCTCGTGCACGGGTTCGGCGTGCGTCGGGTGATCGCCGCGGGCGGCGCGATGATGCTGGCCTGCGTGGCAGTCAACCTGACGGGCAACGACCTCCTTCGGTTCGTATCCGGGCTGGTTTTGCTGGGGTGCGGCTGGAACTTCATGTTCGTCGGCGCCACGACCTGGATCACCCAACTCCACGAGCCGGCGGAGAAGGCGGGCGTGCAGGCCCTGAACGAGGTGCTGGTGTTCGCCGCGGTGGCAGTGACCGCGCTGGGCTCGGGCTGGGTCTATGCGACGCTGGGGTGGCAGGCCGTGAATCTGGCGATCGTGGGGCCGGTTCTGCTGGCTCTGGCCGCCGTCGCGGCGGTCGGCCGGGGGCAGGAGCTGTCCGACTTGAAAAGCGGCCCGGCGGCATGACAGCCCGGTTGCTTCGGTTTACCCCCTGTGTCATTTTCCGCGCGCGCTTCCGCGGCGCAATATCCGGGCCATCGATATCCGGGCGATAGAGAGCGAAGCGCGTCAGCACTGACATCCAGCGGCCGCGTTCGGGGCCGCCAAAGCGAACGAAATTCACGAAGGGGAACCCATGTCCATCGAACTGCTGTTCGTCTTGGCTTGCGGTGCGTTGGCCGTCCTCTACGGCATCTGGGCCTCGCGGTCGGTGCTCAGCGCCGGCGCGGGCTCGCAGCGCATGCAGGAAATCGCAGGCGCCGTGCAGGAGGGGGCCAGCGCCTATCTGAACCGGCAATACCGCACCATCGCCATGGTCGGTGTCGTCATCGCCGTCCTGATCGGTATCTTGCTGGGGATCAAGGTGGCGATCGGCTTCCTGATCGGCGCCATCCTGTCGGGCGCGGCCGGCTACATCGGCATGCACGTGGCCGTGCGCGCGAACGTTCGCACCGCGCACGCCGCCAGCACCAGCCTGGACAAGGGGCTGCAGATCGCGTTCAAGGCGGGGGCCGTGACCGGCCTGCTGGTCGCCGGCCTGGCGCTGCTGGCGGTGGCCGGGTACTACGCCGTGCTCCTGGGCATCGGCGCCTCGGGCCGGGAGATCGTCGATCCGCTGGTTGCGCTGGGTTTCGGCGCGTCGCTGATCTCGATCTTCGCGCGTCTGGGCGGCGGCATCTTCACCAAGGGCGCGGACGTCGGCGCCGACCTCGTTGGCAAGGTGGAAGCCGGCATCCCCGAGGACGACCCGCGCAACCCCGCGACGATCGCCGACAACGTGGGCGACAACGTGGGCGACTGCGCGGGCATGGCCGCCGACCTCTTCGAAACCTACGCCGTGACCGTGGTCGCGACGATGGTACTGGCCTCGATCTACTTCGGCGCCATGGCCGAGGGCGGCGCCATGCTGCTGTATCCGCTGGCGATCGGCGGCACCTGCATCATTACCTCGGTGATCGGCACCTTCTTCGTGCGCCTTGGGCAGAGCCAGAACATCATGGGCGCCCTCTACAAGGGCTTCATCGCCACGGCGGTGCTGTCGCTCATCCTGCTGATCCCGGTGACCGAGTGGATCATCGGCCTGGGCACCACCTACACCGGCGGCGGCTCCAGCGTCACCGGCTGGGACCTCTATCTCTGCGGTATCGTGGGCCTGGTGATCACCGGCCTCATCATCTGGATCACCGAGTACTACACCAGTACCGAGTTCCGCCCGGTTCGCTCGATCGCCAAGGCCTCGGAGACCGGCCACGGCACCAACATCATCCAGGGCCTGGCGATCTCGCTGGAGGCCACGGCGCTGCCGGCGCTGGTGATCGCGGCGGGCATCATCGTGACCTATCTGCTGGCCGGGCTGTTCGGCATCGCCATCGCGGTGACCACGATGCTGGCGCTGGCGGGCATGGTGGTCGCACTGGACGCCTATGGGCCGGTCACGGACAACGCCGGCGGCATCGCCGAGATGGCGGAGCTGGACGAGAACGTGCGCAAGACCACCGACGCGCTGGACGCCGTCGGCAACACGACGAAGGCGGTCACCAAGGGCTATGCCATCGGCTCGGCCGGCCTGGGCGCGCTGGTGCTGTTCACCGCCTACACAGCCGACCTGGATCACTTTATGCAGGAGGGTCTGATCACGGTCAGCGGCGGCGAGGTGAACTTCGCGCTGTCCAACCCCTACGTCGTGGTCGGCCTGCTGGTCGGCGGCCTGCTGCCCTACCTGTTCGGCGCGCTGGGCATGACCGCGGTCGGCCGAGCGGCCGGGGCGGTGGTGCGCGAGGTCCGGCGGCAGTTCCAGGAGATCAAGGGCATCATGGACGGCACGGCGCGGCCGGACTACAGCCGCTGCGTCGACATGCTGACCAAGGCCGCCATCAAGGAGATGGTCATCCCCTCGATGTTGCCGGTGCTCTCGCCCATCGTGCTCTACTTGGTGATCTCGGCGATTGCCGGTACGGGGCCCGCGCTGTCGGCAGTGGGCGCGATGCTGCTGGGCGTGATCGTGACCGGGCTGTTCGTGGCGATCTCGATGACCGCGGGCGGCGGCGCCTGGGACAACGCCAAGAAGTACATCGAGGACGGCCACCACGGCGGCAAGGGCTCGGAGGCCCACAAGGCGGCCGTGACCGGCGACACCGTGGGCGATCCCTACAAGGACACCGCGGGCCCGGCGGTCAACCCGATGATCAAGATCACGAACATCGTGGCCCTGCTGCTGCTGGCGACGTTGGCGGCCTGAGCCCGATCCATCCGCTTCGACGCGCGAACGCCCCGGAGGTCCGCCTCCGGGGCGTTCGTGTCGCGGGGCCTGGAACGGGCGCGCCGCCGCGGGACAGCGGGCCCCGTGGAACAGGGGGCGAGGCGCGATGGGCCCTCAGGGCTGGCCGGGCGTCGGCGCGCCGGGTCCGCCGGTTCCGGCCTCCAGCCCGGTCGATTCCGGATTGAAGCGGCCGAGGTTGCCGAGGAGCTGCTGCAGCAACGTGAGGTCCTTGCCCTCGCTGGGCGTAATGCGGTCGACCGGATTGATCGCGCGACCGTCCTTCAGGGTATAGATTTCCGTGCTGGCGACGGTGTCGCCGCCGTCGAAGGAAACGGCCAGGATGTTGCGCTCCAGGACCTCGGGCTTGAAGAAGGCGAACTGCGTTTTCTTGCTGCCGACGTAATACCAGGTGTTGTCCTTGAAGGTGGAGATCGCCGAGGGCGATCCCAGGAGCTCGATCACGTCGTTTCGGCCATGCTTGCCGGCCTCGATTCTGGCGACGTCCTCTTCCTTCGGCAGGTTGCCGTGCACCTGGACGGGGGCACCGCAGGCGGCCAGACCAAGCAGCACGACGGTCGCGGCGGCGGTCCCTCGCCAGCGCGGCAGCCCGGTGCGGTGGGTTCGACGGGCGGCGGTCATGCTCCGGCGCTCCTCCAAGAACGGGGATGTCATTCAAACCGCTTGATTAAGCCGAAACGCCGGCCCATTTCAAGCTTGTAATTCGTGCACTCGTCTTGTCCAGCATCGCCAGCACCGCAATGTTCTCCAGCCTTTTCGCGCGTAAACGGGACGAGACCGCCGCCTGGGCGCTTTATGGCGCGGCGGTGGCGCAGGCCCGCCGTCCCGAGTTCTACAGCACGCTCGGTGTGCCCGACACGCTGGATGGGCGCTTCGAGCTGGTGGCGCTCCACGTCTTCCTGATCCTGCATCGCCTGAAGCGCGACCGCGCGGAAACCGAGGACCTGGCACAGCAGGTCTTCGACGCGATGTTCGCGGACATGGACCGCTCGTTGCGCGAAATGGGCGCCGGCGACGTCGGCGTGGGGCCGAAGGTGAAGCGGATGGCGCAGGCCTTCTACGGCCGGGTTTCCGCCTATGACGCCGCCCTGGCCGCGGAGCCGGGCAAGCTGGCGGATGCCCTGCGTCGCAACCTCTATGGAACGGTCGCGCAGCCCGCCGAGGCCCGTTTGAGCGCCATGCAGGCCTACGTGGTGGGCGAGGCGGCACGCCTGGCGGCGCAGGACCTGACCGAGATCGCCGGCGGAAAGATCCGATTCGGAGCACCGCCGCGGCCCGAAGCTGGCGAGGCGTGAACATTCGAGACGGATTGACCGTGTTCCGTGGGTTTTCTATGTTCCGTCGCCCTGCGGCGATGTCGCGTGGAGGGCCGGCATGACCGTGGCACCGGACGGCACGGTGGAGTTTTCCCGCAAGTTGCGGCTGGACCGTCTGACTGGTGGCGAAGTTGTCGAGACGATCACCGCCAACGAGGCGGAGCGCGCGGCGCTGGCCCGTCGGTTCGGGCTGGGTGGGCTGGCCGGTTTCTCGGCGCGGTTGCGCGTTCGGCGGCCGGCGCAAGGGTCGCTGATTCGCGTCGAAGGCGAGCTGACCGCGACGGTGACGCAGACCTGCGTGGTCACGCTGGAGCCTGTCGAAAGCCGCGTCGCGGAGAGCTTCGTGCAGCTCTTCACGCTGGAAGGCCCTGCCCAGAACGAGGGCGAGGTGTTTGTCGGCCCGGACGACGAGGAGATCCCGGAGCCCCTGGAGGGCGAAACGCTGGACCTGGGCGAACTCGTGGCGGAGCAGCTTTCGCTTGCGCTGGACCCTTATCCGCGGGCACCGGGCGCGCGCTTCGAGGGCGCCAGCTTCGGCGAGAGCGGCGAGGTGGAAGACGACGGCGAGGAGTCGCCGTTCGCGGTCCTGAAGCAGCTCCGCAACGGCGGATAGGCAGGCGGTCATGTGCTGACCGCCGGGTTGACATGCAAGGTTGATGCGCGGCTCCGTCGCTCTTGCTGGCGGGGTCGAATTCCTTTATGAAGCCGCGGCGACGCGGCCCGCGAGGAACCGAGAAGGACGAGTCATGGCTGTTCAGCAGAAGAAGGTTTCGAAGTCCCGGCGCGACAAGCGGCGTTCCCATCACGCCCTGAAGACGCCCAGCTATGTTGTCGACCAGGACAGCGGCGAATATCGCCGTCCCCACCATATCGACCTCAAGACCGGCATGTACAAAGGCCGCGAGGTTCTTGAGCCGAAGGAATGACCGCCGGTCGGGAGATCCCAGCTTGAACCGGGCGTTCCCCAAGCGCTTGCCGGGTGCCATCGTGCCGTTGACTCGTGCCGTTCGCTCGTGGCGCCGGTGCGTGTGGCGGGGCCGTCGGCCGGGCGGTGGGACCTTGGCGCCGGCGATGGCTGCGCCAGCGACACGAGCGTCGGGGGCGACGCGGCAGCAGGCGGAAAGCCGGCATCGTCGTCGGTGAAACCGGGCTTGGAGTGGCACGGACGTGAGCGGGCGCCTGACGATTGCACTGGATGCCATGGGTGGGGACCATGCACCTCGCATGGTCTTGCGCGGCGCCAATATCGCGCGCAAGCGCTTTCCGGACGTGGAGTTCGTCCTCTACGGTCGGGAGGGCGAGATTGCTCCGATGCTGAACAAGATGAAGCGCCTGAAGCAGGTCGCCACCGTCGTGCACTGCGAGGACGTGGTGAACGACGCGGACAAGCCTTCGGTGGCGCTGCGCAGCGGCCGCGACTCCTCCATGCGTCGGGCGGTCGAGGCGGTGCGCGACGGTCAGGCCGACGGCTGCGTGTCGGCCGGGAACACCGGCGCGCTCATGGCCTTCGCCAAGATGGTGCTGAAGACCCTGCCGGATATCGACCGGCCCGCGATCGCGTCGTTCTTTCCCACGCTGCGCGGTGAATCGGTGATGCTCGACCTCGGGGCGAACGTGCAGTGCGACGCCCGCAACCTGGTCGACTTCGCGGTGATGGGCAATGTGTTTTCCCGGACCGTTCTGGGCACGGTGGAGCCGACGACAGGGCTGCTCAACGTCGGCTCGGAAGAGCGCAAGGGGCACGAGGCGCTCTGGACGGCCCGCGCGGCGCTGGACGAAATTGAATTGCCGGGCAATTTCCACGGCTTCATCGAGGGCGACGATATCGCCAAGGGCACGGTGGACGTCATCGTGACCGACGGCTTCACCGGCAACGTCGCGCTGAAGACGGCGGAGGGCACCGCCAAGCTGGTGGGCGCCTACTTGCGGCAGACCTTCAAGAGCTCGCTCTTCGCCCAGCTCGGCTATCTGCTGGCCCGGCGCGCCATGCACAAGCTGCGCCAGCGTACCGATCCGCGGCGCTACAACGGAGCGATCTTCCTGGGGCTCAACGGCATCACGGTCAAAAGCCACGGCGGCACCGACCCGATCGGCTTCGCCAACGCCATCGGCGTGGCGGTCGACATGGCGCGCCAGGGCTTTCTGGAGCGGATCCGGGCCGACCTCGGCAAGATCAATCGCAAACCTCTCAGCGCGCGGGCGGCAGCGGTATGACGGCTATCCGGTCGCAAGTGGCGGGCTGTGGCGCCTATCTGCCGGAGCGCGTGGTGACCAACGACGACCTGGCCAGGATCGTCGATACCACCGACGAGTGGATTCGCCAGCGCACCGGCATCCGCGAGCGGCGGATCGCCGCGGAAAGCGAGACCACGGCCGTGCTCGGCACGCGGGCGGCGGAGGTGGCGCTGGCCCGCGCCGGCATGGATGCGAACGACATCGATCTGATCGTGGTGGCCACCGCGACCCCGGACGAGACCTTTCCCGCCACGGCGACGATGATCCAGGCGCGGCTCGGCATGACGCGCGGCGCGGCCTTCGACGTGCATGCCGTGTGCACCGGCTTTATCTACGCGCTCGCCGTGGCCGACAATTTCATCAAGGCGGGGCAGGCGCGGCATGTTCTGGTGATCGGCGCGGAGACCTTCTCCCGCATCCTGGACTGGAGCGACCGCGGCACCTGCGTGCTCTTCGGCGACGGGGCCGGCGCGCTTGTCCTGCGCGCCACGGAGGCCAAGGGCAACGGCGACGCCCGCGGCGTCCTCTCCACGCACATCTATTCCGATGGCCGTAACCACGATGCGCTCTATGTCGACGGCGGACCGTCGTCGACCCGCACCGTGGGTCATCTGCGGATGGAGGGTCGCGAGGTCTTCCGCCATGCCGTCACCCGGATGATCGAGGCGATCGACGAGGCCCTGGACCTCAACCACCTCACTCCCGGCGACCTCGACTGGCTTGTCCCGCATCAGGCCAACATGCGTATCATCGAGGCGATCGGCCGCCGCCTGAACGTGCCGCAGGAGCGCGTCGTCGCGACGGTGGAGCGCCATGCCAACACCTCGGCGGCGTCGATTCCCCTGGCCCTGTACGAGGCGGTGGAGGATGGCCGAATCCAGCCCGGCCATCTGGTCCTGCTGGAGGGGATGGGCGGCGGCTTTACCTGGGGCTCGGCGTTGCTGCGCTGGTAGCGCCGAGGTCCGGCATGCGGGATCAAGAACGCCGGCTTTCCCCCTCTCTTCGCACGATTCGTGTTCGCCTGTTTCCGGCGTTGCGATTTGACGCCCGCAAGCCCCTGCGATAGGTTTCTTAACCGTTTGTTGAGGGAGGGGACAGATGGGCCGCAACACCGTGACCCGCGCCGATTTGTCGGAAGCGGTCTATCATGAGGTCGGGTTGAGCCGGAACGAGTCCGCCGAACTGGTGGAGTCGGTGTTGGGCGAGATCTCCGAGGCGCTGGTCCGCGGCGAGCCCGTGAAGATCGCGTCCTTCGGCAGTTTCGCCGTGCGGCAGAAGGGACAGCGGATCGGGCGCAACCCGAAGACGGGCGAGGAGGTGCCGATCCTGCCGCGCCGGGTCCTGGTGTTTCGAGCCTCGCACGTGCTGAAAAACCGCATCAACCGGATCTTTCAAGCCCGGCAGAGGCAGAAGAAAAAGGCGAGCTGACGGTATCGCGGAACTGGATGAAGAGCGAGTAGGTCATGGCTGGCACTCGGGCTGCCGAGAAGTCTGCTTCAGCGTTCCGGACGATCAGCGAGGTCTCCGACGATCTCCAGGTGCCGCAACACGTGCTGCGCTTCTGGGAGACGAAGTTCAGCGAGGTCCGGCCGATGAAGCGCGGCGGCAACCGTCGCTACTATCGGCCTGAAGACATTGAGCTTTTGCGTCGGATTCGCGATCTCCTCTACAGCGACGGTTATACGATCAAGGGCGTGCAGAAGCTGCTCCGCGAGGGCCAGATCGAGACCGCGTCGCCGGTGAACGAGAACGGGCCGCGGCGGCAGGCGAAGGCGGACAAGCCGGCCGGCGAACCGACGAAGAGAACGGCGAGGGATTGCGCGACCGCACAGGCCGACGCGCCCGACGATCGTCTGGCCGAGTCCGAGCGCGCGCGGCTGCGCGAAGTGCTCGACATGCTGCTGGAGATGCGCGAGCAGCTCGGCGGGGGGATTCGCTGAGCTGGATTGAGGTCGGGCGGCGCACAGCTATCGCACGGCCCCATTGCACAGCTTCCGACGGCCTTGTATATAACCGGGGTCCGCGGCCGGCGAGAACGGCGCACGGGAGTTGGCAATCCTCGTGGCGGAGCGTGGCGCAGTCTGGTAGCGCATTCGGCTGGGGGCCGAAAGGTCGCAGGTTCGAATCCTGCCGCTCCGACCATCCCGAAGCCCCCACGGCAGGTGTCGACGGGGGCTTTTCCTTTGAGCTCCGCGGAAACGGGCCGCCGTCAGGGGATCGGCGCGCGTGGCGGCTCGGCGAGGTGGCCGGACTTCAGCCACAGCCGACATCCCTCGGCTCCGCTGGTGGCCTGCAGACGCGCGCCGGCGGGCAGGCGCAGCCATGACTGCGGCGGAAACGCCTCGCCGCGCTCCGTGAAGCTTCCATCGAGCACGAGGATCTCGATGCCGCCCGGCAGGTCGAGGGCCACCTCGATGTCCGGCGCCCAGTGCTCCAGGCGTACGTCCTCCCTCGAGTCGCGGAACAGCGGCATGATCGCCGCGCCCGGCCGGTCGGGGGCGGGCAGATAGGGCATCTTGCCGGTGTCGATCCGGACGTGGCTGCGGTCCTCGGGGTCGAACTGCCACAGCTTTACGAGGATCGTGCAGCCGGGTTCCGAGCCGGGGGTATGCGACGAGCCCGGCGGGTTTCGGACGTAATAGCCGGCCGGGAAGTCGCCCTGCTCGTCCTGAAAGACCCCCTCCAGCACGAGGAATTCCTCGCCGCCGGTGTGGACGTGCGGGGAGAAGTGGCTTCCTGGCGCGTAGCGGACGATGCTGGTCGCCCGGGCCTTCTCCTCGCCGATCCGGTCCAGCATGCGGCGCTCCACGCCTGCCATCGGCGACGGCTGCCACGGCAACGCGGCGGCGTGCACCGCGGCGCGACGGGTAAAGTCCGCGTTCAGCTCCATGCCCGGTGCTCCTTCCCTTGCCGGCGAAAGCCGTCGCGCGACCGGCCCCGCACCGTGCCGCGCGAGCCGGACGCGGATCGGGGGTAGCGGTCGCCCAGGGTTTTTGACCTCCGTCAATGAACCCATGGCGGGTCAGGGGAGATAGTGGTTGCACGACAAGGCGCCTGCAAGGTCACTCGCGCCGGCGGCTTGTCAGTGAGCCTGATCGTCCGTCGAAAGCGAGGTGGCGGTTCCGCCTCGACGCCGAGACGGTCTCGCAGGCTCGCTCCCCCTCAAGCCCTACCCTCGATTGCCCCGTCGTTCCGGCGGGGCACTTTTTCGACGCCGGCAAGGCGCGGCTGTCATGCGTCGTCCCCGTCCTCCTCGAACAGCGCGCGGCCGGCGGGCGTCAGCTTGCAGACCAGCCAGTCCGGCTTGATCGGATTGTCGAACCAGGGCTCCGCCCAGCCCTGCGCGACGCAGCTTCGGATCGTCCGGGCGCTGTAACGCTGTCCGTTCTCGTCGAACAGCGGCAGCTTGCCGCCGGGCTGGTCGAGGCCGCGCCGAAGATAGGCCGCCTGCGCCGGCGTCGGCCTGCGCCGGCGCTCGCTCTTCGCCGGACCGCCGCGCCCGCTCTCCGGGACGGTGGCGTGCGTGCGGGTTCCGCTGCGGCCCATGCGGTCCTCGTCCCCTGGTGGCTCGTCGCGGCCCGGTCAGGCTACACTGGACACGATTGACCCGCCAGAGTTGCCATGCCGAACGCAAGCCGAGGGAGCGCGAGGACGATGAGCCACAGCCTGATCTACATCACCGCCGGCGATGCCGGGGAGGCCAAGCGCCTCGGCCGCGCCCTGGTGGAGGCGCACCTGGCCGCCTGCGCCAACGTCTTCCCGAACATGGTGCCCATCTTCTGGTGGGAGGGGCAGGTCCGGGAAGACAGCGAGGCCGTGCTGATCGCCAAGACCCGCGAGGATCTGGTGAGTACCGTCATCGATTTCGTGAAGGCGCGGCATTCCTATGAGTGCCCGGCGATTCTGACGCTCCCCGTGACCGCCGGGCACCGCCCCTTCCTCGACTGGATCGACGAGGAAACACGGCAGGGGGAGAACGGGCAATGACGGGAATCGCCGTGCGCGGGCTCGACCATCTCGTTCTCACGGTGCGCGACGTGGACGCGAGCTGCGCCTTCTACGAGTCCGTGCTGGGCATGCGGCGCGAGACCTTCGGCGAAGGGCGGGTCGCCCTGCATTTCGGCAGCCAGAAGATCAACCTGCATCCCCATCCCAGCCCCATCGAGCCGAAAGCCACGCAGCCGGCACCGGGCAGCGCCGATCTCTGCCTCGTGGTCGAGGGCCCGATCGACGCCGTGGCCGAGCACGTGCGAGCACACGGCGTCGACATCGAGTTGGGCCCCGTCCCGCGCACCGGCGCCGTCGGCTCGATGACGTCGGTCTACCTGCGCGACCCGGACGGCAACCTGGTGGAACTGGCGGTCTACGACGCCTGAGGGCGGGTGCCGTCGGGCTCACTCGGCCGCGCGCGGCGCCTCGGCCGCCGCGCGATGCAGGGCGCGGTCGAGGTCGGCGATGATGTCGTCGACGGTCTCCAGGCCGATCGACAGGCGGATGACCTCCGGCCCGGCGCCGGCGGCGGCCCTCTGCTCGTCGGTGAGCTGGCGGTGCGTGGTCGAGGCCGGGTGCAGGATCAGCGAGCGCACGTCGCCGATGTTGGCCAGGTGGGACAGCAGTTCGCAGTTCTCCACCGCGCGCAGGCCGACCTCGTAGCCGCCCTTGACGCCGAAGGTGAAGACGCTGCCCGCGCCCTGGGGCAGGTAGCGCCGCTGCAATTCGTGGTAAGGGTTGTCCGGCAGGCCGGCGTAGAACACCCAGTCCACCAGCGGGTGCGCGTTCAGCCACTCGGCCACGCGCTGGGCGTTTTCGCAGTGCCGCTGCAGGCGCAGCGCCAGCGTCTCGATGCCCGTCAGGATCAGGAAGGCGTTCTGCGGCGACAGCGTGGCCCCCAGATCGCGCAGGCCGACCGCGTGGCTGTGCATCGTGAAGGCCATGTCCCCGAAGGTCTCGGTGAAGCGCAGGCCGTGATAGGCCGGCTCCGGCTCGCTCAGGCTGGGAAACTTGTCGCTGGCTGCCCAGTCGAAGCGCCCGCTGTCCACCACCGCGCCGCCGACCGCCAGGCCGTGGCCGCCCAGGAACTTCGTCATCGAGTGGACCACGATGTCGGCGCCGTGCTCGAAGGGGCGGCAGAGGTAGGGCGTGGCCATGGTGTTGTCGACGATCAGCGGGACGCCCGCCTCGTGCGCCACCTCGGCCAGCGCGGCGATGTCCGAGACCACGCCGCCGGGGTTGGCCAGGCTCTCGCAGAAGATCGCCTTGGTCCTGTCGGTGATGGCGGCGCGCACGTTTGCCGGATCGTCGACGTCCACGAAGCGCGCGCGCCAGTCGAACTTCTTGAAGGTCTTGCCGAACTGGGTGATCGAGCCGCCGTACAGCCGCGTCGAGGCGATCACCTCGTCGCCCGGCTCCATCAGCGGGAACAGCGCCAGGATCTGCGCGGCGTGGCCGGAGGCGCAGCAGGTCGCTCCGCGTCCGCCCTCCAGGCTGGCCACCCGCTCCTCCAGTGCAGCCACCGTGGGGTTGGTGAGCCGCGAGTAGATGAAGCCGAAGGTCTGCAGGTTGAACAGCGAAGCGGCATGGTCCGCGTCGTGAAAAACGTAGGAGGTGGTCTGGTAGATCGGCACGTTGCGCGCGCCGGTGACCGGCTCCGGCGCGGCGCCGGCATGGATCATGCGGGTCTCGAAGCCGAACCCCCGGTCGGGCTCGTCGGGAATATCTTGGCGGGCCATCGGCAAGGCTCCTTGAACGGGCGGGCGGGGATCTCAGGACAACTGGACGCGGGGGCGCTTCGAGGTGATGACGCGGGAGTTGAAGCCGGCCCAGGACAATTCGGTGTTCAAGCGCCCGAACTCGATCTTGGGGCAGCGGTTCATGACGACGGTCAGCCCCGCCGCCTCGGCGCGCTCGGCCGCGGCGTCGTCGCGCACGCCGAGCTGCATCCAGATGACGCGCACGCCCTTCTCCTTCGCGAGCTGGAGGGTCTCGTCCACGATGCCGCCGGCCGCGTCGGAGCTGCGGAAGATGTCCACCATGTCGAAGGGCTCGGGAATCTCGGCCAGCGAGGCGTACACCCGCTCGCCCAGCAGCGTCTCGCCGGCGGCGCGGGGGTTCACCGGGATGACGCGGTAGCCCTTCTGCTGCAGGTACTTCATGGCGAAGTAGCTGGGCCGCTTCCAGTTCGTCGAGGCGCCGACCATGGCGATGGTCCGCGTGCCGCGCAGGATGTCCAGCAGCTCCTTGTTGCTGTAGTCGTCGTGCCGGCTGGCGGTGGCGGCGGTGTCTGTCTGCATGCGCCCACTCCCGTGTTGGCGTCGAAGGGCCTGGCCGCCTGTATCGCGACCGCGACAGGCACCTAAGCCTTTCGGCGGCCGCGTTGCAACCCCGTGTGCCGGCGGCTTGGCGCGGCGGGCGGACGTGTTAGGCTACCTGTCTGGCGTGGGAGGCGAGGACGGATGTATCGCGGCGTGCTTCTCGACCTGGGCGGCGTGGTCTACGTGGGCAACGAGGCGCTGCCCGGCGCGGTCGACGCGGTCGAGCGGCTGCGCGCCGCCGGCCTGGGCGTGCGCTTCCTGACCAACACCACGCGCCAGCCGCGCTCGTCGCTGCGCGGCAAGCTGGAAACGCTCGGCCTGCGCGCCCGCGTCGAGGAGATTTTCATGCCGGCGATCGCCGCGCGCGACCGCCTGGGGCGCGAGGGGCTTTCCCCGCACCTGCTGATCCATCCGGCGCTGCGGGAGGACTTCGCGGGTCTGCCGGGCGGGCAGGGGACGGCGGTGGTGATCGGCGACGCCGGGCGCGACTTCACCTACGACAGCCTGAACGCCGCCTTCCGCGCGTTGCAGGGGGCCGAGGCCTTCTATGCCCTGGCCAGGAACCGCGTGTTCAAGGACGACGACGGCGAACTCAGCCTGGACGCCGGCCCCTTCGTCGCGGCGCTGGAGTACGCCAGCGGGCGCGAAGCGACGGTGCTGGGCAAGCCGGCCGCGGCCTTTTTCCAGGGTGCGGTCGACAGCCTGGGCTGTGCCCCGGAAGAGGCCGTCATGGTTGGCGACGACGTGGAGGCCGATGTCGGCGGCGCGCTGGCCGCCGGACTGGCCGGCGTGCTGGTGCGCCAGGGGAAGTACCAGGCAAACGACGAGACGCGCATCGATCCTGGGCCCACGGCCGTGCTGGACGACCTGCCGGCGGCGGTGGACTGGATTCTGGAACGCACGAACTGACCGAGGGGAGACCACGACGTGAGCGAGCCGATCACCTTCTACTTCGACTTCTCCAGCCCCTACGGCTATCTGGCCGCGCAACGCATCGACGAGGTGGCCGCGCGCCAGGGCCGGACGGTGGCCTGGCGCCCCTTCCTGCTGGGCGTCGTGTTCAAGCAGACGCGGGCCGAGCCGCTGCTGAACCTGCCGCTGAAGGGCGACTACGCGCGTCATGACATCGCCCGCACGGCGCGGCGCCTGGGCGTGCCCTTCGTGCTGCCGCGGAGCTTCCCTTTCATGGCCGTGGCGCCCAGCCGGGCCTTCTACTGGCTGCACGACCAGGACCCCGAGGCGGCCAGGGGACTCGCCAAGGCGCTGTACCACAAGGCCTTCGGCGAGGGCGGCGACATCTCCCTGCCCGAGGCGGTGGCCGAGGTGGCGGCCGGGCAGGGCGTCGACCGCGACGCGCTGCTGTCGGCCCTGCAGGACCCGGGTGTGAAGGACCGCCTGAAGCGCGAGGTCGACGCGGCCGTCCAGGCCGGCGCCTTCGGCTCGCCCATGTTCTTCGTCGACGGCGAGCCCTTCTGGGGCGTCGACCGCCTGCCGGACGTGGAAGCCTGGCTGGAGAGCGGCGGGTGGTAGCCCTGGACGGCACGGCACGCTGAAGCGTGCCCTACGGGCTGGATCGAACCGCTCGAGTGACAGGAATGTTTGCGGAAGTCATCGAAATTCGTGCCGCCGGCGATCATCGGCTTTGGGCCAGATTTGCCGACGGGGTCGCCGGAGAAGTCGATTTGTCGTCCGAACTCTGGGGCGAGATGTTCGAGTCCCTGAAGGATCCGGCCGAATTTCGAAAGGCGAAGGTCGATCCGGAACTCGGTACGGTGGTCTGGCCGAATGGAGCCGACTTTGCTCCCGAATTCCTCTATGAAAAGGTTAACGACGATCCGGATGGCCGGATGCAGCACGAGTCCGTTTTCCCGCGCTGACGGCGTCTAGACCCCCAGCAGCACCTCGCGGAACACCTTGGTGTCGACGTTGCCGCCGGACAGGACGATGCCGACCTTGCGGCCGCGCAGCTTGTCGCGGTCCTGGAGGACGGCGGCCAGCGGCGCCGCGCCGGCGCCCTCGGCCACGTTGTGGGTACAGGAAAAGTAGAGCCGCATGGCCTCGCGGATGCGGGCCTCGCTGACGGTGACCACGTCGGCGGCGCCGTGGCGGATGATGGCGACCGCCTCCGGGTCCGGCGTCCGGCAGGCCAGACCGTCGGCGATGGTCTGCGCCGTGTTGGTGTTGACCGGGGCGCCTGATTGATAGGACAGCGCGTAGGCTGGCGCGTTCTCGCTGACGACGCCCACGATCTCGGTCGTGAGGCCCAGGGCGTCGCGCGCCGCGATGGTGGCGCAGATGCCGCTGCCCATGCCGATCGGCACGTAGACCCGCTCCAGGTCCGGCACGGCGCGCAGGAATTCCAGCGGATAGGAGGCAACTCCGCGCACCAGCAGCTCGTTGAACGGCCCCAGGAAGTGCAGGCCCTCGCGCTCGGCCAGGCGACCGGCCTCCTCGCGCGCCTCCTGGAAGTCCTCGCCGTGCTCGATCAGCTCGACGCCGAGTGCCCGCATCGCGGCGTTCTTCTCCACCGAATTGCCACGCGGCACCAGGATCACCGCCCGCAGCCCCAGCGCCCGGCAGGCGTAGCCGATCGACTGGCCGTGGTTGCCCCGCGTGGCGGTGATGACGCCGGGGCAGTGCGGCTGCGCGGCCTTCAGGTCGGTCATGTAGACCAGGCCGCCGCGCACCTTGAAGGCGCCGATCGGCAGGTGGTTCTCGTGCTTCACCCAGAGCTCGCAGCCGCTCTCCCCGGCCAGCAGGGGCCAGGCGTACTGCGGGGTGGGCGGCAGGTGGCGGTGGACCAGCGCCGCGGCGCCGTCGAGGGTTTCGAGACTTGCCATGCCGCCAGCTTACCGGAGATGCGCGCGGTCTCAACCCCGGAGGACACCCCGGAGGACAAGGCGCGGGCGCGCCGGACGCGGCCCGACCCGCCCGCGCCTTGCCCGAACCGGCCTCAGGCCAGGAAGGGATCCACGTCTTCCGCCGAGATCGAGCGGCCGACATTGATGCCGACGCTCAACTCCGCGAGCTGGTCCAGGGCGTCGGTCACCGTCTGTCCCGATGTGCCGACATCCGCGATGAAGCCCCGCGCCGTGGCCAGCGGGATGTCCTCCCCGACGTCGCGCCCGAACTGCGTGGCGGCGTCGATCTTGTTCAGCAGCGTCGCGGCGTCGTTCAGCGTCTCCGCCGCACCGTCGCCGTCGATGTCCTGGCTGTTGCCGTTCTGGGCGCCGCCGGCGATGGCCATGATGATGTCGCCGATCTTGATCCCGGCGTCGAGACGCGCCTGGATCTCGCCGGCCCAGAAATCCAAACCGGCCGGGTCCGGGGCGCGGTCGAAGAGGTTCTCGAACACGCTGGTGACGAAGCCCCGCACGTCCTCGCTGGTCGCGTCGTCCCCGGCGCCCGGCGCCAGGAAGGGGAACAGCGTCGTGGCCTCGTCGCTGAGCCGGAAGGATTCCGCGATGTCGTCGAGGACCCGGCCTTGCGTCTTGCCGTCCTGGAGTCCGCCATCGTACTCGCCTTGCCAGAAGTCCAGGCCGCCTTCGCGCGGCGCGCGGCCGAAGTAGCCCACGTAGACCGCGCTGATCTGCTGGGCCGGCGAGAGGTCGAGCAGATCGAGGTCCGGCCCTTCGAGCGTGGTGCGCGAGAGGTCGAGCTTGACCAGCCAGCCATCGTCGTCGCCGAGGTCGGGGCCAGCCCAGGCCCGGTCGGAACTGCCCGCGAGATAGACGGTGTCCCCGTCCACCGCGACCGCGTTCGTTGCGCCGTCGCCGAAGCCGGTGTCGGCCTGGCTGAGGATCTCGTCGGTGATCTCCGTGAGCAGGTTTCCGGCGTCATCGTAAACCAGCACGGCGGGATCGCGCGTGACCGAGACGAGGCGCAGGCCGCCGGCGGCGAGCGCGATATCGCTGGCCGTGGTGGACTGGTTCTCGGGAATGTCCTGGCGCGTCCAGGCGCGCTCGCCGTTGCTGTCGAAGTTGACGGCGAAGGGAGAGGTGACCTCGATCACCTGCGGCGGCTGGCCGGGCAGGCCGTCGGTCTGGCCGATCACTGTCGTGCTCCCCTGGCTGTCGACCCCGAGCGCGAGCACATTGTCGTTATCCAGGGTCTCGAACTGCCGCGTGCGCAGCAGGTCGCCGGAGTCCGGGTCGAGGCGGACGATGAAGGCTTCGCCAGTCCCTGCGTGATCGGGCGAGCCCTCGCCGTCGGCCACGCTATCGGCGCCCCCGTCGATGTCGACGTTGCCCAGATCGCCCGTGGTGTTGCCGGCCACGACCAGCTCGCCGCTGACCGGGTCGATGGCGATGCCGTCGGGCTCGTCGTCGTTGCCGAAGACCTCGGGGTCGCCAAGGCTGCCGAACATGCGGCTCCAGACGAACTGCCCGTCGTTGCCGAAGCGCGTCACGGCCAGGTCGGGCTCGCTGTTCGGCTGGCCGTGGCTGCTGTCGAAGCGGCCGGCCGAGCGCGAGGCGACGAAGACGTTGCCGGCGTCGTCGACCGTCAGATGCGCGTCGCCGTCCAGGTCGTCCGAGCCGAACTGCTGCGTCCACTGGCTCTCGCCACCGGGGCTGTACTTGCGCAGGTAGATGTCGCGGATGCCCGGCCCGGATTCCCCCGTCTGCGTGTTGATATGGAAGTCCAGGCTGCCGAAGGTGCCGCCGGCGGTGCCGGTGACGAAGATGTTGTCGTCGCCGTCGACGGCCACGCGGTTGGCGCTCTCGTTGTCGTCGCCCAGGTTCTGGAACCAGAGCTGCTCGCCGGCGGCGTTGAACTTGGCGATGAAGGGCTTGTCCTCTTCGCCGCTGGCGCGCTGGTCCTGGAAGCCGACGACGACGACGTTGCCCTGGCTGTCGACCGCGATATCGTTGACCGAGTCGGCATGCACGGTCCCGAACGATGTCGTCCACTGCAACTCGGCCTCGACGTTCGGCAGACCCTCGCCGCTCTGGTTCGCCAGCACGCCGACGCTGCCGCCGGCGGCCTCGTTGGCGACGGCCAGCTCGGGGAAGCCGTCGCCGTCGACATCGGCGGCGGTGGCGGCGCGCGGCGTCTCGTCCGAGCCGTTGATCGGTGCCGGTCGGAGCTGGGTAAATCCGCCGCGGCCGTCGCCTTCCAGGATGGCCACGTTCTCCGACCACTGGTGCGTGACGGCGAGGTCCAGCGCGCCGTCGCGGTTCAGGTCCACGACGCTGACATCGCGCGGGAGGCTGCCGGTCAGGTGTTCGGTGGGCGGACCCAGGTTGCCGGCCCCATCGTTCAGCAGCACGGAAATGCCGTCGGTGTTGCCGGTGCTGGTGCCGCCGTCGTTCAGCGTGACCACGTCCGGCGCGCCGTCGCGGTCGAAGTCGCCGACCTCGACGCCGGTGGTGTCGCCTGGCGTGCTGTCGATCGCCACCTCGACGGGGGCCGCGAAGCCGCCGCTGCCGTTCCCCTGCAGGACGACCAGGGTATCGCCGCCGTCCACGCCCAGAAGATCGCGCGCGCCGTCCCCGTCCAGGTCCGCGAGGGCCAGATCGACGAGGCCGCGCCCGCTGTCCGCCGTTCCCGCGCTCGTCAAGCCGCCGTTGCCATTGGCGAGCAGCACGCTGACCGTCCGGTCGTCCTCGTTGGCGACCAGCAGGTCGCCGCGGCCGTCCGCGTTCACGTCGCCCAGCGCCAGCGCGGTCGGGTTGTTGCCGACAGTGATCTGCGTGGCGGGTCCGAAGCCGCCGCCGCCGTCGCCCAAGTGCACCGCCACGGTGTTCGGGAAGTTGGCGGCGAAGCTCTCGCTGCCGCCGGCCGTGACCAGGTCCGGCGCGCCGTCGCCGTTCAGGTCGCCCAGCGCCATCGTCCTTGGGGCGGTGCCGGTGGCGACGGTCGTCCCGGTCGCGAAGTCGCCGCCCCCGGCGTTCAGCAGCACCGCGACCTCGCCGGCCGAGCCCTCCCCGGCCAGCAGGTCGGGTCGGCCGTCGCCGTCGATGTCGCCGCTCACGAGGGTGTCGGGAAAGCGGACCTCCAGGCCGATGTTGACGGCGCGGTCCAGACGGATATTGCCAGCCATGGTGACTCCCTGTTCGGTGTGGTCCTGCCGGGCGCTCCGGCGGTCGGGGACGCCAGCCCATCAAAAACATCTCACAAAGATGTGATACGGAAGTTACCACGTTTTGTGCGGGATGTAGAGAGGCAACAACGCGCCGGCGACAAGGCCCGCGCGCCGGCCAAGCCGCGGGCCGGCATTGCGCCTTGCCTGAGCGCGGCCGCGTGCGCATGCTGAGCCCCGGAGGTGGCAATGGGCAGAGTGGCGAGACCATGACCGTCCTGCGCAGCGCGGTCGACACCCGCTCGGACAGCTTCCGCGAAAACCAGGCGGCGATGCGGGCCGTGGTGGACGAACTGCGCGCCAAGGTGGCGCGGGTGCGCGAGGGCGGCGGCGAGCGCGCGCGGGAGAAGCACCTGGCGCGCGGCAAGATGCTGCCGCGCGATCGCGTGCACGGCCTGCTGGACGAGGGCGCGCCCTTCCTGGAGCTCTCGCAGCTCGCCGCGCTCGGCATGTACGACGACGAGGTGCCCTCGGCCGGCATCATCACCGGCATCGGTCGGGTCTCGGGCCGGGAGTGCGTGATCGTCGCCAACGACGCCACGGTGAAGGGCGGCACCTACTATCCGATCACCGTGAAAAAGCACCTGCGCGCGCAGGAGATCGCGCGGCAGAACCGGCTGCCCTGCATCTATCTGGTCGATTCGGGCGGCGCCAACCTGCCGAACCAGGACGAGGTCTTCCCCGACCGCGACCACTTCGGCCGCATCTTCTACAATCAGGCCAACATGTCCGCCCGAGGCATCCCGCAGATCGCCGCGGTGATGGGAAGCTGCACGGCGGGGGGCGCCTATGTCCCGGCGATGTCGGACGAGGCCGTGATCGTGCGCAACCAGGGCACCATCTTCCTGGGCGGGCCGCCGCTGGTGAAGGCGGCGACCGGCGAGGAGGTCTCGGCGGAGGACCTGGGCGGCGCGGACGTCCACGCGCGGATTTCGGGCGTCGCGGATCACCTGGCGTCGGACGACGCGCACGCGCTGGCGACGGTGCGGCGGCTGGTGCGCAACCTGAACCGCCCGAAGCGCCACGGCCTGGAGACCCGCGCGCCGCAGCCGCCGGCCTACGACCCGGAAGAGATCTACGGCATCGTGCCGCCGGACCTGAAGAAGCCCTACGATGTGAAGGAGGTCATCGCCCGCCTGGTCGACGCCTCGGAGTTCGACGAGTTCAAGGCGAGCTACGGCACCACGCTGGTCTGCGGATTTGCCCATCTGCACGGCTATCCGGTGGCGATCCTGGCCAACAACGGCATCCTGTTCTCGGAGTCGGCGCTGAAGGGCGCGCACTTCATCGAGCTGGCAACGCAGCGCGGCATCCCCCTGATCTTTCTACAGAACATCTCCGGCTTCATGGTGGGGCGGAAGTACGAGGCCGGCGGCATCGCCAAGGACGGCGCCAAGCTGGTCACCGCCGTGGCGACGGCGCAGGTGCCCAAGTTCACCGTCGTCCTCGGCGGCAGCTTCGGCGCCGGCAACTACGCCATGTGCGGCCGCGCCTACGCGCCGCGGCTGCTGTGGATGTGGCCGAACGCGCGCATCTCGGTGATGGGCGGCGAGCAGGCGGCCAACGTGCTGGCCACGGTGCGCCGCGACTCCCTGGAGTCCCGCGGGCAGAGCTGGTCGGCCGAGGACGAGGAGGCCTTCAAGGCGCCGATCCGCCGGCAGTACGAGGAACAGGGGCATCCCGACTACGCCACCGCGCGCCTGTGGGACGACGGCATCCTGGACCCCGTGGACACGCGTCGCGCCCTGGGTCTGGGCATCTCCGCCGCCCTGAACGCGCCGGTGGAGCCGCGACAGGCGCCGGTGTTCCGGATGTGAGGCGAGACAGACAGCGAGGACAGGCATCATGGAACGGCCACTGTTCCTGGAAGAGATCGACGACGAGGGCGTGGCGCACATCGCGCTGACGCGGGCGGACAAGCGCAACGCCTTCAACGCCCAGCTCATTTCGGAGCTGACGGCGGCGTTGCGTGGCTTCGACGACGACCCGCGGGTGCGCTGCCTGGTGCTCACGGCCGAGGGCAACGCCTTCTCCGCCGGCGCCGACCTGGAGTGGATGCGCGCCATGTCGAAGGCGGACGAAGCCGAGAACCTGGAAGACGCGCGCGCCCTGGCCATGCTGCTGCAGGCGCTGGATGGCTTCTCGCGGCCCACGCTGGCGCTGGTGCAGGGTCCGGCGATCGGCGGCGGGCTTGGACTGGTCGCCTGCTGCGACATCGCCATCGCCTCCGACGGCGCCGTCTTCGCGCTGCCGGAGGTGCGCCTCGGCCTGACCCCGGCGACCATCCATCCCTATGTCGTGGCGGCGATCGGCTACCGCGCGGCGCGGCGCTACAGCCTCACCGGCGAGCGCTTCGACGCGCACGAGGCGCACCGCCTGGGCCTGATCCACGAGGTCGTCGGCTGGGGCAGCCTGCAAAGCCGGGGGCGCGAGATCGTGGAGTCGCTGCTGAAGGGCGGACCCGAGGCGCAGGCGGACGCCAAGGCGCAGCTTCGCGCGCTCTACAACCGTCCGCTCGACGCCGAGCTGCAGGCCGACGCGGCCCGCCGCATCGCCACCCGCCGCGCCAGCGAGGAGGGGCGGGAAGGCATCGCCGCCTTCCTGGAGAAGCGCTCGCCCGACTGGGTCCGATAAGCCGATGTTCGCCTCGCTGCTCATCGCCAACCGCGGCGAGATCGCCTGCCGCATCATCCGCACCGCGCGGCGGCTGGGGCTGCGCACCGTGGCGGTGTATTCCGATGCCGATAGCGAGGCGCGGCACGTCAAGCTGGCGGACTCGGCCTTTCGCCTGGGCCCGGCGCCGGCGGCCGAAAGCTATCTGAACCAGGCGGCGATCCTGGAGGCGGTGCGGCGCAGCGGCGCCGAGGCGGTGCACCCCGGCTACGGCTTCCTGGCCGAGAACGCGGAGTTCGCCGAGGTCGTGGCGGCGGCCGGCGCCGTCTTCGTCGGTCCGCCGCCCGACGCCATCCGCGCCATGGGCTCCAAGGCGGCGGCCAAGGCCACGATGGATCGGGCCGGCGTGCCGCTGGTCCCCGGCTATCACGGCGACGACCAGGACCCCGAGCGCCTGGCCGAGGAGGCCGGGCGCATCGGCTATCCCGTGCTGCTGAAGGCCTCGGCCGGCGGAGGCGGGAAGGGGATGCGCGTGGTCGAGCGGCCGAAGGACTTCCCCGACGCCCTGGCCGGAGCCAAGCGCGAATCCAGGGCCGCCTTCGGCGACGACCGCATGCTGATCGAGAAGTACCTGCAACAGCCCCGGCACATCGAGGTGCAGGTCTTCGCCGACGACCACGGCCACGCGCTGCACCTCTTCGAGCGCGACTGCTCGCTGCAGCGCCGCCATCAGAAGGTGATGGAGGAGGCGCCGGCGCCAGGGATCACGCCCGCCCAGCGCGCCGAGATGGGCGCCGCCGCGGTGCGCGCCGCCGCGGCCATCGGCTATCGCGGGGCGGGCACGGTGGAGTTCATCGCCGAGGACGGCGCCTTCTACTTCATGGAGATGAACACCCGGCTCCAGGTGGAACACCCGGTCACCGAGGCGATCACCGGCCTCGACCTGGTGGAATGGCAGCTTCGCGTGGCCAGCGGCGAGCCCCTGCCGTGGGGCCAGGACGATCTGGCGCCGGAGGGGCACGCGATGGAAGTGCGGCTCTACGCGGAGGACCCGGCGAAGGACTTCCTGCCCGCGACCGGCAGCTTGCGCCACCTGGCCCTGCCCGAGGGTCTGCCGGGCGTGCGGGTGGACGCCGGGGTCGCGGCGGGCGACACGGTGACACCGTACTACGATCCGATGATCGCCAAGATCGTCGCCCACGGGCCGGACCGCGCCGGCGCGCTGCGCCGCCTGCGCCACGCGCTGGAGGCCACGCGCGTGGGCGGCGTGACGACCAACCTCGGCTTCCTCTGCCGGCTGCTGGACGAGCCCGATATCCGGGCCGGGCGACTGGATACGGGCTTTATCGGCCGCCACCGCGCCCGACTCGTCCCCGAGGCGTCGGCGCTGCCCGAGGCGGCGCTCGCCGTGGCCGCCCTGGCCGAGATCGAGGCGCGCCGCGAGGCCGCGGCGGCCGAGGCCCTGGCCTCCGGCGACCCCTACTCGCCCTGGCATCGCGTCGAGGGCTGGTGCCTCAACGAGGAAAGTCACCGCGACCTCGTGTTCGAGCACGAAGGCACGGAACTTTGGGTGCGGGCGCGGGTCGATATCGCCGGCGACTCGGTGCGCCTCGACCTGCCGTCCGGCAGCGTGATCGCCCGGGCTCGCCTGGCGGGCGACGGCACGCTCGTGGCGGAGATCGGTGGCCGGCGCCTCGCGGCCGTGGTCCTGCGCGACGGCGATGCGCGGCAGATCCTGCTGGGGCCCGACAGCTATCGGCTGCGCCGCCGGCAGCCTCTGGGCGGCGCCGAGGTCGAGGACGAGCTGGGCGGCGCCATGACCGCGCCGATGCCCGGCAGGATCACCCATGTCGCCGTGGCCGAGGGCGCGTCGGTGGCGGCCGGGGCCACGCTGGTCGTGCTGGAGGCGATGAAGATGGAGCACAGCATCTTCGCGCCGGCCGACGGGCGGATCGCCGCGCTGCGCTGCCGGATCGGCGACCAGGTCGCGGAGGGCGCCGAGCTGCTGGTCTTCGAGGTCGGCGAGTCGCCGCCGGCAAGCGAGGAGGCCGCATCATGAAGCTGCCGGAGCGCGTGACCGTCGTGGAGGTGGGACCGCGCGACGGCCTGCAGAACGAGCCGCAAAGCGTCCCCGTGGACGTGAAGGTGGCGCTGATCGAGCGCCTGGTCGATGCCGGACTGCCGGTGGTCGAGGCCGGCGCCTTCGTCTCCCCGAAATGGGTGCCGCAGATGGCCGGGACCGGGGAGATCCTGGCGCGGATTCGCCGGCGTCCCGGCGTGCGCTATCCCGTTCTCGTGCCCAACATGAAGGGCTACGAAAAGGCGCGCGCCGCCGGTGTCGACGAGATCGCCGTGTTCGGGGCCGCCTCGGAAACCTTTTCCCAAAAGAACATCAACTGCTCGATCGAGGAGAGTTTCGCCCGCTTCGCCCCGGTGATCGAGGCCGCCAAGGCCGACGGGGCGCGGGTGCGGGGCTACGTCTCCTGCGTGCTGGGCTGTCCCTACGAAGGCGCCGTCCCGGCGGCGCGGGTGGTCGAGGTGGCCGGTCGCTTGTGGGAACTGGGCTGCGACGAGATCTCGCTGGGGGACACCATCGGCGTCGGCACGCCCGGCGAGGCGCGCGCGGTGGTCGCCGCCGTCGCCGAGCTGCTGCCGATCGAGCGGCTGGCCGTGCACTTCCACGATACCTACGGCCAGGCGTTGGCGAACGTGATGGCCTGCCTGGAGCTGGGCGTGGCCACGGTGGATTCGGCCGTCGCGGGGCTGGGCGGCTGTCCCTATGCGAAGGGCGCGAGCGGCAACCTGGCCAGCGAGGATCTCGTCTACATGCTGCATGGGCTGGGAATCGACACCGGCGTCGATCTGGATGCGCTGGCTGCCGCCGGCCGCTTCATCTCGGCGGAACTGGGCCGTCCGCCGGCCTCCAAGGTGGCGCGGGCGCTGGCGGCCAGGGCCGCGTGAAGGGGCGCGTCGGATTGCCATGACCCTGCATTTGATCAAGCTTTGCGTCGGCGTCGACTCGATCGACGAGCTTGCCCGCGCCGAGGAGTCGCGAATCGCCCGGGCCGAGCGCGAGACCGGGCGACGCTTCACCTGGCACGTCACCCGGCGCATGCCCCGGCGCCGGGAGGAGCTGCTGGGCGCGGGCTCGCTGTACTGGGTGATTCGCGGCTATGTCCGTGCCCGCCAGCGCCTCCTCGACATCCGCGAGGTCACCGACGGCGCGGGGCGCGCGGCCTGCTTGCTGGAGCTCGATCCCGAGATCGTGGCGGTGCAGCCGCGACCGCATCGGCCGTTCCAGGGCTGGCGCTATCTGGAGGCAGCGAAGGCGCCGCCCGATATGCGCGACGCGCCGGCCGGTGTCGCGGAAATGCCGGACTGGATGCAGGCGGAGCTCAAGGAACTCGGCCTGCTGTAGGCCGGCGCTTGGTAGCCATGCGATCACTGCATGGCACGGTCCCGGCGGTGTTTCGCTCGGAATGCGAAATGGGGGCTGGACAAAGCGGGCGCGCTCGAATATATCCCCGCTCACCGACGGACACAACGCCGTCGGCGCCGCCTTGAAGCGGGCGGGTGGTGAGGTCGCGGTCGCGGCACGGTCGGATAACAGGCCTTGACGACGGCCGCTGTGCTCACCATAATCTTTGGTCCCTGCCGCCGGGCACTCTGACGGCAGGGCTTCAGGAAAACCGGGTCATCGCCGGTCGAGCGTAGGTTCGGCTTGATCTGCGGCCTGCGCGCTGCTCTTTGACATTGTTGGTGAGAGGAAGGGATACGCGGGCGGCGGTTCTTGGGTA
>CAZLNO010000009.1:18970-60653 GCA_964561005.1 uncultured Rhodovibrionaceae bacterium | reverse complement strand
GCCGCCTAAATCTGCGTCGGCCCGTCCGCCGAGAGCGTGGACAGCATGCGGGTGCGGAATCCCCCTTGCTCCAGGGCGTCGATGATCTCGCGGACGTGCTCGGCGTTGCGGGTTTCGATGACGGTGTCGATCTCGGCCTTGCGCACCGGCACGTCGTGGAACAGGCGCTGGTGGTAAACCTCGACGATGTTGGCGCCCTGCCGGCCGATCAGCCCGGCGACCCTGGCCAGCACCCCCGGCGCGTCGTTGATGTCGATGCGCAGGCGCACCAGGCGGCCGTCGCGCACCAGTCCGCGCATCAGCACCGAGGCCAGCACCCGCGTGTCGATATTGCCGCCGCAGATAACCAGCGCGACCTTCCTGCCGGCGAAGCGCTCGCGCTCCTTCAGGACGGCGGCCAGCGGCGCGGCGCCGGCGCCCTCGGCCACGACCTTCTGATACTCGGACAGCGTCGCCACCGCCGTCTCCAGCGTCGGCTCGTCGCAAAGGACGATGTCGGCGACCAGCCGCTCGATGATGGCGCGGGTCAGCTTGCCGGGGCGCTTCACGGCGATGCCGTCGGCGATGGAGACGCCGCCGGAGGTGGGGTCCAGCTCGTGCACGGCCTGGTACATCGACGGGAAAAGCTCGGCCTCCACCCCGATCATCTCCACCTTCGGGTTGAGGGCGGTGGCGGCGAGGGCGGTGCCGGACATCACGCCGCCGCCGCCGATCGGCACCACGATGGTGTCGATCTCCGGCTGGTCGGCCAGGATCTCCAGGCCGATGCTGCCCTGGCCGGCGACGATGGCGGGGTCGTCGTAGGGATGGACGAAGGTCAGGCCCTCGGCGTCCATCAGCTCCTTCGCGGTGTCCGCCGCCTCGTCGATGGTCTCGCCGGACTGCACCACGCGGGCGCCGAAGCCGCGCGTGCGCTCGACCTTGCTGAAGGGCGCGGTCTCCGGCATCACGATCGTGGCCGGGATGTCCAGGCGCTGGGCGTGATAGGCCACGCCCTGGGCGTGGTTGCCGGCCGACATGGCGATCACGCCGGTGCGCTTCTGCGCGTCGGACAGGCTTTGTAGCTTGATCAGGCTGCCCCGGTCCTTGAACGAGCCGGTGTACTGCTGGTTCTCCAGCTTCAGGTACAGCTCGCAGCCCAGCATCGCCGACAGCCGGGCGGCGTGCACCAGGGGCGTGCGCACCACGTGGCCCTGTAATTGTTCGGCGGCGGCGCGGATATCCTCCAGGCCGACGCGCGAGTCCTCTGCGGCGACGCTCATGACCGTTTCTCCCAGCGGACGCGGTGAGGTTCGACGGCCGGCGGCCGCGCCGTGCCGTCGTCAGCGCAAGTTGGCGTCACGCCATGTTAACGCCGGGCGGGAATGAGCCGCAGCCGCTTTCCGCCTTCTTGCGCCTCGCCGACCAGTTTTACAAAGCGACCGTCGCGCCAGGCCTCGGCGAGGCCGAGGTAGTGCGGGGAGAGCGGGTTGCCGGACTGACCGGTGGCGACCATGAACAGCGAGCTTCCGGGCTCGCGCGACAGATCGTGGACGGCGCGCAGGCCGGGTCCGTGGATGTGCGCGTAGCGGCCGCGCTCGGAGCCGCCGTAGCGGGCGCCGCCGCGGTTGATTGTCTCGTCGCCGCCGTCGGTGGCGATTTCCGACCCGAAAAGGGCGCCCGCCACCGGCAGCCGCGAGAACAGCGGGTGGGGCAGGGCTGTGTTGTGCGCCTCGCCCCAGCGCCAGTCACCGGGCGCGCCGCCGAAGCGCCGCTCCAGGCTTTCCAGCGCCTGCTCCAGCGCGAGCGAGACGATGCCGGCGCAGTCCTCGCGAACATCGGCGGTCGCGACGTCGTCGCACCAGGCGCTGTCCGCCGCGACCGCGCGCTTGATCACCCGTGGCCGGGGACGCGTGAAGTCGCTGAACACCGCTCCCAGCTCGTCCTGGAACAGCGCCCGGTTCAGGTGGTCCATCCAGGCGACGAAGATCAGCGGCTCGGGCCGCTCGCGCGCCATCTCCAGGTCCCAGCCGCGCAACAGCGCGACCGCCTCGCGCGCCCAGCGGGCGTCGGGTGCGTGGTCCAGCAGCGTGGGCAGCAGGATCGCCGCCGTGGCGCCGCGAATGTCGAGCTGCATGGCCGCCATCGCCTCCGGGGTGAAGGGAGTCGCGGCGGCATCGAGCAGGGCGTTGACGCGGGCGGCGCGGTCGGGCGGCGGCCAGTGATGGGCGATCAGGTGCGGGTAGTCGTCGGGAACGAGTCGGTTGTTGGCGTTGACGATGCGGCCGTCGGCGGGGTTGACCGTGCGCGGCAGGTCCGCCCGGTCGATGAAGCCCCGCCAGTCGTGCTCGCCGGTCCAGCCCGGCACCGGCTGCATGCCGTTGCCGTTGTCGGGGCGCAGCGGCACGCGCGCCGGCGCGGCGACCGCGATGTGGCCCTGATCGTCGGCCAGATGGATGTTCTGCTGTGGGCTGCCCACATGGTCGAGGGCTGCGAGCGCCGTGCGCACGCTGTCGGCGCGGTTGACGGCGAGGATGGCGTCCGGCGTGCGGTCGTCGGCGCGCAGGGCGGGCCAGGCCAGGGCCAGGACGTGCCCCGGCTCGGTGACGCCACGCGCGCTCTCGATGCTGTCGGAGATGACCGGGCCGTGGCGGGTGCCGCGCACGGTAAAGGTTTCGGGCGAGTCCCGGCCGTCGACAGGGATGCGCTCTTCCCGGACCTCGAAGGAGGCCCAGCCGTCGGGCGTGCGGTAGCGCGCGGGGTCCTCCGGATGGACCTGCTCGATGAAGAGATCCTGGGTGTCGCTGTGCGTGGTGGTCAGACCCCAGGCCAGATGGTCGTTGCGGCCCAGCACCGCGAAGGGCGTGCCCGGTGCCGTGGCGCCGACCAGCGTCCCCTCCGGCGTCTCGATGCGCGCCAGGTACCAGTAGCCCGGTGCCTGAAGGCCCAGATGCGGGTCGTTGGCCAGGATGGGCTGGCCGCCGGCCGTCCGGGTGCCGTCGACGATCCAGGCGTTGGAGGCGGATTGCGGCTCCAGGTCGTCGGGCAACAGCGTGGCGAGGCCTTCAAGGGGAAGGTCGCGCAGCGCCTGACGCGTGGTGGCGATCGTGGTGGGGGCGTCCGCCGGCGTCCGCGGATAGAGGAAATCGATCTGCTCCGGTGTCAGCCGCTCGGCCAGCCGCGCGCGCGTGATCTCCTCGCGCCAGTTGCCGGAAAGCTGCAGCGCCATGATGCGCAGCCAGGTGAGGCTGTCCGCCGGGGTCCAGCGCTCTGGTTCGTAGTCGAGCACGTGGAACTCGGGGGGCAACCTCGGCTCGCGGTCGAGGAAGGCGTTCACGCCCTTCGCGTAGGCCGAGAGCGCGGTCCGCGTCTCGTCGGACAGATGCGGCAACTGCGCCTCAGCCAAGCCGTGGAAGTTCATGACCCGCATGAACTTGTCGATGCCGAGGGTCATCTCCCCGGCCACCTCGGACAGCCGGCCCGCCGCCGTCCGGCGCATGAAGTCCATCTGCCAAAGGCGGTCCTGCGCGTGCAGGAAGCCGAGCGCGACCAAGGCGTCTTGCCGGCTGTCGGCGCGGATGGTGGGAATGCCGTCTCCGTCGCGCACCACCTCGACCGGCGCCTCCAGGCCGGGCAGGGCCAGTTCGCCCTCGGTCCGCGGCAAGGATCCGCGCAGGTAGGCATAGCCGCCCGCCGCGCCGAGGACAGCGACGGTGACGAGGCCGGCGAGGGCGATCAGGGTCCAGCGGAGGAGGGGCGAGCGCATGAACTAGAAGTGGCCTGTTCGCCGGGTCATGGCAAGCGGGCCGAGGTGCCCGCTGCTGCTGCCGAGCCGGCCCCGGGGCATCAGGACTCGAACAGCCGGTCGATCTCGTCCTGGTCGCTGCCCTTTTCGACGCGCGCCTCGACGTTCTCCTTCAGCGATCCCGTGTGGATGCCGAACCTGGACAGCGTGGCTTCCAGCCGCGATTCGATGGTCTGAAGGTTGTCCAGCGCCCGCTGGATGCGCTGCCCGGTGATGTCCTGGAAGGCGCAGGCGATCAGGATCTCCTGGATGTCGTTGCGCGTTTCGTCCAGGGCGTCGGCGCGCGCGCTCGCGTCCGACCAGATCGCCTCGTCCTCCAGCCGCTCGCCGATGCGATCGGCGGCGTCGAGGATGCGGTTGGCCGCGTCCTCGGTGATCTTCACCACGGCGTCCAGTTCCACCCCGGCCTGGGCGCGCGAGCGCCCGTCGCCGCGATAGGAGATGGCGTTCAGCAGCTCGATGACCTCGCGGAAGCGCTCCTTGACGCTCTCCTCCGACATGCCGATGAGTTGCGAGGCGGCATTGACCTCGGTCGACAGCTCGTCGAAGCGACGCTTGACGTAGCGCTCCATCTGGCGGAGCTGCATCTGCATGTCTTCCAGGCTGACGCCGTTCGCGACGGAATCGCGGCTGTCCTCGGTCATGGCGTCCTCGTCCGTATGCGCGCTGCCCAGACCGAGAGTGGCGGCACGCAACTAACAAAGAATAAATACCAGCGGATTGTCCGACAGCGGCGCCGGATCAACCGGCGAGCGCCGCCTCGAAGGGATAGCTCGTGAGATTCTCGCAGCCGGTCTCGCTCACCAGCACCTGGTCCTCCAGCTTGACGCCCTCGCGTCCGCCCACCTCGCCGACATAGGCTTCGACGCAGAGCACCATGCCCGGCCGCACCACGCCATCGTAGCCGGAGCGCGCGAAGTCCTCCGGGTAGCGGATGGCGGGGTATTCGTCGCACAGCCCGACGCCGTGGTACATGACCGAGTAGCGCAGCGCGCGGTACGTCTCCGGCAGGCGATAGCCGGTCTCCATGAGCTCGCGGAAGGTCGCGCCAGGCTTCAGCAGCTCCGTGTTGTGCGCGATCTTCTCGCGCGCGACCTGATAGAGCGTGCGCTGCTCGCCGGTGGGCCGCACGTCGCCGCAGATCCAGGTGCGCGAGATGTCGGCGCAGTAGCCGTAGGGGCCCACCATGTCGGTGTCGAAGCCGACCAGGTCGCCGGCCTGGATGACGCGGGGGCCGCACTCCTGGAACCAGGGGTTGGTGCGCGGGCCGGAGGCGAGGATGCGCGTCTCGATCCACTCGCCGCCCCGGCGGATGTTCTCCGCCTGCAGGATCGCCCAGAGGTCGGCCTCGGTCATGCCGGGGCGCAGCGCCGCCTGCATCTCCTCCATCGCCGAATTCGCGGCCGCGATGGCGCAGCGCATGGCGTTGATCTCGTTGGCGTCCTTGACCGCGCGGGCGTATTCCGTGACCTCCTGGCCGTTCTGGATCTCGATGCCCCGGCGCTGAAAGGCGAGAACCCCGGCGATCTCCATTTTGTCCACCGCCAGGCGTCGGTTGCCGCCGCCGTGCTCGCGCAGCAGGGCGTCGATCTCGGCCGCGAAGCGCTCGGCCATCTCCTCGGTGCGCTCGGCGGACTCGAAGAAGAAGAAGGTGGTGACAGGGCGCACCTCGTCGACCAGCGGCAGGTGCTCGGACAGGTGCTGGCAGTTGTGGAAGTCGAAGAGGATCACCGGCCCCTCGGTGGCGATGAAGCAGGCCCGCGCCGCGTTGTGCGTCACCCAGAGCTGCATGTTCGAACTGTCGGTGGCGTAGCGGATGTTCAGCGGGTCCCACAGCAGGATGCCGGCGTAATCGCGCTGGCGAAGCTGCTCCCGGATGCGGCCCAGGCGGTAGGCCCGCAGCCTCTCCAGGTCCGGCGGGGTCAGCCCGCGCGCCGCCCATTCCTCGAAGGCGAGCGGCGTCGGCCCGATCTCCACGCGGTCGTTGTCGTCGGGCGAGCCGTCGGGCCGCGTCGCTGGCCGTCGGGTCGGGTCGATCTTCGGCTGGTGGCGGGATTCGTCGTAGAGCGCCATGCGGGGTCCCCTGCGTTGCGGTCGGTGGGCACGCCACGCGATGAGCTTGCCGACGAGGGCGAACCCGCGCTGTCGAAGAGGCGACAGCGTGATGTCCGCCTGCGCAGCCGCCGCCTGTCCGGCACGGTTACCGCCCCGCGGAAAGCGCGGGCGCCGGTTGCGGCGCCTGGCCCGCGTCGGCGCGCGCGGTGGCCTCGGGGTCGAGCGTGCGCATGGCCTCGTACTGGCTGAGGAACACCCGCCCGGTCAGGTCGTCGAGGAAGTGCGCGCGCCGCAGGCGGTCCATCACCGGGCCCTTCACCTCGGACAGGTGAAAGGTCACGCCGGCGGCGTGCAGGCGCTCGTTGATGGCTTCCAGGCTTTCCAGCGCGCTGGCGTCGATCAGGTTCACCGCAGGGCACATCAGGACCACGTGCGCCAGGCTCGGCCGCTCGGCGACCATGTCGTAGATCTTGTCCTCCAGGAAGCGCGCGTTGGCGAAGTACAGGCTCTCGTCCACGCGCACGGTCAGCACCTTGTCGCTGGTCACCACGTCGTGGCGCAGCACGTTGCGGAAGTGCTCCGTGCCCGGCACCTGGCCCACGATGGCCATGTGGGGCCGGCTGGTGCGCCAGAGGTAGAGCGCCAGCGACACCGCCACGCCGGTCACCACCCCGGCCTCGACGCCCACGCCCAGCACCACCAGGATGGTCGCCGCCATCGCCGCGAAGTCGCTCTTGGAGTAGACGAAGGTGCGCTTCAGCGTGCCCAGGTCCACCAGCGACAGCACCGCGACGATGATGGTCGCCGCCAGCGTCGCCTTGGGCAGGAAGAAGAACAGCGGCGTCAGGAACAGCGCCGTCAGCGCGATGCCCAGGGCGGTGAACACCCCGGCCATCGGCGTCTCCGCCCCGGCGTCGAAGTTCACCACCGAGCGCGCGAAGCCGCCGGTCACCGGATAGCCGCCGGAGAAGGCCGCCGCCACGTTGGCGGCGCCCAGGCCCACCAGCTCGTTGTTGGCGTCCACGCGCTGGCGCTTCTTGGCGGCCAGGGTCTGCGCGACCGAGATCGACTCGACGAAGCCGATCAAGCTGATCAGCAATGCCGAGGTCGCCAGGTTGCTCCACATCTCCGGGTCGAAGGGCGGCATCGTCACCGGCGGCAGGCCCTGGGGGATCTGGCCGACGATGGCGACCCCGCGCTCGCCCAGGTTCAGCAGGGCGGTGAGCCCCGTGGTGACGATCACCGCCGCCACCGGTCCGGCCTTGGTCAGCAGATCGGCGGCAAAGGGCGGCACGCCCAGGCGGCGCAGCAGCGGCTTCAGCCGCTTGCGCACCCAGAACAGGAAGGCCGTCGCCGCTGCCCCGATCGCCACGGTCCACAGGCTGGCCTCGGGCAGGTGCTCCACGAGCGAACCCAGGATCGTCAGAAGATTGTGCCCCTCGGCCGGCACGCCCAGGACGTGCTTCAACTGGCTGCAGGCGATCAGGATGCCCGAGGCCGTGATGAAGCCGGAGATCACCGGGTGGCTCAGCAGGTTGGCGAGGAATCCCAGCCGCGCCAGCCCCATCGCCACCAGCATCAGCCCCGACAGCAGCGCCAGCGCGATCGCCGCGCCGAGGTATTCCGGCGTCCCCGGCTCGGCGATGCGCGACACCGCCGCGGCCGTCAGCAGCGACACCACCGCCACCGGCCCCACCGCCAGCGCCCGGCTGGAGCCGAAGACGGCATAGGCGATCAGCGGCAGGATGCTGGCGTAGAGCCCGACCTGCGGCGGCAGTCCCGCCAGCATGGCGTAGGCCAGGCTCTGCGGGATCAGCATGATCGTGACGATCACCGCCGCCACGAGGTCGGCGGACAGCTCCCCGCCGCGATAGCGGCGCAGCCAGTCGGCGGCGGGGACGATGCGGGCGAGCGGGGGGAGGGGCATGACGGATCAGGACGCCTTCGCCTTGGTTTTCTCCGGCCCGAAGTCGCAGGCCTGCGGGGCCTCGTGCGGGGCCGGGGCGTGCGGCAGCAGTTGCGGCTTCGCCAGCCACTCGCGGCCCTTCAGCATGAGGTCGAAGTACAGCCCCGGCAACAGCTTCTCCTTCAGCATCCAGGCGGCTCGGCTCGGCTTGGTGCCGTCCAGGAAGGGGAAGGTGGGCAGCAGCTTGCCGCCATAGCCGAACTCCGCCAGCACGATCTTGCCGTGCTCCACCGTCAGCGGGCAGGAGCCGTAGCCGTCGTAGAGCGCCCGCGGCGCCTGGCCGTCCAGCACCGCCAGCACGTTTTCCGCCACCGCCGGCGCCTGCTTGCGCACCGCGGCGGCGGTCTTGGCGTTCGGCGCCGACATCGCGTCTCCGACGCCGAAGACGTTGCCGTAGCGCGCGTGCTGCAGCGTCTCCGGGCTGACCTCGATCCAGCCGGCCTCGTTCGCCAGCGGGCTGTCGCGCACGAAGGCCGGGGCGCGCTGCGGCGGGCAGACGTGCAGCATGTCGAAGGACTCTTCCACGGTCTCGGTGCCGCCGTCGCGCGTCACCTGGAACCAGGCCTTCCCGGCCGGGCCGTCCACGGCGACCAGGTTGCTCTGGTAGTTCAGGTTGATGCCATAGCGCTCGACGTACCGCATCAGCGCGGGCACGTAGTCCTTTACCCCGAACAGCACGCCGCCGGCGGTGTGGAAGTGCACGTCGAGGTCCTTGAGGACGCCGCGCCTCTCCCAGTGGCAGCAGGCGAGGTAGGCGGCCTTCTGCGGCGCGCCGGCGCACTTGATCGGCATCGGCGGCTGGGTGAACAGCGCCCGGCCGCCCCGCAGCGACTGCACCAGCTCCCAGGTGTAGGGCGCCATCTCGAAGAGGTAGTTCGAGGTCACGCCGTTCTTGCCGAGCGTCTCGGAGAGCCCCTCGACGCCCTGCCAGTTCAGCTCGATGCCCGGCGCGGCGACCAGGGTGCGATAGGCGACGCGCTCGCCGTCCTCCAGCACGACCTGGTTGCGCTCGGGCTCGAAGCCGGCCACCGCCGCCTTGATCCATTTCACGCCGCTGGGCATGACCGCGGCCATGGGCCGCTCGGTCTTGGCGCGGTCGAACACGCCGCCGCCGACCAGGGTCCAGCCGGGCTGGTAGTAGTGGGTCTCGCGCGGCTCCACGACGGCGATCTTCAGGCCCGCGCGACGGCGCAGCAGGCTGGCCGCCGTCGCCAGGCCGCCGGCGCCGCCGCCCACCACCACGACATCGTGGATGGCGGCCGCCGTGCGCGGGGTCGGCAGCGGAGTGACGTTGCTGTCGGGAGCGGTCGCCGCCTCGCGCGCGCGACGCTCCAGGCGCGGCTTCAGCGCGGCGAGGTCGTAGCCCACCTCCTCGGCGGCCTTCAGGATGGCATCGGGGTCCAGGCGGTCCGCCTCCGACAGCGCCCACAGCGTGGTCGAGCGCGTGCCGGTGCGGCAGAACGCCAGCACCGGACCCTTCAGCTCCAGCATTGCCTGGGTGAAGGCGGCGACGTCGGCGTCGCCCACCTGGCCGGAGACGACCGGGATGTGGCGATAGGCCAGGCCGTGGCGCTCGGCCGCGGCCTGGAGCGCGGCGCTGGCCGGCTGGTCGTCGCCCTCGTCGTCCGGGCGGTTGTTGACGAGGGCCTTGAAGCCCTGGCTGGCGAGGATGCCGACGTCGCCCTCGCCGATCTGCGGGGACACGTAAAGGAACGGCGTGAGCTTGGAAACCCTCATGGGGCGACCTCCCTGTCCGGCGGCCGACAAGCCGGGTGCGTCCGCCGCCGACGTGGTGCCATCTCGGCGGCGGGCGCCCCCCGGCCGGGGCCGCTTGCTGTCACAATGTGTTGAGCGGGATTTTCAGGTAGATGGTGCCGTTGTCCTCGGCGGGCGGCATGTTGCCGGCGCGCATGTTCACCTGGACCGAGGGGATGATGAGCCGCGGCATGCCCAGCTTCTTGTCGCGCGTCGTGCGCAGCTCGACGAAGTCGTCCTCGTCCACGCCCTGGCGCACGTGCACGTTCCTCGCCTTTTCCTCGCCGACCGTGGTCTCGAACTTGTATTCCTTGCGGTCGTCGGTGCCGTAGTCGTGGCACATGAACACCCGCGTCTCGTCCGGCAGCTCGAAGATCTTGCGGATCGACTTGAACAGCGCCCGCGCGTCGCCGCCGGGAAAGTCGCAGCGCGCCGTGCCGAAGTCGGGCATGAAGATGGTGTCGCCCACGAAGGCGGCATCGCCGATCACATGGGTCATGCAGGCCGGCGTGTGGCCGGGCGTGTGCATGGCGCGGCAGGGGATGTTGCCCAGGGTGTAGGTCTCGCCGTCCTTGAACAGGTGGTCGAACTGGCTGCCGTCGCGCTGGAACTCGGTGCCGGCGTTGAAGATCTTGCCGAAGGTGTTCTGCACCGTGGTGATGTGCTCGCCGATGCCCATCTTGCCGCCGAGCCTGTCCTTCAGGTAGGGCGTGGCGGAGAGGTGGTCGGCGTGGACGTGGGTGTCGATGATCCACTCGGGCTTCAGCCCCTGCTCGCGCACGTAGGCGATCATGCGGTCTGCCGAGTCCGTGGCCGTGCGCCCGGCGCTGGGGTCGTAGTCGAGCACGGAATCGATCAGGGCGCAGGCCTGGGTCTCCGGGTCGCTGACCACGTAGCTGAAGGTGAAGGTGGCCTCGTCGAAGAAGGCCTTGACCTGGGGTTTCGTCATGACGTCGGCGCTCATGGTGTCTCCTCCCTTGCGAGGGATCGCCGGCGCGGGGCGCCGGATTGTGGCTGCCGAGCGTCCCGCCAGGGCGAATCTGGCGCGGGGCGGGAGCGCCTCGGGGTCGATGGCCTCTTTTACGTTTTATCGATATATAGATTATGCAAATATAAACCACACAGCATTGACGGAGGTCAAGGGTGTCGAGGACCCTTTTTCGCGAATGGCGTTTCCGGCCGCCGCGGCCGGGCCGAAAGGAGGCCGCATGGCGCACGAGAACATGACCACCGATCCCATGCCGCCCGACGAGCCGGGCCTGCCGCGCATCGGCGAGCCGGCGCCCGAGTTCACCGCGCGGACCACACAGGGCATGGTCTCGCTCGCGGACTATCGCGGGCGCTGGCTGCTTCTCTTGTCGCACCCGGCCGACTTCACCCCGGTGTGCACCAGCGAGTTCGTGGCCCTGCAGAAGTCCATCGACGCCTTCGCCGCGCGCAACTGCGAGCTCCTGGCGCTCTCGGCCGACAGCGTGTTCTCGCATCTGGCCTGGATCCGCGGCATTCGCGAGCGCTTCGGGGTGGCGATCAGCTTCCCCATCATCGAGGATCTTTCGATGGGGGTCGCCCGCGCCTATGGCATGATCCACCCGCGGGCCGGCGACACCGCGACGATCCGCGCCGCCTTTGCCATCGACCCCGATGGTGTCGTGCAGGCGCTGGTCTACTACCCGATGAACGTCGGTCGCTCGGTGAACGAGTTGCTGCGCCTTCTGGATGCGTTGCAGACCGCCACGCGCGACGGCGTGTCCCTGCCGGCGGACTGGCAGCCGGGACAGCCGGCCCTGGCGCCGCCGCCGATGACGGTGGCCGATGCCGACGCGGCGGCCGACAGCGGAACGGCGACGGACTGGTACTTCCGCCAGGTTGGCGAGTCGCGGACCGATGGCGAGGGGGAAGGGCCTTGACGACGCCGCGCCCTGGGGCGAAGATCGAAATACGATTTACGATTTTGTAGAATGACAATGCGGAACGGCAACGGTAACGGCGCCAGGGTCGAGAGCGACCGCAACGGACAGGGCGAGGCGGCGGCAATGCCCGCGGCCGTGGCGGAGGCCAGCGGCGTGCTGAAGGCGCTGGCGCATCCGGCGCGGCTGTTGATCGTGGGGCATCTGCTGGACGGCGAGAAGTCGGTGGGCGAGATCGAGCGCGACCTCGACCTGCGCCAGCCCTCGCTGTCGCAGCAGCTTCGCCACCTGCGCGAGGCCGGCGTCGTGGCGACGCGGCGCGAGGCGAAGTCGGTGTACTACCGGCTGGCCGACGAGCGAGTCGCGCTGCTGCTGCGCGAGATCGGCGCGATCTTCGACGACGATGGGCGGGCGCCGACGCTGGCCCCGGCGCAGCCCGCGGCGGCCCCCGCGGGCCGGGCCACCTGCGCGCCGCGGCGGGTGTCGACCTTCGGCGAATGCGCCATCTTCCCGGTTGCCGGGCCCGGCGTCCGCCGGCGCTGAGGCGGAGGCGCACCACCGCCGAAGGTGGCGGTGGACGACCTGCCTGTGACGAAGCGGGTGGACGACCATGCGAGAAGACGACGGCACCGTCGGTCTGTTTGTCTGCGGCGACGTGATGACGGGCCGCGGCGTCGACCAGATTCTGCCGCATCCAGCCCCGCCCGAACTCCACGAGGATTACATCAAGGACGCCCGCGACTATGTCGCGCTGGCCGAGCGCCGCAACGGCCCGGTGCCGCGCGGCGTCGCCTTCGATTACGTCTGGGGCGAGGCGCTGGAGGGGCTGGAGCGGGAAGGGCCGGCGGCGCGCATCGTGAACCTGGAGACCAGCGTGACGCTGTCCGAGGACTGGCTGGCCAAGGGCATCAACTACCGCATGAGCCCCGACAACATCGGGGTGCTGACCGCCGCCGGCGTGGACATCTGCGGCCTGGCGAACAACCATGTCCTGGACTGGGGCGCGGCGGGCCTGCGCGACACGCTGCGCGCGCTGCGCGGCGCCGGGCTGCGCACCACGGGCGCGGGCGAGGACATCGCGGCGGCCGCCGCGCCGGCCGTGGCGCCGCTGCCGCGGGGCGGGCGCGTGTTGATGTTCGCATACGGCCTGGGCAGCAGCGGCATCCCGCGAAGCTGGGCCGCCGACGTGGACAAGCCCGGGGTCAATCGCCTCCCGGACCTCTCGGCCGAGACGCTGGAAGCCCTGGGCGCGGCCATCGCGGGGCACCGGCGGCCGGGCGACCTCGTGGTCGTGTCCCTGCACTGGGGCGGAAACTGGGGCTACGAGGTGCCGGACGAGCAGCGCCTGTTCGCCCGGGGCCTGATCGACACCGCCGGCGCGGACCTCGTGCACGGCCATTCCTGCCACCACTTCAAGGGGCTGGAGGTTTACCGCGGCAAGCTGATCCTCTACGGCTGCGGCGACTTCCTCAACGACTACGAGGGCATCACCGGCGAGGAGCGCTATCGCCCCGAGCTGGTGCTGATGTACCTGCCGCGCCTGCGCGTCGCCGACGGCACGCTGGCGGCCTGCCGCCTGGTGCCGCTGCGGCTGCGCAAGCTGCGCTTGCGGGCCGCGGACGCCGAGGAGCGCGCCTGGGTGGCCGAGCGGCTGCGCCGCGAGAGCGCGCGCTTCGGCACCACGGTGGGGCCGGACGCGGCGGGGGAATTGCAGGTGCGCGTCGATTAGCTGCGCCGATGCGGTCCGCCCGATGACGTGAATCAACGCGCCCGCCGGGACGGGACGGCAGAATTCCGACCCGGACATCGACAGGGAAGCGAGGAGGGAGCATGTCGTTCTCGAAAATCGTCGTCGCCACGGATGGTTCCTACAACGCCAACCGTGCCGTCGGCCTGGCCGCCGACCTCGCGGTGAAGTACGGGGCCGAGTTGTTCGTCCTGCATTCGGTTCTCGAGGGCCCGGTGCCGCAGAGCCTGTTGCAGTGGGCGCGGGTCGAGCACCTGATCGTCGAGGAACCGCCGCAGCCCGCGGATGTCGACTGGCCCAGCTATCCGCGCCTCGGCGTGATCGGCCCGGAGATGGTGCCGCGGGTGTCCTACCAGGCGCGCGTGGGGCTTGGCCGGGCCATTCTGGACCACGCCGTGCAGTGGGCGCGCGACATGGGCGCGAAGCGGATCACCCCGGTGCTGGAGGAAGGCGATGCGGCCCAGGCGGTGGCCAAGCTCGCCCGCAAGGAGCAGGCCGACCTGATCGTTCTTGGCACGCGCGGCCTGGGCACGCTGGAGGAGGCGGTGCTGGGCAGCGTCTCGCACAAGGTCATCAGCCTGCGCCTGGCGCCCTGCCTGGCGGTGCCGTGACGCTGGCGTCCGGGCGCTTTATACCGCCCGACGAATGAAATCGTACATCTGGAGGGTCCTCATCCTTGACGCCCTTGGGCGTCAAGGGTGAGGCCCGCGAGTCGACTTCAATGGCGCTTGGTATTACTCGGCGGCGCTGTCGACCGGCAGCGGCGCCGCGCCCTGGGTGGCGTGCGGCAGCAGGACGTGGAAGGTCGCGCCCTGGCCGGCGGGTGAGCCGATCCAGATGCGCCCGCCGAAGTGCTCCACGATGCGGCGCGAGATCGCCAGCCCCAGCCCCGTGCCCAATGGCCGGTCGGCGGCGTGCTCCGTCGCCTGGGCGAACTTGTCGAAGATGCGCGAGCGGTCCTGCTCGCTGACGCCGGGGCCGTTGTCCGAGACCGAGACCTGATAGCCGCCGGGCACCGGCCGGCCGCGCACCGCGACGCGTCCCTGCGCGGGATCGCAATACTTCACCGCGTTCGACAGCAGGTTGACGTAGACCTGGATCAGGCGGTCGCGGTCGGTAAAGAGCATCGTGCCCGCGCCCTGGATGTCGGTGTCCAGGCGGATGTCCTTCTCGCGGAACAGGCCGCCGGTGGCCGCGATGGCGTCGCGAAGCGTCCGTGTCGCCTCGATGCGCGCCATCCGCCATTCGCTGCGCCCCTGCTCCAGCCGGGCGAGGTCCAGGATCTCGTCGATCAGCCGGGTCAGGCGCTGGCTCTCGCTGGCGATGATCGCCAGGTAGCGCCGGCTGTCCTCGTGCCGCAGATCCGGGTAGTCCTCCAGGATCTCCGAGAACGAGCGGATGGAGGTGAGCGGCGTGCGCAGCTCGTGGCTGACGGTGGACAGGAAGTCGTCCTTCAGCTTGTCCAGCTCCTGCAGCCGGGCGTTGGCGCGCTTCAGCTCGGCGGCGGTGGCCTCCAGCTCCTTGGACTTCTGCTCCAGCTTGTGGCTGTAGGCGATGGCCTGGTGGGTTTCCTCCAGGATTTTCATGACCTCCTCCAGGCGCGGCATCTCGCCCTTGGCGACCGAGGCGACCACCACCCGCGCCGAGGCGGCCCCCAGGCTGCCGGCCAGCAGGCGCTCGACGAAGGCGATGAGGTCGGCATCGGCCTCGGGCAGGCGCTCGCCGCTGCCGCCGCGCGCCCGCGCGTAGTCGCGAAAGGCGCGGTACGCCCGCTCGCGGCCCAGGAAGCGCTGCACCAGGTCGTAGAGGTCCTCCACCGCCGCCGAGCGCGACCAGACGTCGGCCGAGCCGCGCGTCGGGCGCCGGAAGACGTCGACGAAGAGCGTGCTTTGCAGGCGCTCCAGGGCGTCCTGGCTGGAGAACAGCGAGCCGGCGACGTAGCCGCCGACGTTCGCCAGCATGCTCCAGAACAGCGCATGCGCCAGCGGGTCCCAGCCCGCCAGCCCGAACAGCGCTTCCGGACGCAGCAGCGCGAGGCCCCAGGGGCCGACGTCGATGAAGCTGGGGTCGAGCCAGCCGGCGCGCGCCACCGAGGGCAACAGCAGGGTGTAGGCCCATACCGCGAAGCCCAGCACCAGCGCGAGCTGCGCGCCCGTGCGGGTGCCGCCGCGCCAGAACAGCCCGCCCACCAGCGCCGGCACGAACTGCGCCACCGCCGAGAAGGACACCAGGCCGATCGCCGCCAGCGCGCCGCTCTCGCCGGTCAGACGGTAATAACCGAAGCCCAGCAGGAAGACGAGGATGATGCTGGTGCGCCGGATGAACAGCAGCAGCCCCGTGAGGTCCCCGCGCTCGGTCAGGCGCAGCCAGCGGATGCGCAGCAGGGCCGGCATCACCAGGTCGTTGCAGACCATGGTCGACAGCGCGATGGCGGCGACGATGACCATGCTGGTCGCCGAGGACAGCCCGCCGATGAAGGCGGCCAGCGCCAGGCCGTCCTGCCCCCAGACCATCGGCAGGGTCAGCACGAAGAAGTCCGGGTCGGCCGAGGCCGGCAGCAGCGTCAGCCCGGCCAGGGCGATCGGCAGGGCAAACAGGCTCATGGCCAGCATGTAGAGCGGGAACATCCAGGCGGCCGTCGCGAGGTGGCGCTCGTCCACGTTCTCGACGACGGCGATCTGGAATTGTCGGGGCAGGCAGAAGGCCGCCGCCATCGACAGCAGCGTCAGCGTCAGCCAGCGCGGGCCGTCGGCATCGGGAAAGGCGAACAGCTCCGGCACGCCGGGCACCTCGGCGGCGCTGGCGAAGAGGTCGCCGAAGCCGGCGAAGAGGCCGAAGGTGACGAAGAGGCCCACGGCCAGGAGGGCGAACAGCTTGACGAAGGATTCGAAGGCGACAGCGGCCACCACGCCCTCGTGGTGCTCGTCGGCGTCGATCTGCCGCGTGCCGAAGAGGATGACGAAGAACGCCATGCCGGCGGCCACCCAGAAGGCGGTATCGGTGGCGATGCTTTGCGCGTGGCCCAGCGCGCCGGCGGCGTTCAGCTCGCGATAGCCGGCCAGGACGTTGAAGCTGGTCGCCACGGCCTTCAACTGCAGGGCGATGTAGGGCATCGTCCCCGCCACGGCGATCAGGGTCACCAGCATGCCCAGGCGCGGGCTCTTGCCATAGCGCGAGGAGATGAAGTCGGCGATCGAGGTGATGCGGTGCGCCTTGCTGATGCGCACGATCTTGCGCAGCAGGAACCACCAGCCCAGGAAGACCAGCGTCGGACCGACGTAGATGGTGACGAACTCCAGGCCGCTGCGCGCCGCCGACCCGACCGCGCCGTAGAACGTCCACGAGGTGCAGTAGACCGCGATCGACAGCGTGTAGACATAGGGATTGCGGATCAGGCTGCGCCCGGCGTCGGCGCGCTTGTCGGCGTAGAAGGCGATGGCGAACAGCAGGCCCAGGTAGGCAAGCGCCGCCAGGACGATGCCCAGGATGCTCAGCACGGCCCACCTGCCTCGTCCGCGTCATGCCGCTGGACCTCGCGCGCGCGCTCCTCCTGCTCCACCGTTTCGTGGGCGTCGGCGGCCGCCTGGAGGGCGAGGGCGGCCCAGCGGCCGGCCAGGATCAGCAGCAGCCAGACGCCGAAGACGTAGACCACCAGCAGTGGCACGCCCAGCACGCTCACCGACCGGGCGAACAGCGGCAGCAGCGGCGGCATCAGCAGCACGAAGCCGACCAGGGGAATGGCGAGCGCGCGATCGCTCAGGCGTTGCAGGCTCTGCATGGCGGCCCTCCGCGCCTCAGGGCGAGCCCTCGCCCGTGTCCGTGTCGATCCCGAGCAGCGCCTGCACCCGCTTCACCACGTCGCGGGTCGAGAAGGGCTTGGTCATGTAGTCGTCGACGCCGAGGTCCTGCGCCTTGCGCCGGTCGATCTCGCGGCCCTTGGCCGTCAGGATCAGCACGCGCATGGCCCGCCAGTTCGGATTGTCCCGCAGTCGGCGCAGCACCTCGAAGCCGTCGCAGCCCGGGATCATGAGGTCGAGCAGGACCAGATCGGGCGTGCGCTCGCCCACCATCCGCAGCGCGGTGGGCCCGTCGTAGGCAACCCGGACATCCAGGCCCGCCTTCTCCATCAGGAAGGTCAGGGACTCGGCAATGTTCCGCTCGTCCTCGGCAACGAGAACCGAATGCGACAAACGTATCCTCCCCGGCAAGGTTTTCGTCTTCGCGGCCACCGCCGTCTCACGGGGCGCCTTTCACCTTGCTTCTGCGATCATTTCGGCGACATCGTAGCGGGCGCACCCGCAATTGTCATCTTCGCGCCGCCAGGCCTGTCGGTAACACGTGATGTGTCCGGGTTTTGTCGCATTTGCGGGGCGCGGGCTTGCCCGCGCCCCGAACGTTTCCCGGTCTTGCCTGGCAGAACGTTCCAGTCGGGGGCAGGCCCCCGACCGGCAATTCGCGCGGAATCAGTCGGTTGTTGCGCGCGGCACGGCGCGCTGGCCGCAGTTCTCGCGCGGGCACAGCCGGCAGCTCGTGCCGACCGGGGTTCCGGGCGCGCCCTCCAGATGGTCGCCGTAGACGAGATGCCGCGCATAAGCAGCGTCGCAGCCGATCATCACGGCGAAGCGGCTGCGCGGCTGGCCGTGGCCGCCGCCGGGCTTGGCCACCGCCTGGGCGACGAAGATGTAGCTGGCGCCGTCCGGCATCTCGGCGCGCTGGGTGACGATGCGCCCCGGCGTGAGGAAGGCCTCGTGCAGCACCCAGCGCGGGCAGGCGCCGCTGTGCCGCGGCAGGCGCAGGCCCGAGGCGCTGAACCGCTTGGAGAGGTTGCCGGCGATGTCGCTGCGCAGGAAGTGGAAGGGAATGCCCTCGCGCCCGTCGCGGCGGAGTGTGGTGAGGCGGTGGCACACCTGCTCGAAACTGCCGCCGAAGCGCTGCTGCAGCCGCTCGATGTCGTGGCGCAGTCCCCGCGCCGCCTCCAGGAAGGGCTCGTAGGGAAACAGGATGGCGCTGGCCAGATAGCGCATCAGCGCCCGCCGGGCGGTTTCGCGGGCCGGCTCGCCGCTCAGCCTCGCGCCGGCCGCGATCGTGTCGACGGCTTCCGGCGCCTCCAGGCTGACCACCAGCTCGGCCAGGCGGAAGCGGGCGCCTGGCGCGGTGATCGCCTCCGACAGCGTCAGCCGGCGCCGGTTCGCGTCGAAGACCTGGCCCTCGGGCGGCAATTGTTCCGGCGGGGCGAAGCCCACGGCGATGCCGTGGCGCCGGTGCAGCGCCTCCAGCAGCGCCGCCGCCTGCAGCCCGTCCCGCGGGCGCAGCCGGCGCCGCAGGTCGTCCGCCGCCGTTTCCAGCGCGGGGAAGTGGTTGCGGTTGTCGGCGATCAGGTCGTCGACCTCGGCCTCGGGCGCGGGGAGGCGGCTGGCCGCCGCCTGGCCGCCCAGGAAGTCGAACATCTCCTGCGCCACCTGCGTCAGCTTCTCGCTCTCGCTGACCATGCCGGCGAGGAAGCGTTGCCGCTGCTCCGCCTCCAGGTCCTCGTAGTCGCGCAGGATCTCGGAGAAGGAGCGGATGGCGGTGATCAGCGTCAGGATCTGGTGGCTGGCGTCGGCCAGGAAGGGGTCGCGGTCCATGCGCTCCGAGAGGTCGGCGACCTGACCCGCGAGGCCGCGATGGGCGCGGTAGAGGGCCAGCAGGGCGTGCGCGCTTTGCGGCGCGGCGGCGACCAGGCGTTCCGCCTCGCGGCCGTCGAAGCCGGTCTCGGCCAGGACCGGATCGGCCGCGGCCTCCGCCAGCTCGCCGACCAGCCGGGACTCCTCGGCCCCCGAGAGGGCTTGCGGTTCAAGCTCAAGGGCCTCGGCCAGGCGCCGCAGCAGCCCGCCGCCGGGGGTGCGCCGGTCGTGCTCGATCAGGTTCAGGTAACTGGCGGAGATGCCGCCGCGCTGGGCCAGGCGAGCCTGGGTGAGGCCCAGCTCCTCGCGACGGCGACGGATGCGGTGGCCGATGGGCGCGCGGCTCATGGGCGCCGGTTCTCCCGGTCGGGGTAACGAGTTTTCACGAGTTTACAGATTTACACATCCATTAGCAAGAAATTGACAAAAACCGTCTGCGTTTTCAGTTTGTTGTTGCCGCCCTTAACAAGCCTGCATAACCTGCTTCCGCCGGCCTTTCCGTCGAAGAAAACAGGATCGGCCGGCAAGACGCCAGGGAGACAGAAACGTTCAGGAGGCGTTCATGACGGACAACAACGTGCGTCGCGGCTGGTCGCGCCGCCGGATTCTGCAAGCGGGCGCCGCCACCACGGCGGGCCTGGGCACCCTCATGCTCGGCGGCAAGGCGCCCTACGGCTTCGTGCGCGGTGCCTGGGCCGAGGAGGCCATCGGCAACTTCCCGGTCGAGGGCAAGGAGGTCGTCCTCGGCTTCAACGTGCCGCAGACCGGCGCCTACGCCGACGAGGGCGCGGACGAGCTGCGCGCCTACAAGCTGGCCGTGAAGCACCTCAACGACGGCGGCGGCATGCTGGAGACCATGAAGCCCTCGGCGCTGAGCGGCAACGGCGTGCTGGGCAAGAAGGTGACCTATGTCACCGGCGACACCCAGACCAACCCCGACGCCGCGCGCACCTCGGCCCGGCGCATGATCGAGCGCGACGGCGTGATCATGTTCAGCGGCGGTTCGTCCTCCGCCACCGCCATTGCCCAGCAGTATCTGGCCCAGGAGATGGGCATCGTCTACATGTGCGGGCTGACGCACTCCAACGACACCACCGGCAAGGACAAGCGCCGCAACGGCTTCCGCCACTTCTTCAACGCCTACATGAGCGGCAAGGCGCTCGGCCCGATCCTGGCGAAGGAGTACGGCACCGACCGCCGCGCCTTCCACCTGACGGCCGACTACACCTGGGGCCACACGCAGTACGAGTCGATCAAGAACTTCACCGAGGCCGAGGGCTGGACGACGGTCAACAACATCATGACCCCGCTCGGCTCGACCGACTACTCGCAGTTCCTCACGGCCTTCCTGAACTCTGACGCCGATGTCCTGGTGCTGAACCACTACGGCAAGGACATGAACAACTCGCTGACCCAGGCTGTGCAGTTCGGCATCCGGGACATGCAGAAGAACGGCAAGGACGTCCAGGTCGTGGTGCCGCTGTACAGCCGCCTGATGGCCCAGGGCGCCGGCGCGGCGAACATCGACGGCGTGTACGGTACCACCAACTGGAACTGGGCGCTGGACGACGCGGGCTCGCAGGCCTTCGTCAAGTCCTTCGAGGCGGAGTACGGCTTCCCGCCGTCGCAGGCCGCGCAGACTTGCTACGTGCAGACGCTGCTCTACGCCAACGCCTGCGAGACCGCCGGCACCTTCTACCCGCCGGAGGTCATCAAGACCCTGGAAGGCTTCGAGTTCGAGGGCATGGGCCCCGGCCGGGCGCTCTACCGCGCCGAGGACCACCAGTGCTTCAAGGACATCCTGGTGGTGCAGGGCAAGGGCCCCGACCAGAAGCAGGGCGAGTACGACCTGCTGTCGATCGTGAGCCACGTGGGGAGGGACGACGTGATCTATCCCGTCGATACCTTCACCGGAGAGCTCGGTCCCTACAAGCCGGCCTGAGGCCGCGGCCGGCGTGCCGGGGCATCGTCCCGGCACGCCGGCACCGTTCGCCGCCAAGGTTCCGCAACCGCCGCCGCGCAGGGGTGGGCGAGGGGCGGCCCGTGACGTCGGGCGCGCCGCTGTGCCGACCATCCGCGACCGAGGTCCGCCATGGATATCAACAGTGTTTTCCTGCAGGTGCTGACCGGGCTGCAGCTCGGCGCGATCTATGCGCTGATCGCGCTCGGCCTGACGCTGATCTTCGGCACGCTGGGGGTGGTGAACTTCGCCCACGGGGCGCTCTACCTCATCGCCGCCTACTTCACCGTGATCGTCGCGCAGAACGTCAGCTACCTGGCGGCGATCGTGCTGGTGCCGCTGATGCTTTTCGCCGTCGGCCTGGCGTTGGAGCGCGGGCTGATCCGCTACTTCTACTGGCGGCCGCATACCGACCAGATCCTGGTCACCTTCGGCGTGGCGCTGGTGGTGGAGGAGGTCTTCAAATGGATCTTCGGCGCCAACAACCTGCCGCTGGCGCTGCCGTCCTGGGGCAACGGCGTGGCCTTCCTGAGCAACTACGTGCCCTTCCTTGAGGGTGTCGTCGTCTTTCCCAAGTGGCGGCTGATCCTCATCATTGTCTCGCTGGTGACGGTGGCGGCGCTGTTCGCGCTGCTGCAGTTCACCCGCTTCGGCCTGGTGGTGCGCGCCGGCATGCGGGATTCCGAGATGCTGCGCTTCCTGGGCGTCAACACGCGTCGGCGTTTCGCCATCGTGTTCGGGCTGGGCGCGTTGATCGCCGGCATCGCGGGCGTCTTCGGCGCGCCGGTCACCCAGGTCAGTCCCGGCGTGGGCATGGGCCTGCTGGTGCCGTCCTTCCTGGTCGTGGTGATCGGCGGCATGGGCTCGCTGACCGGGGCGCTGCTGGCGGCCATCCTGCTCGGCATGGCGCTGAGCTTTTCCGCGGAGATCGCGGCCATCCAGCAGATCGCGATCTATCTCGTCGCCGTCGTGGTGCTGCTCGTGCGCCCACGCGGGCTGCTCGGCCAGAAAGGAGTTGCGGAATGAGCGTGATCACCCGGGGCAGGAAGCCCGTTTCCGACCTGGTCGCGCTGGGCATCTTCGCGGCCGTCGTCCTGCCGATGCCGTTCTGGCTGCCGCTGATCGCCGGCTACGAGGCGCTGGCCACCAAGATCGTCATCTGGATGATCTTCGCCGTCGGCTTCGACATCCTGCTCGGCTTCACCGGCTACCTGTCCTTCGGCCACGCCGCCTTCTTCGGGGCCTCGGCCTATGTGACCGGGCTGGTCTTCAAGCACGTCACCGGCGAGATCCTGGTGGCGATGGCGGCCAGCTTCGTGGTCATCCTGCCGCTGGCCTTCGCCCTGGGGTTCCTCACCCTGCGGCGGGCGGGCATCTACTTCGCCATCCTGACTCTGGCCTTCGCGGAGATGCTGCACGCCGCGGCGCTGTCGATCTTCTCCGACTGGACCGGCGGCGACAACGGGCTGACCATGTCGACCCAGCCGAACCTGCTCGGCATCCCGATGGACGGCCTGAACGTCTTCTACCTTTGCGCGGTCATCGCGGTGGGGATGTTCTACATGGCACGGCGCATCCAGCGCTCGCCCTTCGGCCTCATGCTGCGTTCCATCAAGTCGAACGCGATGCGGCTGGAATACACCGGCGTGGACGTCTGGAAGTACAAGATGGGCGGCTACGTCATCTCGGGCCTTTACGCCGGCATGGCGGGTTCGCTGATGGTGATCTACGAGCCCTATGTCGCCACCAAGTTCCTGCACTGGTCCACCTCGGGCGAGGTGGTGATCATGTCGGTCATCGGCGGCGTCGGCACGCTGGTCGGGCCGATGCTGGGCGCCGGCTTCATGCTCTACTTCGAGAACGTGGTGCAGGCCTTCATCGGCGAGCAGTGGAAGCTGATCCTGGGTCTCATCTTCGTGCTGGTGGTGGTCTTCATGCCGGGCGGCGTCATGGAGGCGCTGAAGCGCGGCCGGGAGCTCCTGGCGCGCGCCGGCGCGGGCGGACGGCCGCCAGAGCCCGCCGGCGAACCCGCGGCGAGCCGCGAGGGATAGGGGGAGAGGCATCATGGCACTTCTCGACGCCTACGGCGTGACCAAGCGCTTCGGCGGCCTGACCGCCCTCGACAACGTGGGGATCAAGGTCGAGGAAGGCAGCGTCCACGCCATCATCGGTCCCAACGGCGCGGGCAAGAGCACGCTGATCAACGTGCTGACCGGCCGTATCCATCCCGACAGCGGCTCCGTGGTGTTCGACGGCCACCCGCTGATCGACATGAAGCCGCACGACATCAACCAGCTCGGCCTGGCCCGGGTGTTCCAGACGCCGGAGATCTTCCAGGACATGACGTGCCTGGAGAACGTCACCATCGCCGGCCTGGCCGCGCGGGACGGCGCGTTCAAGGCCAACCTGTTCGAGGCGCCCGCCGGTCGGCGGCCGGTCGAGCAGTATGCCGAGGAGTTGCTGGTCGACGTCGGCCTGAAGGACAAGCTGGAGATCGAGGCCGCCCACCTGGCGCGCGGCGACAAGCGGCGGCTGGAGCTGGCGATCTGCCTGGCCCACCGGCCGCGACTGCTGCTGCTGGACGAGCCGACGGCCGGCATGTCCCAGCACGACACCCAGAGCACCATCCAGCTTCTCAAGCGCATCTCCGAGCGCGGCATGACCAAGATCATCATCGAGCACGACATGGGCGTGGTGTTCTCGCTCTCGGAACGGATCACGGTCCTGCAGCAGGGCCGCGTCATCGCCGAGGGCACCCCCGAGGAGATCCGCGAGGACCCGAACGTCTACGAAGCCTACCTGGGAGGGGCTGACGAATGACCGCCGCCACCGCCGCAACCGCCGTGAGCGGGGTGCCGCAAGCCGAGGCCGGCGAGGCCTTCTTCCACTGCGACGACCTGCACGCCTATTACGGCGAGAGCTACATCGTGCAGGGGGCCGGTTTCGAGGTGCGCGACAACGAGATCCTGGCCCTGCTGGGCCGCAACGGCGCGGGCAAGACCTCGACCCTGCGCACCATCGCCCGCGCCGACCAGCCCAGCCTGCGCCAGGGCGAGATCTGGCTGGACGGCAAGCCGCTGCACCGGATGAAGACGCACGAGGCGGCGCGCGCCGGCGTCTCCCTGGTGCCCGAGGACCGGCGCATCATCCCCGGCCTGACGGTCGAGGAAAACCTGATCGTCGCCCAGGTTTCCGAGGGGCTGGGCTGGCCGCTGGAGCGCATCTACGACCACTTCCCCCGGCTGGCGGAGCGCCGGCGGCAGGAAGGCACCACGCTCTCCGGCGGCGAGCAGCAGATGCTGGCGGTGGCCCGCGCGCTGGCCCGCGACGTCAAGCTCCTGCTGCTGGACGAGCCCTACGAGGGCCTGGCGCCGCAGATCGTCCGCGAGATCGAGGGCATTCTGAAGATCGTGAAGGAGGCCGGCATCACCTCCATTCTGGTGGAGCAGAACGCCGTGGCGGCGCTGCGCATCGCCGACCGCGCCGTCATCATGGATGCCGGCCAGGTGGTCTTCCGCGGCCGGCCGCAGGAGGTGCTGGACAGCGAGGAGCTGCGCCGGGAGTACTTGGCGGTCTGATGCCAGCGGCAATTGAATTTGACCCGTCATCCCGGATGCGAGGCAGCACGCCAGTGCTGCGCCGCTGGTCCGGGATCTGGTCGCTCCGTGGCACGGGTCCCGTGCGCGCCGTATCATACCGCCCGACTAATGAAATCGTACATCTGGGCGGCCTCATGCTTCGACAGGCTCAGCATGAGGACCTCGTCCTGAGCTTGTCGAAGGACGAGTCTGTTCAAATGTCGGGCGGTATCACTGCGCGCCGGCGCCGCGCAGCGTCTTGATGTCTGCCTGGAGCATGCGCATACTGTCGGGTATCCCGATAACCAGACCAACGCCATGCAAGCTTTGGGGAGGCAGGAGATGACCCGGAACACCCGCAAGACTTGGCACAAGCCCGCGGTGCGCGAGATCGCCGTCGGCATGGAAATCAACAGCTACGCCTGCGCCGAGCCGGCCAGGCGCTGACCCCGCGGCGATGACCACGCCGGTCTCGCCGGAAGCGTTGGAGAGCGCGCTGCGCGAGATCGGTGCGGCGCGCTACCACGCGCGCCATCCCTTTCACAAGGCGCTGAACGCCGGCGCGTTGACGAAGGGGCAGGTTCAGGCTTGGGCGCTGAATCGCTACTGCTACCAGGCCGCGATTCCGCGCAAGGACGCCGCGCTGATGGCGCGCTGCGACGACCCGGATCTGCGGCGGGTCTGGCGGCAACGCCTGGTCGACCACGACGGTGAAAGGGCCGGGGAGGGCGGCATCGCGCGCTGGCTGGTGCTGACCCGCGGCCTGGGCCTCGACGACGAGCTGGTGACCTCGCGGCGGGCCGCGCTGCCGGCCACGAGATTCGCGGTCGAGGCCTACGTCGGCTTCGTGTGCGAGCGCAGTTTGCTGGAGGCGGTGGCCTCCTCGCTGACCGAGATGTTTTCGCCCAGCACGATCTCGACGCGCGTCGCCGGGATGCTGGCGCACTACGACTTCGTGGACGACGAGACTCTCGGCTACTTCAACGCGCGGCTGACCCAGGCGCCCCGCGACGCGGACTACGCGCTGGACTATGTCAAGGCGCACGCGCGGACGGCCGAGCAGCAGCGCGCGGTCCAGGACGCGCTGATCTTCAAGTGCGACGTGCTCTGGGCGATGCTGGACGCGCTGCACCACGCCTACGTGACACCCGGCCACATTCCGCCGGACGCCTTCGTGCCCGAGGCGTGATGCCGGCGCGCGTCGAAATCCGCCCCGAGTCCGCCCCGGTTCTGGCGCGGCACGTCAAGCTGCGCTTCGATTCCGCGCGCGCGGCCTGGGTGCTGCTGGCGCCCGAACGGGTGCTGATGCCGGACGAGACAGCGCTGACGGTGTTGCGGCGCCTGGATGGGACGAAGACGGTGGCGGCGATCGCCGACGAGCTGGCGGGGGAGTACGACGCGCCGCCCGAGGCGATCGCGGCGGACGTGATCGAGATGCTGCAGGACCTGGCGGACAAGGACTTTCTCCGCGCCTAGCGGAGTCTGGCGAGCCGTCCCGGGCAGTCGGCGCCTGCCGCGTCGACCGGGCGGCCAACGATAAGGTGGCTGAAGACAATCAGGCTGTTCATTCGCATGGGGAGGAAAAACGTGAAAAGCTATGGGATTGTTGGCGCCGCGGCGGCGGTGGCCGGTCTCCTGCTGTCGGGTCCGGCGGCGGCGCAGGGCAGCGTCCAGGAGGTCCTGGAGAAGCTGCAGGAGTTCAAGCAGACCGGCACGGCCGAGCCGGAAATCGTGCCGCAGGGCGGCGACCGGGCCGCGGCCATCCGCAAGACGCTGGAGCGGATCGAACTGCCCGACGGCTTCGAGATCGACCTCTACGCCATCGTGCCCGACGCGCGGCACATGGCGGTCGGGCCGAACGTCGGGGTGGTTTTCGTCGGCACCCGGAAATCCAAGGTCTGGGCGGTGACCGACCGCGACAAGGACCGCGTCGCCGACGAGGTCAAGCAGTTCGCGCCGGGCATTCCCTTCAAGTTCCCGAACGGCCCGGCCTTCGACGACCAGGGCATCCTCTACATCGCCGGACACAACCGTCTCTGGGCCTTTCCGGCGGCCGAGTTCTTCTACGAGGGCACCGACGTCGCCGTCGGGCTGGTCAAGGAGCAGTTCTTCCCGAAGGAGGAGGAGTACTTCAACCACGCCTTCCGGGTGGTCGACGTCGGCCCGGACGGCAAGATCTACATGGCCATCGGCCAGCCCTACAACGTGCCGCCGCCGGACAAATGGCCGATGGACCCGATGGGCACCATCGTGCGCGTCAACACCGACGGCAGCGGCTGGGAGATCTACGCCCGCGGCATCCGCAATTCGGTCGGCCTCGACTTCCACCCGGTGACCGGCGAGCTGTGGTTCACCGACAACCAGGTGGACGGCATGGGTCCCGACATCCCGCCGGGCGAGCTGAACCGCGCGGCCAAGGCGGGGCAGCACTTCGGCTTCCCCTGGTACGGCGGCGGCAACGTGCGCACCGAGGCCTACATGGATTCCGAGCCGCCGGCCGACGCGGTCTTTCCGGAAATCGAGTGGCAGGCCCATTCGGCCAACCTCGGCATGACCTTCTACACGGGCAACCAGTTCCCGCGCGCCTACAAGAACGACCTCTTCGTGGCGCAGCACGGCTCGTGGAACCGCGCCGAGCCCGTGGGCGCCCAGGTCATGCACGTCGACATGGACGAGGAGGGCAACGTGGTCTCCCACGAGGTCTTCGCGAAGGGCTGGCTCACCGAGAACGGCGAGTACCTGGGCCGCCCCGTGGACGTCGTGCAGATGCTGGACGGCTCGCTGCTGGTCTCCGACGACCTGACGGGCGCGATCTACCGGATTTCCTACCGCGGAATGCAGTAGGTCGCCACGGTTGAAGTTACCTCGCCCGGGCGTCGCTCGACGGCGCCCGGGTTCCGGCCGCCACCAGGCGCAAGCGCGACTTCAGTCGGCCTGCCCGACCCCGTTCGGCGGCGCCAGATGGGTCCGAACGCGGGCCTGAACCGTGGGGAGGTTGAGCGGTTTCGTGATGTAGTCGACCGCGCCCAATTCCCGGCCGTGCGCCGTGTCCGTGGCCTCGTTGACGGCACTGACGAAGATCACCGGGATCTGAGCGTAGCGCGGGTCCGCCTTCATGCGCCGCAGCACCTCGTAGCCGTCGATGCCCGGCATCACCACGTCCAGCAGCGCGAGATCGACCGGGCCCTGTTCCAGGCGCTTGAGGGCCTGCTCGCCCGACTTCGCGACCACGACGTCGTAGTCCTCGCGCAGCGCCGCGCCGAGAAGCTGCAGGTTCGCCGGATCGTCGTCGACGATCAGGATGCGCTGCCGGGTTTGCCTCGGGGTCATCGCGCCGTTCCGATTCGGTCGTCCAGGACAGCGGCCGCGAGCTGATCCAGTTCGCGCCGCGCCTCCTCGAAGTCGAAGGCCTCCACCAGCGAGGCCAGGTTGTCGAGCCGGCCTTGCTCGGCCGTCCCGAGGGCCTCGCGCAGCCGGTTCAGCGCCGTCTCCGCCTCCAGGCTGCCCTGGTCGAGCTCGGCCGCCAGGGCGTCGATCCGTTCGCGCAGCGTCGCCGGATCGGCGGTCTCGCCGCCGCCCGCACCGTCTGGCTTGGGGGAGCGCGACTCGGGCGTCGCCGCGCCGGACAGCCCTTCGAGAGAGGCCCGCACCTGGCCGAGCCGCGCGTCGACGCGCGCGAGAAGGTCTTCGTCGACCGTGGCGCCGTTGGCGATCGTGCTTTCCAGTTCCGCCGCCGCCTCGCTGAGCGTCTGCGCGCCCACGGTGCCGGCCAGGCTCTTCAGCGAGTGCGCCCAGCGCCGCGCCTCGTTCCGCGAATCCGCATCGCCGCCATCCAGATGGGCACGCAGCGGCGCCAGGCCCTCGGCGTAGGTGTCGTGGAACTTCGCGGCCGTGCGGCGATAGAGGTCCGCCTTGTTCCCGAGGTTGCGCAGGGCGCCGGCAATATCGAGTCCGGGCAGCGACGACGGGAGACCCGAAGCCTCGCTTGTCGGCACGGCGGCCCCGGTCGACGCTTCGTCGGAGCTTTCGGTTCGGGAAGGCGCCGGCGCCGGGTCGGCGCTTTCGACCCCGGCGGCGCCGACCGGTTCCGCCGGCAGCCAGCGCAGCAGCACGCCGTAGAGCTTGTCGGCCTCGACGGGCTTGGCCAGGTGGTCGTTCATGCCGGCGGCGAGGCTCTTCTCCCGGTCGCCGGACATGGCGTGCGCGGTCATCGCGACGATCGGCAAGTCCTTGAAGTGTGAGTCCGCGCGGAGCTCGCGCGTGGCGGCGAAGCCGTCCATGACCGGCATCTGGATGTCCATCAGCACGAGGTCGTAGGTGGCCGAACGCACGGCGTCGACGCCGGCCTGGCCGTTCGCCGCGATGTCGACCGAGACGCCCACCTGCTCCAGCAGTTCCCGGCCCACCTGCTGGTTGATTTCGTTGTCCTCCACCAGCAGCACGCGGGCCTTCGCCAGCCGTGCGCGGTCGGCCTCGCTCAGTCCCTCGGGCTCGGCCGAGGCTTGCCGGTGCTCCTCGGGCTGCCCCTGGTAGGCGTCCAGGATGGCGTTGTAGAGCTGCGAACCGGTCAGCGGCTTGGCCAGGATGGAGGGGATTCCCGCCGCGCGGGCGGCCGGGACGATCTCGCTGCGGTCGTAGGCGGTGATCATCAGGATCAGCGGCGGGCTGCTGTCGCCGAACAGCTCCTGGATCTTGCGGCTGGCGGCGACCCCGTCGATGCCGGGCAGCTTCCAGTCCATCAGGATCATGTCGAAGGTGCGCCCCCGTTCACGCGCGCGCCGCACCGCGTCGACCGCCGTCTCCCCCGTGGCCGCCGATTCCACCTCGAAGCCCCAGGACTTCAGCATGTCCATGAGGACAAGGCGGTTGGTCTCGTTGTCGTCCACCACCAGCGCGGAGTTCCCGCGCACCGAGATCGACGGCGGGGCGGAGGCCATGGCCTGGGCGTCCGCCTCGCTCGCCCGCTCGATCGGCAGGGTGAAGTAGAAGGTGGTGCCGACACCCTCCTCGCTCTCCAGCCAGATCTCGCCGCCCATGAGCTGCACCAGGCGCTGGCAGATGGCCAGGCCCAGACCCGTTCCGCCGAAGCGCCGGGTGGTCGAGCTGTCGGCCTGGGAAAAGGCGCGGAACAGCTTGTCCTGCTGTGCCGGCGACATGCCGATGCCGGTGTCCGAGACCGAGAATTTCAGCGTCAGCGCCTGGCCGTGGTCCTCGACGACCTCGGTGGTGATGACGATCTCGCCGCGCTCGGTGAACTTCACGGCGTTGCTGGTCAGGTTGAGCAGCACCTGGCCCAGGCGCAGCGGGTCGCCCCGCAGATAGCTCGGCACGCCCCGGTCGGTCTTGAAGACCATCTCCAGGCCTTTCTCCTCGGCCTTCAGGCCGATCACGTCGGAGACGTTGTGCAGCACCTCCTCGAAATCGAAGACGATGGTCTCGATCGTCAGCTTGCCGGCCTCGATCTTGGAGAAGTCGAGGATGTCGTTGATCACCGTCAGCAGCGACTGCGAGGCGTGGGAGATCTTCTCCATGTAGTCGCGCTGCTGCTCGTCCAGACGGGTGCGCTGCATCAGACGCGTCATGCCGACGATGGCGTTCATCGGCGTGCGGATCTCGTGGCTCATGTTGGCCAGGAACTCGCCCTTGGCGCGGGTCGCCGCCTCGGCCTCCTCGCGCGCGGCGCGGAGCGCGCTCTCCCGGCGCTCGATCTCGCTGACGAAGTAGGCGAAACTCCGGCCCATGTCGGCGATCTCGTCCTCGCCGTCCATGGGGATCGGGGCTTCGACGCCCGCCGCCCGCTTCTGCATCGAGCGCTGCAGGGCGAGCAGCGGCGGCACGACCGAGCGCACGAGCGCGACGGCCACCAGCACGGCCAGTCCCAGGATCGCGAGGCTCAGCACCGCCACGCTGTTGCGCGCGAAGCGGCTTTCGGCTTGCGCCCCGGCGCCCGCCTGCTGGGCGCGGCGCTGGATGGCGCCGGAAATCGTGGTGACGCGGGCCAGGAGATCGCCGGCGATGCGCCGCATCTGCGTCAGGTCCCGGGTGAGCTTGGCGTGGTTGACCTCCCAGGTCTCCGCTGCCTGCTGATAGTTCCGGGCCGCCGCCAGGGCGTCCTGAATGCGCGTCCGCCCGTCCTCCGCGGCCCGGGCGCGGATACGGTCGAGAGCGCGAACGATGTTGTCCAGGTTGCGGTTGATCTGACGAAAGATGTCCTTGTCGCCCGTCTTGACGAGCTGCTGTTCGAGAATGCGCGTCTTGGCCGTGACCCAGGCGATCCCGGAGAACATCGTGACCTTGGGGAACAGCGCGTCGATCGACTCCAGATCGTCCTCGTAGAGCGCGCCGTAGTAGTTCTCCTCCGCCTGGCGGGCGGCGCCGCGGGCGATCGTCAGGATCTTCTCGCCGTTGCGGCGGTAGGCGGCCTCCGCTTCGGCGGTTGTCTGGCGCAGCCTGACGGCGCTGTCGAACACCTCGGTGTAGGCCACGACCTCGTCGTAAAGCGCGCGCGCCGAATGCTCGGCCACCCCGATGTCGGTGTCCGTCAGACGCGTCCGCAGCGCCTCGGCCTCGTTCCTGAGCGTCTTCATCCGTTCGCGCGCGCGGGCCAGCGTGGCCTCGCCCGGATCGTTGAAATAGCTCTCCGCCGCGTGCGCGGTCGCGGTGGCGTCGGCGTGCAGGAGCTGCGCCTGATCGGCCACGGGATACATCCGGCCGAGAACCCGGTCGGTGACCCCGATGAGGTTCTGGAAGGTGGTCGCCGAAAGCACCGCGAGCACCAGGATCAGGATCAGGAGCAGGCCGAAGCCGTAGATCACGCGCTTGCGGATGCCGAATCGCCGCCGGGCCATCGTGCTAAACCTCGGGACTCGAAGGGCGGGAGGCCGTCGCCCACGTGCCGATCGCCGGGCGCGGACGCGGGGGCAGGGGCGTGTCGGATGTCTGGGTCATGCGATGCCGTCGCGGTGGAAGCCTATCGGGGAACCCGGTGTACCGGCGTGAAGCTCGGAGGCGCAAGTGCGGTCTGGTACTCGAAGAAGTTCACGTTGACGCGGTCCACGACGTAGAGTTCCGGACCGAGGTGTCTGTGATAGGACTTTCCTTCCAGCGCCCGTACGGCCAGGTCGACGGCGATGCGCGCCTGCACCACCGGGCTGTCCGTGGGAGCCGCGAGGACGCGCCCGCGCTTGAGCTCCTGATAGACATTCTGCGTCAGGTAGTACGCCACCACCTGGATGTCCCCGCTGAGCCCCTTCTCCGCCAGCAGTTCCGCCGCCTGCGTCGCCGTCACCGCCGTGCCGACGATGTAGTCCACGTCGGGATCGCCCTGCAGAAAGGTCTCCAGCAGCCGCCGCTGTGCGGCCGGGGTCGTGTCGCCGTGGGCCGTGGCGACGATCTCGATCTCGCTGCCGGCCAGCGCCGCGCGCAGGCCGGCGTCGCCGTCCTCGACCCAGCCGGCGCCCTCGGGGCCGGGGAACCACGCGATCCGGGCCGCGCCGTCGGCATGCTCCCTGAGGAACGCGCCCGCCCGCGCGGCCATCTCGCGAAAGGACACCAGCGACTTGGCGGTGAGCTTGGGCGAGCTCATCCCGTTGACAAGGTCGATGACCGGCTTGCCGGCGGCGCGCGCGGCCGCCACCAGATCGTTCTGCTTGTGATAGGAGACCGCGCCGACGATCAGGGCGTCGTGGTCGCCGTCGATGCATTCCCGCACCTGGCGGCGGTGCCTGGCGAAGTTGGCGTAGCCGCCGGCCTCCTTCAGGACCATCCGCACGCCGAGACGTTCGCTTTCCTCGACGAGCCCGTAGTTCACGGCCAGCCAGTAGGAGTCCTTCACATGCGGAATGGCCACGCAGAGATGCCAGGCCTTCTCCGCCCGATCGAGCGGCATGTAGTCGATCCGCCGCCGCGGGCCGTCCATGTCGAACGGACGTTCCCAGACCTCCACCGGAAAAGGCGCCCAGGCGACGCCGGCGCCCGCCTGGCCCGCCAGCCCACCCAGCATGAAGATCGCTGCGAAGGCGGCCGCGAGTGCACGCAAAGTCATCAAGATCCTGCCCCGTATCCCCTGCAATGACAGGCGTTGTAGCCAATTTTCGTAAAAATTCCTTTAGCCGCCGTCTTGCGATCATCTGCCCGACAACAAGCACGGGGAGAGAGCGGTCGCATGGAGAGTGCGGATTTGGTGTGACTCGACAATGTCGGAAGGGGGCGGGCCTTGGGCCGGAGCTGGACAAAGCTGGGCCCGCGCCGCCGCGCTTGGAGAGCGGCCGCTCGCTGATCCTGAACGGCCACATCGATCTCGCGCCCGAAGGTCCGCACGCCATCAACGGCTTCCCGGCCGACGGGTACGAACTGGAGGCCGCCAGGGAGGCGGCGCGGGTGTAGGAATCTTTTGAGCCTGACGGTTAGGTTACTGGAACGCCGGTCCCGACTTCACGCCCATGCGCTTCAGCACCATCGCCAGCGGACAGAAGCCCGTGAAGGCCATCTGGAGAAGATGCAGCCCGAACACCGCGGTGACCCAGAGCCATGCGGGGTGGTGGATTTGGCTGAGGCCCAGGGTGACCAGGACGACGATCCCGATCACGGCCATGACGATCCGTTCGATGGACATTGCCTTGCTCCCGATTGATTCTTTCGTCTTGAGACCTGACGGAATCCGCAACCCCGTCACTTCGCAGCGGGGGCGTGAGACGCGCATTGAAACAGGTCAAGAGCCGGATATTCCAACGCTACTGCAGGCTCGCGAGCGCTTCCTCGTCCGCGGCCGCGATCGCGGCGCGGGCGATGTCGTGCCAGAAGTGCCGCTGGTGGCTGTCCAGCTCCGACCAGGGGACGCTGTCGGCCCGGTGCAGCTTGTCGTAGATCGCGCGCGCCACGCGCGCGATCCGGGCCGGCGCCGGCTCGCCGTCGGTCAGGGCGCGGAGGCCCGCCTGGAGCGCCGCGCGGGCCAGCACCTCGTAGCCGGCCAGATCAGGGTCGCCGGACGAGCGCAGCAGCTTCTCGCCCAGCGCGTCGGCGGCGTCCTCGATCATGCGTTTCGTCGTGTCGTCGTTCATGCCCGGTCTCCCATTGCCCGGACATCCATACAGAAGACGTGCCAGACCTCTTTGAGGCACGTCAATGTGCCGCCCGGCGCTTGGCCCGATGATCGCCGCGAACTTCGGGCGGCGAACGCCGGAAAGGACTTGTGCGGATGGCTGGCGCGAACACGGCGGCGTCCCCCCGCGAGCGGGGGCGGGTGGTCGCCATTCAGGGCAGCGTCGTCGACGTCGCCTTCGACGCGCATCTGCCCGCGATGAACGCCTGCCTGCTCGCCGGGGCGGAGCAGGGCGTGGTGTTGGAGGTCGCCAGCCATCTGGACGACCGGACCGTGCGCGCCATCGCGCTGACGCCCACGCGCGGCCTGGGGCGTGGCGATCCTGTCACGGACACCGGCAAGCCGCTGCAGGTGCCGGTCGGCGAGGCGCTGCTGGGGCGCATGTTCGATGTGCTGGGCCGGCCGATCGACGGCGGTCCCGCGCTGGAGGACGTGGCCTACCGCTCGCTGCACGGCCGGCCGGTGCCGCTGGCGCGGCGGCGGGTGAGCGAGGAGGTCTTCGTCACCGGCATCAAGGCCATCGACCTGCTGGCCCCGCTGGAGCGCGGCGGCAAGAGCGGGCTGTTCGGCGGCGCCGGAGTCGGCAAGACGGTGCTGATCACCGAGATGATCCGCAACATGGTCAAGCACTACGAGGGCGTCAGCCTGTTCTGCGGCATCGGCGAGCGCTGCCGCGAGGCCGAGGAGCTGTATCGCGAGATGCGCGAAACCGGCGTGCTGGCCCGTAGCGTGCTGGTCTTCGGCCAGATGAACGAGGCGCCGGGCGTGCGCTTCCGCGTCGGCCACGCCGCGCTGACCATGGCCGAGTACTTCCGCGACGACCGCCGGCAGGACGTGCTGCTGCTGATCGACAACATCTTCCGCTTCATCCAGGCGGGCATGGAGGTGTCGGGCCTGATGGGGCGCATCCCCTCGCGCGTCGGCTACCAGCCGACCCTGGGCACCGAGCTGTCTGGCCTGGAGGAGCGCATCAGCAGCACCGACGACGGCGCCATCACCTCCATCCAGGCGGTCTACGTGCCGGCCGACGACTTCACCGATCCGGCGGCGACGCACATCTTCTCGCACCTCACGGCCTCGATCGTGCTGTCGCGCAAGCGCGCCAGCCAGGGGCTCTATCCCGCCGTCGACCCGCTGCAATCCGCCTCGAAGATGCTCAACCCCCAGATCGTCGGCGAGCGGCACTACCGCGTGGCGCAGGGCGTGCGCCGGGCCCTGGCCGAGTACGAGGAGCTGAAGGACATCATCGCCATGCTGGGCATGGAGGAGCTGTCGCAGGCCGACCGCGCCACCGTCGCGCGGGCGCGCCAGCTCGAGCGCTACCTGACCCAGCCTTTCTTCACCACCGAGCAGTTCACCGGCCAGGAGGGGCGGCTGGTCGCCCTGGCGGACGGCCTGGACGACTGCGAGCGCATCCTGAACGACGATTTCCGCGGCCGTCCGGAGGGCGACTTTTACATGCTCGGCACCCTGGACGAGCTGCCGGCCCGCGACGACGCGGCCGAGGCAGCCTAGGAAGGAGGCGGCGCGATGCGGCTGAAGGTGCTGCTGCCGACCGGCGTGCTGGTGGACACCCCCGCGGCCAAGGTGGTCGCCGAAGGGATGGAGGGGCACTTCTGCCTGCTGCCCCGGCACGCCGACTATGTGGCGCTGATCGTGCCGGGCATCCTGCTGTACCAGCTCGAAGACGCCGGCGCGACGGGGGCGGAGCGCTACCTCGGCGTGGACGAGGGGGTGCTGGTCAAACGCGGCGAGGAGGTGAGCGTCTCGCTGCGCGACGCCGTGCCCGGGCGCGACCTGGCGGCGCTGCGCGAGACCGTGGAGCGGCGCTTCCGCCGGCTGGACGAGCAGGAGCGCCAGCTTCGCGGCGCGGTCGCGCGCCTGGAGGCGGGCATCGTGCGCCGCTTCATCCAGCTCGAGGAGCGCTGAGGTGCCCGGCGAGGAGGACGAGGAAAAGGCTCCGGCGGCGGCGCACAAGCGCCGCGTGGCCCGCGAGGTGGACCACAAGGCCCGCCGCCGGCTGCGCGCCCGGCGCGAGCGCGACCGCGGGGTGTGGTTCGGCCTGGGCATGTTCGGGCTGGTCGGCTGGGCGGTGGCCATTCCCACGCTGGCGGGCATCGCGCTGGGTGTGTGGCTGGACGGGCGCCTGGAGGACAGGGTGTCCTGGACGCTCACCTTCCTCTTCGTGGGCGTCCTGCTGGGCTGCCTCAACGCCTGGTTCTGGGTGCGTCGGGAGAGCCATCACGACGCGGACGACGGAGCGTGAATTGAGAAGGGCGAGGTCGGAGCGATGAACCTCGATCCGATGTTCTTGGGGCTGGGCCTGGCCGTCGGCCTGGCGGCGGGCGCCGTCTACTTCGCCGCGCTGTGGCGGTCGGCGCGCCGCCTGCCGGGGGCCGCGCGGCCGGTGCGTGCGCTGCTGCTCGGCGCCCTGGCGCGCCTGGCGCTGCTGTTGCCGGCGCTGTATCTGGCGCTGCAGGCCGGACCGGCGGCGCTGCTGGGCGCGCTGGCCGGCTTCCTGTTGGCGCGCACGGTGGCGGTGCGCTGGCTGGGACGGCCTCACCCTTCGACAGGCTCAGGGTGAGGCTTCGACTGGCTCAGGGTGAGGGGGGCCCTCTTCCTCGCACTCTCCCTCATGCTGAGCCTGTCGAAGCATGAGCCTGTCGAAGCATGAGCCTGTCGAAGCATGAGCCTGTCGGCCACGCAGTCGGCGGGGTGCCAGGCATGGGGCTACCGGGAACCCATGCCCCCCTCACCCTGAGCTTGTCGAAGGGTGAGCCAGTCGAAGGGTAAGCAAGCGGAAGGCCGTACTTGTGGAAATCTCGCCCGACCAGATCGAGCTGCTGCGCTGGGGACCGCTGGAGCTGAACGCCACGATCGTCTTCACCTGGCTGGTGATGGCGATGCTGGTGCTGGGGAGCTGGCTGGTGACCCGGCAGCTCAGCACGACGACGCGCATCTCGCGCTGGCAGAACCTCCTGGAGGTGCTGGTCGACGGCATCCGCCAGCAGATCCGCGACGTCAGCCGGCAGGAGCCGGGAGCCTATCTGCCCTTCATCGGCACGCTGTTCCTGTTCATCGCGGTGTCCAACGTGCTGACCATCGTGCCCGGCTGGCAGCCGCCGACGGGCTCGCTGTCCACCACGACGGCGCTGGCCTTGTGCGTGCTGGTCGCGGTGCCGGTCTATGCCGTCGCCGAGCGCGGCGTGCTGGCCTACCTGCGCAAGTACGTTCAGCCGACGCCCTTCATGCTGCCGTTCAACGTGATCGGCGAGATCTCGCGCATCGTCGCGCTGGCCGTGCGCCTGTACGGCAACATCATGAGCGGCACGGTGATCGTGGGCATCCTGCTGTCCATCGCGCCCTTCCTGTTCCCCATCCTGATGCGGCTGCTGGGGCTGCTGACCGGCCTGATCCAGGCGTACATCTTCGCCATCCTGGCCATGGTCTACATCGCCTCGGCCACCCGCGAGCATCCGGGGCAGGGGGGGCGCTCGACGGGCGGGTCCGGCGGGACGGCATCCGAGCCGTCATCCTAGAAGGAAGGAGATCCTGATGAGCGACATCGGACTGGTGGCCATGGCCTCGATCCTCGGGGCGGCGATCTGCATCGGCATCGGCGCGATCGGGCCGGCGCTGGGCGAGGGGCGAGCGGCCGCGCAGGCGCTGAGCGCCATCGCCCAGCAGCCGGACGAGGCCAACACCATCACCCGCACGCTGTTCGTCAGCCTGGCGATGATCGAGTCCACCGCGATCTACTGCTTCGTGGTGTCGATGATCCTGATCTTCGCCAATCCCTTCTGGGACCAGGTCACGACGGCCGCCGGAGGCTGAGCGCCATGCAGATCGACTGGGTGACCGTCGCGGCCCAGATCGTCAACTTCCTCGTTCTGGTCTGGCTGCTGAAGCGCTTCCTGTACGGCCCGATCGTCCGCGCCATGCAGCGCCGCGAGCAGCACATCGCCGACCGCCTGGGCGAGGCCGACGACAAGCTCCGGGCCGCCGAGGAAAAGGAAAAGGCCTACGAGGCCAAGCAGCGGGAACTCGAAGGCAAGCGCGAGGAGCTTCTGCGCCAGGCCCGGGCGGAGGCCGAGGACTACCGCAAGGAGCTGCGCGCCCAGGTGGAGACGGAGGTCGAGCAGGAGCGTCGGCAGCGCCGCGAGCAGCTCGAACGCGAGCGCCGCGACCTCATTCGCGAGCTGCGCCGCCAAGTGGCCGAGCAGTTCGAGGCGCTGGCCCGCCGGGCGCTGCGGGATCTGGCCGACCGCGACCTGGAGGTCCAGATTGCCGAGGTCTTCGCCCGCCAGGTCGCGGACCTGGACGCGGCGGTACGTCAGGACATTTCCGAAGGCGCGGGGGCGGACGACGGCGGGCTGGCGGTGTTCACCGCCTTCGACCTCCCCGAGCCGGCGCGCGAGCGCGTCCGCGAGGCGCTGCGGGAGGCCTTTGGCGCGCATCTCGAGGTGGATTTCAGCACCGACGGGTCCCTGGTCTGCGGCATCGAGCTGCGCGCGGCCGGGCACAGCGTGCTGTGGAGCCTGGACAGCTATCTGGAGACCTTCGAGCGGCGCTTCGCCGAGAACCTCGACGAGATGGCGGCCAAGAGCCGGCCCAAGGCGGCCTGAGGAGACGCGCGGCGATGACCGGACTCCTCGACCAGGCCACGAAGGACAGCCTCGCCGCCGCCGACGCGGCGCTGGAGGCGCTGCCGCGCGCGCCGCGGGCGGTGGAGACCGGCACGGTGGCGCACGTGACCAGTGGCATCGCGCGGGTACGCGGCCTCGCCGGCGCGCAGGCCGAGGAGATCCTGCGCTTCCCCCACGGCCTGCTGGGCATGACGGCGGGGCTGGACGCGCGCGGCCTGGGCGTCATCCTGCTGGGCGAGAGCAGCGGGCTGGGCGCCGGCGACGAGGTGCGGCGCACCGGCCGCGTGATCGACGTGCCGGTGGGCAACGCCCTGCTGGGGCGGGTTGTCGACGCGGTCGGGCGGCCGCTGGACGAGGCCGGCCCGATCAACGCGCTGGAGCGCCGCCCCATCGAACGCGAGGCGCCGCGCATCCTGGACCGCGCGCCGGTCGACACGCCGCTGCAGACCGGCATCAAGGCCATCGACGCGCTGATCCCCGTGGGGCGCGGCCAGCGCGAACTGATCCTGGGCGACCGCCAGACCGGCAAGACGGCGATCGCCGTCGACGCCATCATCAACCAGCGCGACACCGACGTCATCGCGGTGTACTGCGCCATCGGCCAGCGGGGCACCGCGGTGGCACGCGTGATAGCCGACCTGCGCCGCCGCGCCGCCTTCGAGCGCTGCGTGGTGGTGGCCGCGGGCGGCGAGGACCCGCCGGGGATGCAGTTCGCGGCCCCTTACGCGGCGACCACCATCGCCGAGTACTTCACCGAGCGCGGCCGCGACGTGGTCATCGTCTACGACGACCTGACGCGCCACGCCCGCGCCTATCGCGAGCTGTCGCTGCTGCTGCGCCGGCCGCCGGGGCGCGAGGCCTATCCGGGCGACGTGTTCTACCTGCATTCCCGCCTGCTGGAGCGCGCCACCCACCTGGTGGCCGACCAGGGCGGCGGATCGCTGACGGCGCTGCCGGTGATCGAGACCGAGGCGCAGAACATCTCCGCCTACATCCCGACCAACCTGATCTCGATCACCGATGGCCAGATCTACCTTTCGCCTGAGCTGCAGCAGCGCGGGCATCTGCCGCCGATCGACGTCGGCAAGTCGGTCTCGCGCGTCGGCGGCAAGGCGCAGCTCAAGGCCTATCGCGCCGTGGCCGGCAAGCTGCGGCTGTCCTACGCGCAGTTCGAGGAACTGGAGGCCTTCGCCCGCTTCGGCACGCGGCTGGATGAGGAGACGCGGCGCAAGCTGGAGCGCGGCCGGCGGGTCCGCGCGGTGCTGCGCCAGCCGCAGTACGCGACGGTCCCGGTGGCCGAGCAGATCGCCGTGCTCCTGGCCGCCTCCGAGGGCCTGCTGGATGGCGTGGACGTCGAGCGCGTGCGCGAGGCCGAGCGCGCCATCCGCGAGCACGTGGTCGAGGACCTGCCGCAAATCCGCCGGCGGCTGAGCGCCGGCGACTCGCTGTCCGACGACGACCGGGCAACGCTTCTGGACGCGGTGCGCAAGGCCCTGCGGACGGTCGAGGGGGGCGAGGCGGCGGAGGGAGCGGGCGGCGATGCAGACGCTTGAGGCGCTGCGCCGGCAGGTCGAGACGACCCAGGACCTGCACGGCATCGTGCGCACGATGAAGTCGCTGGCCGCGGTCAGCATCCGCCAGTACGAGCGCGCCGCCGACGCCCTGAGCGACTACGCCGAGACCGTGGAGGCGGGCCTGCACGCCGTCCTGCGCTTCGGCGGCGTCGAGCCGCAAGGCGGCGGGCGGGGCGGCGGCGGGGCCGGGGTCGTGGTGTTCGGCTCCGACCACGGCCTGTGCGGCCGCTTCAACGACGAGATCGTGGCCTTCGCCCGCGAACGCCTGCCGGAGCACGGCGTCAGCCTGGGCGCGGCGCGGCGCTTCGCCGTCGGGGCGCGCGCGGCGGACCGGCTGGAGGCGGAGGGCTTCCCGACCCCCGAATGGCTGGAGCTGCCCGGCTCGGTCGACGGTCTGGTGGACACGGCGTTCAGCGTGATCGCGCAGGTCGAGGCCTGGCGCGATTCCGGGGTCGAGCGGGTGCTGCTGGTGCACAACCGGCGCGGACGCCAGGCGCCGGCCGTCCCCGCGATCCACCAGATGCTGCCGCTGTCGTCGGCCTGGCTGGCGCGCATGCGCGACGCGCCCTGGCCGACGCGCAGCCTGCCGCGATTCCGTGCCGATCCGCGGGCGCTGTTCGCCGGCCTGTTGCGCCAGTACCTGGTCGTCAGCGTGTTCCGCGCGGCCGCCGAGTCCCTGGCCAGCGAGCATGCCAGCCGGCTCGCCTCGATGCAGGCGGCGGAGCGCAACATCGAGGAGCACCTCGGCGAGTTGCAATCGGTCTATCGCCAGCAGCGCCAGCGCGCCATCACCGACGAGCTGCTGGACCTCGTGGCCGGCTTCGAGGCGCTGGGGCCCGGGGAAGGCGGGTAGCGGCGGAACGGCACGCTGAAGCGTCTGCAAGGCGGTGGGTTTGGTAGCTTGGTAGGGCAGGCTTCAGCCTGCCAAACCACTGTCTGGCATAAAGATAATCCACAAGATTACGGGGGCGAAAATGGAACGGGCGGAAGCGGCGACTCAGCAGGTCGTGAGCCTGGTCACGACTTATGGCCTGAACGTTCTCGGCGGCTTCGTCATCCTGATCCTCGGCTGGATCGCCGCCGGCTGGATTTCAGGCGGACTTCGGCGCGTGCTGGCGCGGTCGAAGTATCTCGACGAGACGGTGCGCGGATTCCTCGCCAGCCTGGCGAAGTATGCCGTCCTGGCCTTCGTCATCATCGCGGTGCTCAACCAGTTCGGGGTGCAGACCACCAGCCTGATCGCCGTCTTCGGCGCGGCGGGCCTGGCGGTCGGTTTGGCCCTGCAAGGCACGCTGTCGAACATCGCCGCCGGGGTGATGCTGCTGATTTTCCGGCCGGTCCGGGTGGGCCAGTACGTCTCCGTGGCGGGTCAGTCGGGAACCGTCGTGGACCTCAACCTCTTCACCGTCGAGCTGGCGACCCCGGACAATGTCCAGATCATCATCCCCAACGCCTCGGTGTGGGGACAGGCGATCATGAACTATTCCCACCACACGAGGCGGCGGGCCGACTTCACCCTGGGCATCGGCTACGACGACGACATCGACACCGCGACGGCGGCGCTCCGGGAGGTGCTGACGGGCGATAGTCGCATCCTTTCGGAACCCGAACCGCAGATCGTCGTGGGGGAACTGGGGGCCAGCTCGGTCGATCTGATCGTGCGCGTCTGGGTCAACGCCGACGACCTCTGGCCGGTCCGCTTCGACCTGACCAAGGCTTTCAAGCAGGCCCTGGAGGCCAAGGGCATCACCATCCCCTTCCCGCAGCGCACGGTCCACGTGGTCAAGGAGACGGCGGCGGGGTAGGCGGGACGGCTGTCAACGCCGCAAACCCTCGGTATGCCGCGATCCTTGCAAGCGCGATGTTGACGCATGCGGACGCTTGCACGCGTTTCGCGTCCGGGGACGCGGCGCGCGAACGTTGACGAACGTTGACGAACGTTGACGAA
>CAZLNO010000009.1:0-18870 GCA_964561005.1 uncultured Rhodovibrionaceae bacterium | reverse complement strand
CGCGTCCGGGGACGCGGCGCGCGAACGTTGACGAACGTTGACGAACGTTGACGAATGTAGACGAATGTAGACGAATGTTGACGCGTGCACATGGTGCGCGTGTCGACCTTGCGGCGCCGGAATGTTGACGGATGTAGACGTTTGCACACGCTGCGCGTGCGACGCCGGACCCCGGCTGCCTCCTGCCTTACAATGTCCAAGAGCGGTCGTGAGTATCGCACAATAGACCGAATATTTCAAGAACAACCCTGCGCGCCGGCAAGACACGCCGAAGATCGGCCGTCATCGATTTTCGCCGCGCTCGCCTCTCGCCGCTCCTTCGGCAAGCTCAGGATGAGGGCGGGGAGGGGAGCGCGGTACGCGCGGTTTCGCGGTTACGCCGCGTCGGCGGCGACCTGAACCTTGATCAGCTTGTCCGGGTCGTCGACCAGGCCGCTCTGCCGCGTGGGCGGCGCCTTCTTCAGGGCGTCCACCGCGTCCATGCCGTCCTCGACCTCGCCCCAGACGGTGTACTGCCCGGTCAGGTGCGGCGCCTTGGCCAGGCAGATGAAGAACTGGCTGTCGGCGCTGTCCGGGTCCTGGGTGCGGGCCATGCCGCAAGTGCCGCGCTCGAAGGGCGCCTGCGAGAACTCGGCCTTCAGCTTCCGGCCGGAGCCTCCGGTGCCGGTGCCCGTGGGGTCGCCGCCCTGCGCCATGAAGCCGGCGATCACCCGGTGGAAGGGCGTGCCGTCGTAGTGGCCCTGGCGCACCAGCTCCTTGATCCGCGCCACGTGGTTGGGCGCCAGGTCGGGGCGCAGCTTGACGGTCACCCGGCCGGCGGGCAGGTCCAGATAGAGGCGGTTTTCCAGGTCTTGGTCGCTCACGTGTTCAGGGCCTTCTTCAGGTTGTCGTCGATGGCGTCGAAGAACTCGGCGGTGGTCAGCCATTTCTGGTTCTCGCCGATCAGCAGCGCAAGGTCCTTCGTCATCTGGCCCTGCTCCACGGTGCCGACGCAGACCTGCTCCAGCTTGTTGGCGAAGTCCACGACCGCCGGCGTGCCGTCCATCTCGCCACGGAACTTCAGGCCGCGCGTCCAGGCGAAGATCGAGGCGATCGGGTTGGTCGAGGTCTCCTTGCCCTGCTGGTGCATGCGGTAGTGGCGGGTGACCGTGCCGTGCGCCGCCTCGGCCTCCACGGTCTTGCCGTCGGCGGTCATCAGCACCGAGGTCATCAGGCCCAGCGAGCCGAAGCCCTGCGCCACGGTGTCGGACTGCACGTCGCCGTCGTAGTTCTTGCAGGCCCAGACGTAGCCGCCCGACCACTTCAGCGCGGCGGCCACCATGTCGTCGATCAGCCGGTGCTCGTAGTGGGCGCCGACGGCCTCGAACTTCTCCTTGAACTCGGCGTCGTAGACCTCCTGGAAGATGTCCTTGAAGCGGCCGTCGTAGGCCTTGAGGATGGTGTTCTTGGTCGAGAGGTAGACCGGCCACTTGCGCTGCAGCGCATAGTTGAAGCAGGCGCGCGCGAAGTCGGTGATCGAGGCGTCGGTGTTGTACATGCCCATGCCGACGCCGGCGCCCTCGAAGTCGTTGACCTCGTACTCCACCGGCGCGCCGCCGTCGGCGGGCTCGAAGACCATCTTGAGCTTGCCGGGGCCGGGAACGCGGAAGTCCTGGGCCTTGTACTGGTCGGCGTGGGCGTGGCGGCCGATGACGATCGGCTGCGTCCAGCTCGGCACCATGCGCGGCACGTTCTGGCAGATGATCGGCTCGCGGAACACGGTGCCGCCCAGGATGTTGCGGATCGTCCCGTTGGGCGAGCGCCACATCTTCTTCAGGCCGAACTCCTCGACCCGCGCCTCGTCGGGCGTGATCGTGGCGCACTTGACGCCGACGCCGTGCTGCTTGATCGCCCTGGCGGCGTCCACCGTGACCTGATCGTCCGTGGCGTCGCGGTTGGTGATCGACAGGTCGTAGTACTTCAGGTCGACGTCGAGGTAGGGCAGGATCAGCCGCTGCTTGATCCAGTCCCAGATGATCCGGGTCATTTCGTCGCCGTCGAGTTCGACGATGGGATTGGCGACCTTGATCTTCGCCATGGGCTCCTCCCGCTTGTGCCACGTGGGTCGCGGCCCTGGGCCGCGGCTGAACAGGCCACGACCGTCCTCCCCGGCCGCGCGTCGGGGGGCGACAATAGCAAGATCATTGTGCAGTGCAAGAATTTGGGCGTCGGGCCGCCCGGAGTCTGGCGCCTTTGCGTCCCGGAAGCTGGAAGGGGCCGGCTAGAAACGCGCCGGCACCGGGCTCAGCGTCGGCTCGGGATGGCGGTCGACGGCGGCGAAGAGGCCGTCCAGATCGGCGGCCACGTCGAACAGCTCGAACGAGTCCGGGCCGACGAAGCCGGCCTCCTGCTGATGGGCGAACAGCCGGAGCAGTGGCTGCCAATAGCCGGCGTGGTCCAGGAGCACGATAGGCTTGTCGTGCAGGCGGAGCTGCTTCCAGGTGATGATCTCCACCGCCTCGTCGAGGGTGCCGAGGCCGCCCGGCAGCACGCAGAAGGCATCCGCCCGCTCGGCCATGAGGCGCTTGCGGGTGTGCATGGAGTCCACGACCAGCAGCTCGCTCACGGTCTCGAAGGCGACCTCGCGGCGCTGGAGATGCTCGGGGATCACGCCCACCACGTGGCCGCCGGCGCCCAGCGCGGCCCCGGCCAGCTCGCCCATCAGCCCGACGTGCCCGCCGCCGAAGACGATGCCCACGCCGCGCGCGGCGCAGGTCGTGCCGAGCGCGCGCGCCAGCGCGGCGAAGCCGGCGTCGTTGCCGTCGCGCGAGCCGCAATAGACGCAGAGACTGGTCAGGGTCGCCATGGCCTTCTTCTGACGGGCCGTCGCGCCGACGTCAATGCCGCGACGCCTTCTTCCCCTTCAGGCCGGCGAGGACGCCTTGGCCGGGCGCGGGCCGGCGAAACCGGGCGATCGCCGACGCCGGCGCAGCGCCACGTCGAGAAGGTCGAGATACGGCTTCGCTTCCATGAGCAGGGCCGTCACGGTGGACAGCACGCTGACGGGCGTGCGCGGGCGCGGCGGCGTGGCCGCCAGCTCGATCAGGACGCGCAACTGGTCGCCGATGCAAAGCCGCCCGTTGGGAAGCTGTGCCCGGGCGACGATGGCCTTGGCCGCGCGTCGGCCGAAGGCGTTTTCCATCGAGTACGGCAGCACCCCAAGCGTCGCCGTCAGGTTGATGGCCTGGCCGGGATCGTGCGGGACGTCCGCGTGAAACCTGATGCCGTTGTAGATAAAGCTGAAGCTGAGAGGCTGGTCCGGGTCGCGCGGGCGCAGCACGCCCTCCTCGGTCAGCTCGATCTCGCCCACCTCGACCGGCGAGCTGGTCCGCGCCAGCACCTCGACGAAGCCCGAGGGTTTCTGAGTGCCGTGGTCGGTGGTTCGTGCGTCGCCCATGCCTGTCGGAGTCCAGGGAAAGAATTGCGGCTTAAGCTAGTGACCTGCGCTTAACCGACGGTTAAGGGGTCGAAACGCGCCGACGCGGCGCGGGCTATTCCGCGGCGTGGGGAAGCTGCGGATAGGCGCTGGTGTCGGCCTGCGGCGGCTGCTCGGGCGCGCGGCCGCGCCGGCGATGCCACCAGGCCGCGAGGTTGCTGCGGAACATCAGGGCGCAGGGCGTGATCACCAGGGTCAGCACGGTGGCGAAGGTCAGGCCGAAGACGATGGCCGTGGAAAGCTGTTGCCACAGCTCGGTGGAGGGGGCGCCCACCTGAACGATCCGGTCCACGAAGTCGATGTTGATGCCCAGCACCATCGGCATCAGCCCGAGGATGGTGGTGATCGTGGTCAGGCCCACCGGGCGCAGGCGCTGCGCCCCGGTGCGCAGGATGGCCTGGAGCGCGTCGGGCTCCGACCGGCGCAGGCGGTCGAAGGTGTCGATCAGCACGATGTTGTTGTTTACCACGATCCCGGCCAGGGCGATCACGCCGATTCCCGTCATCACGATGCCGAAGGGCTGGTTCGTGACCAGCAGGCCGACCATCACGCCGATCGTCGACAGCACCACCGCGGAGAGGATGAGAAAGGCGCTGTAGAAGGAGTTGAACTGCGTCACCAGGATCACCGCCATGAGGAAGAGCGCGACGGCGAAGGCCTTGGTGAGGAAGCTCTGCGCGTCCTTCTGCTCCTCCTCCTCGCCGGTGAAAGCGATGTCGACGCCGCGCGGCAGGCCGGCCGTCTTCAGCCAGGACCGCAGTTCGCCCACCTTGTCGTCGGCCAGCACGCCGGGCCGGACGTCGGCCTTGACGGTCATGACGCGCCGGCCGTCGGTGCGCTTGATGAGCTGGGTCTTCTGCTGCGGCCGGCGGGTGAGGAAGTTGGAGACCGGCACGCTGCCCATGTCCGTCTCCACCCGGATCGCGTCGAGGCGGTCGAGGCTTCGCCGATCCGCGGGAAAGCGCACCACGATGTCGATCTCCTCGTCGGTGTTGCCCGTGCGGAATTCCCCCAGCTTCAGCCCGTTCGTGACCATGCGGACATAGCTGCCGATCAGCGAGACGTCGGCGCCGAACTTGGCCGCCTGGGCGCGGTCCACCACCAGCTCCCACTCGATGCCGGGAATCGGCCGGCCGTCCTCGATGTCCGTGAACTCGCCGTCGGCGCGCATGCGGTCGACGATTCGCCCGATCGCGGGCGCCAGCTTGTCCGGCTCGCGCGAGGCGACCTCGATCTGGATGGGCTTGCCGGTCGGCGGGCCCATCTGCTGCTGCTCTGACTCCACGCGGATGCCGGCGAGGGCCTCGGCGCGCCGCTTGATGTCGGCGATGATGGCGTCGGCCGGCCGGCGGTTCCACCAGTCGACGAATTCGAGCTGGATGGTGCCGATGATGTCTTCCGGCTCCTCGCGGCGCTGGCCGGAGGCGAGCTGCGAGCGGGCGTAGATGGCGTGGAACTCCCCGCGCGCGCGGTGCAGCTCCAGGACCAGCGCCTCCACCTCGCGCACGAGACGGTCGCGCTGATGGATCGACAGGTTGCCGCGGCCGTGGATCTGCAGCACCGCGTTGTCCGGCTCGGTGTCGGGGAAGAACTCCACGCCCCGGCCGAAGGTGGCGTAGCCCCACTGCGCGGCCACCAGCATCGCCACCGCGGCGAGGATGATCTTGCCGGGATGGCGCAGGGCGCGGCGCAGCAGCCGCAGATAGGCGCCGGTCAGCCCCGACAGGCGGGCCAGGTCCTCGGCGCTGCCCGCGGCCAGCGCCTGGGCGTGGCGGCTGCCGCTCGGCCCCGCGGGCGGGCGGTTGCCGATGACGCTGCCCAGCGTGGGCACGAAGATCAGCGCCATCGTCAGCGAGGCGGCCAGGGTCGCCAGCAGGGTGATCGGCAGGAACTTCATGAACTCGCCGACCGTGCCGGGCCAGAACAGCAGCGGGAAGAAGGCCGCCAGCGTGGTGGCGGTGGCGGCGATGATCGGCCAGGCCATGCGCTTCGCGGCCAGGCCGTAGGCCTCGCGCGGCGGCAGGCCCTCGCGCAGCTTGCGGTCGGCGTATTCGACGACGACGATGGCGCCGTCGACCAGCATGCCCACGGCCAGGATCAGGCTGAACAGCACCACCACGTTGACCGTCAGCCCGGCCAGGTAGATCACCAGGATGCCGGTCAGGAAGGAACCCGGGATCGCCAGCCCGATATAGCCGGCCGAGCGCAGGCCCAGGGCCGCGACGATGACCACCATCACCAGCAGCACGGCGCTGAGCACGTTGTTCTGAAGGTCGCTCAGCATCGTGCGGATCTGGGTGGAGTTGTCCTGGCTGTAGGTGACCTGGACGCTGCCCGGCCACTGCGTGCGCGCCGCCTCGACGACCTGGCGCACCTTTTCGATGGTGTCGATGATGTTCTCGCCGGTGCGCTTCGAGACCTCCAGCGCCACGGCGGGCTGGCCGTTGATCCGGGCGATGGTCTCGCGGTCCTCGAAGGTCCGGCGCAGCGTGCCGATGTCGGCGAAGGTGATCGCGGTGTCGCCCGAAACCTTCACCGGCATGGCCAGGATGTCGCCGGCGTCGCGGAACAGCCCCGGCACCTTGATGGCGAAACGGCCGCCGCCGGTGTTCAGCGCGCCGGCGGCGACCAGGCGGTTGGAGCGCTCGACCGCCTGCTGCACCGCGCGCGCGTCGATGCCGTAGCTCTCCATCATCGTGGGGTCGACGATCAGCTCGACCAGCTCCTCGCGGTCGCCGGCGATCGTGGCCTCCAGCACCTCGGGCAGGGCCTCCACCTCGTCCTGCAGGTCGCGGGAGAGGTCGAGCAGCGTGCGCTCCGGCACCGGGCCGGACAGGGTGACGACGAGGACCGGGAAGAGACTGAGGTTGACCTCGTTGACGCCGGGCTCCTCCGCCTCCGGCGGTAGCTCGGCCCTGGCCTGGTCGACCTTCTCGCGCACGTCGATCATGGCCTGGTCGGCGTCGAAGCCGGCCTCGAACTCCATGATGACGCTGGCGCCGCCCTGGTGGGAGATGGAGCGGATCTCCTTGAGTCCCTCGATGCCGCGCAGCTCCTGCTCCAGCGGCTTCGCCAGCAGGCGTTCGGCGTCCTCGGGCGAGATGCCCTCGTGGACGACCGAGGTATAGATGACCGGAATGTTGACGTCGGGGCTGGATTCCTTGGGGATCGTCACATAGGCGTAGGCGCCCCCGACCAGCAGCAGCACCAGCAGGCTCAGCACCGTGCGGCTGTGCGACAGCGCGGCCTCGATGAGCGCCTTCATGCCCGCCCCGCCATCATTGCTGCCGCGCCGCCGGATCGGGACCGGGCGCGCCCGCCGGCGGCAGCTCGACCGGCGCGTCCGCCAGCGATTCGGCGACCGCCGTCTCGGTGACCGGCGTGACCTGCTGGCCCGTGGTGACGAAGTTCTGGCCCACGGTGATCAGCGTGACCTGATCGGGCAGCCCGGCGATCCAGACGCCCTCCGGGGTGTCGGCGAGGATCTGCACGGGGTGGAAGCGCACGCGGTCCTCGGGTCCGACCGTCTTGACCCCGATCCGGCCGTCGTCGCCGAGCGTGAGGATCGAGGGCGCCAGGAAGTGCGCGGTTTCCTGCCGCACGGGGAAGTTCAGCTCGGCGGTCACGCCGTCGCGGATGCTGGCGTCGCTGTTCGCCGCCGCCATCTCGACCGCGAAGGTGCGGGTCTCGGCGTCCGCCTCCGAGGCGATGTAGGTGATCCGCCCCTCGATGGCCTCGCCGGTGACCGTCCTCGCGGTGGCCGGCCCGTCGAGCGCGAGGCGGCCGACGTTGCGCTCCGAGACCTGGCCCAGCACCTTGATCGGGTCGAGATCGACCAGGCGCGCGATCTCGTCGCCATTCGACACGTAGTCGCCGACTTCCACCATGCGCGCGCCGACCGTCGCGGCGAAGGGCGCGCGGATCTCGGTGTTGGCCAGCTCGACCTCCGCCGCGCGCATGGCGGCGTGGGCCGCTTCGTACTCGGCCTCGGCCGCGGCGAGGGCCGTGCGGGCACGATAGCCCTTCTCGGACAGCCGCCGCGCGGCCTCCAGCTCGACCCGCCGCTGTTCCAGGCGCGCCTCGGCCTGCTTCAGCGCCGCCGGGCGGTCCTCGACCGCCAGCCGCGCCACCACCTGGCCCTGGTCCACCCGCTCGCCCTTGTCGACCAGGACCGCCGCCACGCGGCCGTGCGTCTGCGCGCGCAGCGTGACCTTGCGATCGGCCTGGGTGCGGCCCTGGACGGCGATGGTGTGGGTGCGCGACTCGGCGCGCTGCTGGCGCACGCGGACCTTGGGACTCGCCTCCAATTCGTCGAGGGCCGCGGCCTCCTTGCGGATCTCGGGCGCCGATTCGCCGAACAGCGCGCCGGAGGCAACCCACAGCGCCGCGCCGACGGCCAGGATCAGGGCGACGAGATAGGTACCGTAGGTCCGCCGCTTGCCTTGGGACATGCGGTCACACCCCTCGCCGGATCATTCGGCCGCCGCGGGGGATGCCGACGCCGCCGCCAGCAGGCCGGCGCGGTTGGCCACGAGGTAGTCGCGGGCGGCCTGATAGACCGCCAGGCCAAAGCCGCGCACATAGCTCTGGCCGGGCGGATCGTCCGGGGCGTCGGCGCAGTCCCGCATGCGCGCGATGGTCTCCTCGTACCAGGCGATGCGCTGGTCGACGATGCGTTCCAGATGTTCGGAGGGCAGGACATGGGCGAAGAACAGCATGAAAAGGAAGTCGGAGCGCACCTTGTCCGGTGCTGGAAGCTGCCGCAGCGCCGCCTCGAAGGCGCGGCAGCCGGAGGGGGTGATGGCGTAGACCTTCTTGTCCGGGCGCTTGTCCTGCGGCAGCTCGCGGCAGTCCACCAGCCCCTCGGCGGCCAGCCGCGTCAGCGCCGGGTAGATCGCGCCGAAGCTGGCCTCGTGGATGTGCGCCAGCGGGCCTTCCTCGAAACTCTTCTTGATCTCGTAGCCGCTGGCGGGGCCCCGGTAGACGACGCCGAGGCAGAGTGTGCGGGTATCCATGCGTGAAACGGCCTCCTTAACCACCGCACCATATATCGCATCGAGATAGACTCGTCCATTATATATCATCGCGATATATCGTCGCAGGATCGGGCGAGCCGGCGGGATTTCCCGCGTCGCATCAACTTTTCCTCAACCTCTCTGGGTCTCAGTGGGGATCGGGCAAGGCCGTCGCTCCGGCACTTGCGCGAATCGTCAGGACGGCATACTAAGTGGTATGTCTGTTCTCGGGACGGAAGCGAAAGGTGGCGTCCATGCTTTACGCGGCTCATGCCACGCAGCGACTGATGATGGAGCCCATCAACGTCCTGGCCGAGGCGGGGCAGGTGATGTTGGCGCCCTTCGCGGACACCAGCCTGACCGCGCGCACCACCCGCGCCAGCCTGGAGATGCTGAGCCGGGTGACGCGCAGCTACGAGAAGCCGGCCTTCGATCTCGACGTCCAGGAAAGCGTGCTGGTGGAGCGGCCTTTCGGCCGGCTGCTGCACTTCAAGTGCCGGCATGACGTGGCGAGGCCGCGCAACTGGTTCGTGGTGGCGCCGCTGTCGGGTCACCACGCGACGCTGCTGCGCCATACCGTGGACACCCTGCTCGACACCGGCGACGTGACCATCACCGACTGGACCTGCGCCAGCCGCGTGCCGATCCAGCGCGGGACCTTCAGCCTGGACGACTATGTCGCCTACCTGATCGAGTTCATGCAGCTTCTGGCGATGCGCACGCCGGGGCGGCGCTTTCATGCCGTGGCCGTCTGCCAGCCGGGTCCGGCGCTGGTCATGGCGGCCACCATCCAGACCCTGGCCGGCGGCGCCCGCCCGGCGGCGATGACGCTGATCTCCGCGCCGATGGATCCGGCGGCCGGGCCGACCGAGGTGACACGGCTGGCCGAGAGCCATTCCGAGGACTGGTTCCGCAAGAACGTCATCCATGCCGTGCCGTTCGGCCGGCCGGGGGCGGGGCGCCGGGTCTATCCGGGCTTCCTGCAGATGATGGGGTTCATGAGCATGGACCCGGACCGGCACATCGAGAAGCACTACAACCTTTTCATGGATCGCATCGTCGGCAACCACGATGCCGCCGACCGCGTGGCGGAGTTCTACGACGAGTACTGGAGCGTCCTCGATCTGGACGAGGAGATCTACATCGACAGCATCGTGCGCGTCTTCCAGCAGCGCGAGCTGGCGACCGGCCGGGCCACCTGGCGCGGCCAGCCGCTTGACACCGGGGCCATCACCGACATCCCGCTGCAGACCATCGAGGGCGGGCGCGACGACATCTGCGCCCCCGGCCAGACGGAGGCGGCGCACGAGATCCTCGCGGGCATCCCGCAGGCCGACCGCGACCATCACGTCGAGCCCGAGGTGGGTCACTACGGCGGCTTCGCCGGGCGGCGGTTCCGCCAGAACGTCTTCCCGCAAATCGACGCCTTCGCGGAAGCCTACACGACCTGACCCGCCAGGCGGCGCGGCCACGGCTACCAGGGCAGGCGCGCGCCGTCGTGGGCGAGGAAGCCGCCGCTGTCGGCCGGCGCGAGGTCGTCGATGACGCCGAGCAGGCGGGCGGCGGCCTGGTCCGGCGCGCGAACGATCAGGCCCTGCTTGCCGAAGGGGGCCGAGAGCGGCGTGTCCACGGTGCCGGGGTGCAGGGCGACGCAGATGCTCTCCGGCCGGCGGCGCCCCAGTTCCACCGCCGCGCTGCGCACGATCTGGTTGAGCGCCGCCTTCGAGGCGCGATAGCTGTACCAGCCGCCGAAGCGGTTGTCGGCGATGCTGCCGACGCGGGCCGAGAGCGTGGCGAACACGGCCTTGCCTTCGCGCGGGAACAGCGGCAGCAGGTGCTTCATCAACAGCGCCGGCCCCGTGGCGTTGATCGCGAAAGCGTGGGCCATCTGTGCCGGGTCGAGCTGGCGCAGGCTCTTCTCCGGCATCCAGCCGTCGCCGTGCAGGAAGCCGGTGGCGTCGACCACCAGGCGCGGCCGTCCGGCCGCCTGGAGATGTTCCGCGGCGGCGGCGATGCTGGCCTCGTCCAGCAGGTCCACCGGCGGCTCGCTGCGACGGCCCAGCGCGTGGACGGCCGTGAAGCGGCCGAGCGGCGCGAGCTGCCGGTGCAGGGCGGCGCCGATTCCGCCGGAGGCGCCGATCACAACGGCAAGGCCGTCGTCGGGAAAGCTCGTCAGGCCGGGGTGACTGGCGTCGTCGTTGCGCATACGCTACGACATAGCTTCGCGCGCCGCGCTGTCATCCCGCGCCGGACGACCGGCCTCGGGGACGCGCCGCCCGGGCGGCGCTTGCGCGGCGGCGCCGGTGGCCCGACATCACGATCAGGCCGCACGCATTCATCGAGAGGGAGGATCATCATGAGCCCGGACGCAACCGTGCTGCGCGACGCCGCGCCGAAGCTGAGCGACGCGGCGCTGTTCCGCCAGCAGTGCTACATCGACGGTCAGTGGGTCGACGCCGATTCCGGCGCGGCCATCGAGGTTACCGACCCGGCCCGCGGCGAGGTCATCGGCACGGTGCCGAAGCTGGGCGCCCAGGAGACGCGCACGGCCATCGAGGCCGCCGACCGCGCCTGGCCCGAGTGGCGCGGCAAGACCGCCAAGGAGCGCGCCAACATCCTGCGCAAGTGGTTCGAGCTGATCATGGCGGCGCAGGAGGACCTGGCGGTGCTGATGACCACCGAGCAGGGCAAGCCGCTGGCCGAGAGCCGGGGCGAGGTGGCCTACGGCGCCTCCTTCGTCGAATGGTTCGCCGAGGAGGCCAAGCGCGTCTACGGCGACACCATCCCGCCGCACCAGGGCGACAAGCGCATCGTCGTGGTCAAGCAGCCGATCGGCGTCACCGCCGCCATCACGCCCTGGAACTTTCCCATCGCCATGATCACCCGCAAGTGCGCGCCGGCGATGGCCGCCGGCTGTCCGGTGGTGATCAAGCCGGCGACGCAGACGCCCTACTGCGCCCTGGCGCTGGCCGAGCTGGCCGAGCGCGCCGGCGTGCCCAAGGGCGTGATCAACATCGTCACCGGCCCGGCGAAGGAGATCGGCGGCGAGCTGACGTCCAACCCGACGGTGCGCAAGCTGTCGTTCACCGGCTCCACCGAGGTCGGCAAGATCCTGATGCGCCAGTGCGCCGACACCGTGAAGAAGGTCAGCATGGAACTGGGCGGCAACGCGCCCTTCATCGTCTTCGACGACGCCGACATCGACGCGGCGGTCGAGGGCGCGATGATGTGCAAGTTCCGCAACACCGGCCAGACCTGCGTCTGCGCCAACCGCATCCTGGTGCACGACAAGGTCTATGACGCCTTCGCCGAGAAGCTGGCCGCGAAGGTCAAGGACCTGAAGGTCGGTCCCGGCCTGGAGCAGGGCGTCGCCCAGGGGCCGCTGATCGATCTGGCCGCGCTGGAGAAGGTGGAGGAGCACGTCGCCGATGCCACCGGCAAGGGCGCCAAGGTGGCCGTGGGCGGCGGCCGGCACGACCTGGGCGGCACCTTCTACCAGCCCACGGTGCTGACCGAGGTGACGCCGGAGATGAAGGTCACCAAGGAGGAGACCTTCGGCCCGGTGGCGCCGCTGTTCCGCTTCCGGAACGAGGACGAGGCGATTCGTCTCGCCAACGACACCGAGTTCGGGCTGGCCGCCTACTTCTACGCCCGCGACCTGGGCCGCGTGTGGCGGGTCGGCGAGGCGCTGGAGTACGGCATCGTCGGCATCAACACCGGCATCATCTCGACCGAGGTCGCCCCCTTCGGCGGCGTCAAGGAGAGCGGCGTCGGCCGCGAGGGCTCCAAGTACGGCATCGAGGACTTCCTCGAAATCAAGTACATGTGCATGGGCGGGGTGTGAGCCGTACGCGTACGGGGCGGGCAACGGCCTGCCCCGTCACTCCGTGCACCCTGTGCCTCACCCTTCGACAGGCTCAGGGTGAGGGCGTCGCCTTCGACGCCCGTCGTGCGTCGCTTCACCCGCCCGTAAAGGTCGTTTCGTAGTCGCGGGTAGGGCGGCTTCGCAAAGCAAGCCGCCGAATGTCTTCCGCTTGCCGGGACACGGTGGGTTGCCTTCGACGAACCCACCCTACCCCTTGCCCGTGAAGGTCGTTTCGTGGGCGGAGCGAAGCTCGTTCTTCTGCACCTTGCCCATGGTGTTGCGGGGCAGGGAGTCGACGAGGAAGACGCGCTTGGGCACCTTGTAGTTCGCCAGCTCGGCCTTCACCGCCTGGATGATGGCGGCTTCGTCGGGGTTCGCGCCGGGCTCGGGCACGACGGCGGCGGCGACGGCCTCGCCGAAGTCGGGGTGCGGGACGCCGAAGACGGCGGATTCCTTCACGCTGTCCAGGCCGTCGATGACGATCTCCACCTCCTTGGGATAGACATTGTAGCCGCCGGAGATGATCAGGTCCTTGGCGCGGCCGACGATGTGGACGTAGCCGTCGGCGTCGACGAAGGCGTTGTCGCCGGTGATGAAGTAGCCGTCGGGCCGGAACTCCTCGGCCGTCTTCTCCGGCATGCGCCAGTAGCCCTGGAAGAGGTTCGGGCCCTTGATTTCCAGGACTCCCACCTCGCCGCGCGGGAGCACCCTGCCCTCCGAGTCGGACACGCGGACCTCGACGCCGGGCAGCGGGAAGCCGACGGTGCCCGGTCGGCGCTCGCCGTCCAGCGGGTTGGAGGTGATCATCCCCGCCTCGGTCATGCCGTAGCGCTCCAGGATGCGAAAGCCCGTGCGGGCGTGGAAGGCGTCGGAATCCTCCGCCCGCAGCGGCGCCGAGCCGGAGATGAACAGCCGCGTGTGGCGGCATGCCTCGGGCGTGAACTCGGGGTGTTCCAGCAGCCGCACATAGAAGGTCGGCACGCCCATCATCACCGTCGCCCCGGGCAGCAGGCGGATGACCTCCTCGGCATCGAACCTCGGCAGGAAGATCATCTTGGAGCCATTGAGCAGCGCCGTGTTGCTGGCGACGAACAGGCCGTGGACGTGGAACAGCGGCAGCGCGTGGAGCAAGACGTCGCCGGGCTGGAAGCCCCAGACCTCGTGCAGCGTCAGCGCGTTGGACGAGAGGTTGCGGTGGCTCAGCATCGCCCCCTTGGAGCGGCCCGTCGTTCCCGAGGTGTAACAGATGGCCGCAAGGTCGTCGCCGTCGCGCTGGACCGTTTCGCATTCGGAAGAAAACGTCGCGGCCCGCTCGGCCAGCGTGCCGGCGCCGTCGGAGTCGAGGGTCAGCACGTGGCGCACGCCGGCCTTGTCGGCGACGGGCTGCAGCTCGCCCTGGCGCGCCGGGTCGCAGACGAAGACCGTCGGCTCGGCGTCGCCCAGGAAATAGGCGATTTCGCCCCCCTTGTAGGCGGTGTTCAGCGGCAGGTAGACGGCCCCCGCCTTGAGACAGGCCAGATAGGCGAACAGCGCCTGGGGCGACTTCTCCACCTGCACGGCGACGCGGTCGCCGGGGGCGACGCCGAGGTCCCGCAGCAGGCCGGCGATGCGGCCGGTCTCGCGTTCCAGGTCGCCGTAGCTCCAGGTGGTGCCGTCGGCCAGCACGAGGGCCGGCGCGGCGCGGTCCGCGGGGAAGCGGGCTTCGAAGTCGGCATAGAGGTTTTCGCTCATTTCCGGGCTTCCTCTGCGGTTTCCGGGGCGGCGGGCGGTCGGTTGCGTTCCCGGATATAGACAAGGCCCCTGGGCGACGCAAACCGATGGCGGCTTGTCCGGCCCGATATCGGTGTTTAACGTGGCCTCACCGCTGGGCGCCGCCTGGTGTCCAGCACGCGACAAACGGACGACATCAAGGAAGGGGAGGTTTTCGCCCATGTCATCGTTGCGACACCAACTGGCCGGCGTCGCCGCGGCCGCCGTTCTGGCCTTCGCGGGCCCGGTCGCCGCGCAGACGCTCAAGGCCTCGCACCAGTGGCCGAAGGACGACGTGCGCGGCCAGATGGTCGAGATCATCAAGACCGAGGTCGAGAAGGCGGGCGTCGACCTGGACATTCGTGTCTACCCCGGCTCCTCGCTGTTCAAGCCGAAGCAGCAGTGGGACGCGATGGTGAAGGGGCAGCTCGACGTCTCGGCCTTCCCGCTGGACTACGCCTCCGGCCGCCATCCGCAGTTCTCGGCGACGCTGATGCCGGGGCTGGTGAAGAACCACGACCACGCCAAGCGCCTGAACGACTCGGCCTACATGGACGAGATCAAGAAGATCATCCACGAGGCCGGCGTGGTCGTCTTGTCCGACGCCTGGCTGGCCGGCGGCTTCGTGGGCAAGGACTTCTGCGTCACCACGCCGGACAGCGTGCAGGGCAAGGTGATGCGCGCCGCCGGGCCGGCCTTCGAGGAGATGCTGGCCGCCGCCGGCGCCTCGATCAACTCCATGCCCAGCTCCGAGATCTACTCGGCCATGCAGACCGGCGTGCTCGACGGCGCCAACACGTCCTCGGGCAGCCTGGTCAGCTATCGCATCTACGAGCAGTCGAGCTGCCTGACGCCGCCGGGCGACTACGCCCTGTGGTTCATGTACGAGCCGATCCTGATGTCGAAGCGCACCTTCGACCAGCTCGACGCGGAACAGCAGGAAGCCCTCATGAAGGCCGGCCAGAAGGCCGAGGAGTTCTTCTTCGCCAAGGCCAAGGAACTGGACGAGACCCTGGTCGAGACCTACGAAAAGGCGGGCGTCAAGGTCGTCAACATGACCAAGGAGCAGTACGACGCCTGGCTGGAGGTCGCGAAGGAATCCTCCTACAAGAAGTTCGAGGAGAACGTCGAGGGCGGTGCCGAGCTGATCGAGATGGCGCTGTCGGTCGACTGACCGACTGACCGCAACCGACTGGCGTCAAGGCGGCGGCCCGCTGTCCGCACACGGGCCGCCGCCGGTCCTTTCGGGCCCGCATCGAAAGGGAAGGCTGGCGATGGATGGGTTCATCACCTGGGTCTGGCGCATCTCGCGGACCTGCGGCGTGGTCTCGGCGGCGCTGCTGCTGGCCGCGGTGCTGGCGGTCTGCCACCTGGTGTTCGTGCGCTACGTGCTGAACCAGTCGGCGATCTGGCAGCACGAGTTCGTGACCTTCTCGGTCATCGGCGCCACCTTCATCGGCGCGCCCTACGTTTTGCTCAAGCGCGGCCACGTGAACGTCGACCTGCTGCCGCTCTACCTGGGCGAGAAGGGCCGTTTCGTGCTGGCGCTGTTCGCATCGGGGGCGTCGCTGCTGTTCTGCGCCGTGCTCGCCTATTACGGCTTCTTGTTCTGGCACGAGGCCTGGGTGAACGACTGGCGCGCGCAAACGGTCTGGGCCCCGCCGCTGTGGATTCCCTATGCCTCGGTGCCGCTGGGCATGGGGCTGCTCAGCCTGCAGTACGTGGCCGACATCCTGGCGATCATCCTGGGCCGCGACATGCCCTTCGGCGTGCAGGCCCCGCCGGAGGCCGCGCTGGCGGCCATGAAGGAAGGGGATGAGCAGGCATGAACGAGCTGCAGCTTGGCGGCGTCATCGCTGTCGTCACCATCGCCCTGCTGCTGCTGGGCATGCCGGTGGCCTTCGCCCTGGGGCTGGTGTCCCTCGTCTTTCTGGTCTACGCGGATGGCTTCTTCGCCCTGGGATTCATCGCGGACACGCTCTACGGCGGCCTGGACAGCTTCGCCCTGCTGTCGATCCCGATGTTCATCCTGATGGGCGGCGCCGTGGCTTCCTCGCGCGCCGGGGCGGACCTCTACGAGGCGCTGGACCGCTGGCTGTACCGCGTGCCGGGCGGCCTCATGGCGTCCAACGTGGGCGCCTGCGCGATCTTTGCCGCGCTGTCCGGCTCCTCGCCGGCGACCTGCGCGGCGATCGGCAAGATGGGCATTCCCGAGATGCGCCAGCGCGGCTATCCCGCCTCGGTCGCCACCGGCTCCATAGCCGCGGGTGGCACGCTGGGCATCCTGATCCCGCCGTCGATCACGATGATCGTCTACGGCATCGCCACCGAGACCTCGATCGGCCGGCTGTTCATCGCGGGCCTGTTGCCGGGCCTGATGCTGGCGGGGCTGTTCATTGCCTGGGGCATTTTCGCCGCCTGGCGCAAGGGCCAGCGCTTCGTCGACCCCGACGTGTCCTTCAGCCTGCGCGACAAGGTGGTCATGCTGCCCAAGGTCGGGCCGTTCCTGCTGATCATCGCGGGCATTCTCTACGTGCTCTACGGCGGCGTGGCGACCCCGTCGGAGGCGGCGGGCGTGGGCGCCATGTTCTGCCTGCTTTTGGTCGTGATCATCTACAAGGTGCGCCAGCCCCGCAAGCTGTGGGTCATCTTCCGCGAGGCCACGGGCGAATCGGTGATGATCCTGATGATCATCGCCGCCGCCGAGCTGTTCAGCTTCATGATGTCCTCGCTGTTCATCACCCAGACGCTGGCCGAATGGATCACCACGCTGGAGATGAACAAGTGGGCGCTGATGGCCTGCATCAACGTCTTCCTTTTGGTGGCCGGATTCTTCCTGCCGCCGGTGGCGGTGATCCTGATGACGGCGCCGACGCTGCTGCCGATCGTGGAGGGGCTGGGCTTCGACGCGGTCTGGTTCGCGGTGGTGCTGACGCTCAACATGGAGATCGGGCTGATCACGCCCCCGGTCGGGCTGAACCTCTATGTGATCAACGGCATTGCGCCCGACGTGCGGCTGCCGACCATTCTGTGGGGGGCGCTGCCGTTCATGCTGTGCATGGTTGTCGGCATCGTCCTGCTGTGCATCTTCCCCGGTATCGCGCTCTGGCTGCCGGAGGTGCTGATGGGGCCGGCGATCTGAGCGGCGAGAGGAGACCCGAAAAGGACGATGGGATGGCGGAGTCGCAGAGCGAGCGAAGCACGACGCTTTTCGAGCGCACCCTGACCAACCTGACCACGGCCTGGCGCGACGTGGCGACGGGGGCCGCGCGCACCGTCGGCTGGTCCGCCCCGGAGAACGGGGAGAACGACCTCAAGGCCGTGCGCAGGCTGATGCGCGAGTGCCTGGAGGCGCGCGGCGGCGAGGTCTCGGCCCGCGGGCGCGCCGCCGACCTGGGCCGGCGCTACCTGGAGATGGACAGGGGCGCCAAGCTGCGCTTCCTGAAGATCCTGGCGAGGGAGTTCGGCTGCGAGCCCGGCCGCGTCGAGCAGGCCATCCAGGCCTATCGCGACGCCCCGGACGCCGAGGTCCGCTGGGACGCCGAGGCGCGGCTGCGCCAGGCGCTGGTGCCGCCGCGGGTGAAGCTGCTGACGCAGTTCAACGCGCTGCCGGACGGCACCAAGTTCCTGGTCGACCTGCGCGCCGACCTGCTGCGCCATGTGCACGAGGACGCGCATTTGCGCCATCTGGACAGCGACCTGCGCGAGCTGCTGCGCTCCTGGTTCGACGTCGGCTTCCTGGATCTGCAGCAGATCACCTGGCACTCCTCGGCGGCCCTGCTGGAAAAGCTGATGGCCTACGAGGCGGTGCACGAGATCCGCGACTGGAACGACCTGCGCAACCGGCTGGATTCCGACCGCCGTTGTTACGCCCTGTTCCACCCGCGCATGCCCGACGAGCCGCTGGCCTTCGTGGAGATCGCGCTGACCCGCAAGATGGCTGCCAGCGTGCAGGCGCTGCTGGACGAGGAAGCGCCCTCCGACGACCCCCAACAGGCGAAGGCGGCGATCTTCTACTCCATCTCCAACACGCAGAAGGGCCTGCGCGGCATTTCCTTCGGCGACTACCTGATCAAGCAGGTGGTCGGCCGCCTGGCCGTCGAGCTGCCGCAGATCGAGACCTTCGCCACGCTGTCGCCGGTGCCCGGCTTCCGCGACTGGCTCGACAAGGTGGAGCCCAGCATGGTGCGGGCGCTGACGGACGACGAGGACCGCGCCCGCCTGGCGGAATGCGCCGGCGAGAACGACCCGGCGAAGGCGATCGGCAAGCTGCTGGAGCGCAAGAACTGGACCCGGGACCACGAGGTCACCAAGGCACTGCGCGAGCCCTTGATGCGGCTGTGCGGCCGCTACTTCCTGGCGCGGCGGGAGGACAACGCGCCGATCGATCCCGTGGCCCGCTTCCACCTGAAGAACGGAGCGCGGCTGGAGCGGATCAACTGGCTGGGCGACGTCTCGTCCAAGGGACTCAAGCAGTCGGCCGGGATCATGGTCAACTACCGCTACGTGCTGGACGACCTGGAACGCAACCACGAGGCCTACATGCGCGACGGCCGCATCGCCCTGGGCGGCGAGATCCGCAGCCTGCTGCGCGGCCTGAAGGACCCCGACGGCACGCAGCTCCGGCGGCTGGCTTGATTCGCGATAGATTCTGTTATACGAAATCGATATTATGGATCTGAGGGGACAACCATGCGACGCGTTCCCGGTATTCCCGTATATTGGCAACATTTTTTAGTAAGTGGGATTTTTCAAATCCTATTACC
>CAZLNO010000008.1:0-62310 GCA_964561005.1 uncultured Rhodovibrionaceae bacterium | reverse complement strand
ACCGGCCGGACGTGCTGGACCCGGCGCTGCTGCGCCCCGGCCGCTTCGACCGCCAGATCACCGTGCCCAACCCGGACGTGCTGGGCCGCGAGAAGATCCTGCGCGTGCACATGCGCAAGGTGCCGCTGGCGCCCGACGTCGACCCGCGCGTCATCGCGCGCGGCACGCCGGGCTTCTCCGGCGCCGACCTGGCCAACCTGGTGAACGAGGCGGCGCTGGTCGCCGCGCGCGCCAGCAAGCGCGTGGTGACCATGCACGACTTCGAGCTGGCCAAGGACAAGGTGCTGATGGGCGCCGAGCGCCGCTCCATGGTGATGACCGAGGACGAGAAGGAGCTGACCGCCTATCACGAGGCCGGCCACGCCCTGGTGTCGCTGTTCGTGAAGGGCAACGACCCGCTGCACAAGGTCACCATCATCCCGCGCGGGCGCGCCATGGGCGTCACGATGTCGCTGCCGGAAAAGGACCGCTACGGCTACAAGAAGAGCGAGATCACCGCGCGCTTGGCCATGATGTTCGGCGGCCGCCTCGCCGAGGAGCTGATCTACGGCTCGGAGCACGTCACCACCGGCGCCGGCGACGACATCCGCCAGGCCACCGATCTGGCGCGGCGCATGATCACCGAATGGGGCATGAGCGAGCGCCTGGGACCGCTGCGCTACTCGGAGAACGAGCAGGAGGTCTTCCTGGGCCACCAGGTGACCCAGCGCAAGAACGTCTCGGAGTACACCGCGCGCCTGATCGACGAGGAGATCCATCGCGTGGTCGCCGAGGCCGAGTCCACGGCGCGCGACGTGCTGACGGAGCATCTGGACGACCTGCACAAGCTGGCCAAGGCGCTGCTGGAGTACGAGACGCTGTCGGCCGACGAGGTGCAGGCGGTGCTGCGCGGCGAGACCATCGACCGCTCGGACACCGGCGGCGACGCCCCGGCGGGGCGCCGGGCCTCGGTGCCGACCAGCGGCAAGGCCGCGGGCAAGGGTCGCGGCGGCGAGGCACCGGGCGGCATGGAGCCGGAGCCCCAGCCGGGCGGCTGAGGCGCGCTGGGACGGCGGGCTTCGCGACCTCTCGAACGGCGGCGGTTGGCGGGTCCGGGCGCGAGGGGAGGCTAGAACCGCTCCTGACCCCGGACCCGGACGGCATCCGGGAAGTCGCGGTAGAGCGCGAAGGTCACGTTGGTGACCAGGCTGTTCACGCCGTGGTGCAGCTCCTCGATCGAGCCCTCGCGCGAAGCGACCAGGGCGAACGCGGAGTCCATCTGCGCCAGCCCCTCGAACTCGATGACGACGTGGAACTCCGGCAAGCCGGGCGCCCCGAGGCCCAGCTTGCGGCGCGACAGCCGCCAGCCCGCGACCTGCCCCGCCTCCTTCAGACGCGACAGATAGGCGTCCAGACGGTCGGCGAAGTCCATGTCCGCGACGCCAGGCTTCAGGTCGCACCAGATGTGATAGATGTCCATCGCGCCCTTTCGTCGTGCCTCGCGTCCTTAGCCTGACACAGGCTAGCCTTCCGGGCCGGCGGAGACCAGTTCGGCCAGCGCCGTCACCGCGTCGCCCGCCCCCGTTTCGTCCCCCGGCGCGTCCGTGGCGTGCCCGCAGGCCCGGGCGAGGTCCAGAAGAGCCCGGCGGGTGGCCGGCTCCGTGACCGTCTCGAAGGCCCGGGCCATCTCCAGCGCCAGGCGGTCCGGTCCCGAGCCGTCCGCGGAGCGGGGCGTGCCCTCCTCCAATATCGCTTCAGGGTCGGGAAACAGCGCCCCCGGATGGGTTTCCAGCGCCCTGGCGATGTCCCACAGGCGACTCGCGCTGACGCGGTTCGCGCCCATCTCGTACTTCTGGATCTGCTGAAAGCTGACGCCGATGCGTCGGGCCAGCGTGTCCTGACTGAGTCCCAGGGCCATGCGGCGCGCGCGGATCATCGCTCCCACATGACGGTCGATTGTTTTTTGCGGCATAGGTAGGACAGCCCATTTTCTACCAAGAATTGAAGTCAAGAGGCGTTATAGGCTTTTTGCCGCAGAGCGAACATTCGGGCAAACCCAATAATATCTACCCTTTAACTATTGAATGCCGGGTTCGCCCCATAGTCAGGCGCCATGCCGTGCCGCGCTGCCGACGATTGCATGCGGCCGGCGCCCCGCCCTGTGTCGGGCGCCGCGCGCCGTTCCGTCCGATACCGAGCGGAGAAGCTGCCCAGGGTTGGCAGCACTTGCGCCTCGCACAATCGGGACGGGTGCATTCACTCTGCGACCATCCCTGGCTCTGGCAACGACATGCATGGATGGGATGGTCATGAAACGTGCAAATCCGGATCTGCAGACAGACCTTGCGAAACGCCTGTTCGGGGCTCGTGTAAGGGTCCTTCGCGAGCGCGACGGCCGCACCCAGGAGGCCCTGGCCGAGGCCGTCGGGCTACAGCCCGCGACGGTGTCCCAAATCGAGAACGGTCACGAGGCACCCCGCTTCGCCTCCATCGTCCGCTTGGCCCAGGCCCTGGGCGAGCCGGTCGAGAGCCTCTTCGCCTTCGACACCGTGGGCGCCCCGGACAAGGACCACGCCCGCGCCACGCGCGAGCTGCTGCGCCTGCTGCGGGATCAGCCGCCCGACGTGGTCCGCACCGTGACCGTGCAGGCCCGCGCGCTGACGAAGCTTCTGGCCCGGCGGGACGGCGCGGCGTGAAGGGCGCGTTCCCGCCGGCGCGCGCCCCGCCCGCCCCGACGGCGGACGGCCGCGCCCGCACCCGCCAATCTCCTTGAGCCGGGGTCGAACGGACGGCAGGCTGCGCCGGCAGCCTCGATGGCGGGCCCGTCCCCGGCGCCGTGCCATCGGCGTCGGGAACGGGGCCGTCTGTTGCAGCGGGGACGGCGATGGCCGGAGACTGGCAACTTCTGTCGCACGACCACTTCGACCGGGACAGCGAGCCCTCGGTCGACCGCAGCGGGCTGGATCTGCGGGAGGGGCTGAAAGCCTTGTGGCGCGCGACGCTCAACGAGCGCGTGCGGGCGGGCGGCGAACGCGGCTTCGTGTCCTTCGACCTGCGCCGAGGTCGGGAGGTGATCCGGATCCCCGATGACTTCCGGACATTGGGCGTGCTGCGGCGCTGGTCGGCCGGCGGCGACGGGGAGGTTGCGCCGGACGCGCCGATGCTGACGACGCTGGCGTTGGCCCACGCGGCCCTCTACGGGAAGGGCGAGGGCGCGGCGGCGGTCCTGGACATCGTCCGCCGCTGCGACGGTCCGGGCGCCTGCGTCCTCGCGCTGAAGCGCGTCTTCGCCCAGTGAGATCGATCCGTCAGGGCGACCTGCAACCTTCAGGCGGCGCGGCTACTGGATCACGACGTCGCTGCCGAGATCGCCGCCGCCGATGATCGAGGCGAAGTCCCGGTCCTCGTCCAGCGTCGCGTTCACGGCGCCGCCGATCTCGAAGTCGAGCCGCTTTCCGTCCGTGAAGAAGCTGTCCTCCAGCGTGAAATCGACGATGGTTTGCGGTGGTGCCAGGGGCGGCACGTTTGTCTGGCCTACCGCTTCGACCGTGGCGTCGACGCCGTTCTCGGCCGTGCCCGTGACCGCGAAATCAAAGTCGATCAGGTTTTCGCTGAGGATGTCCAGGTCGAATGTGGCGCTGCCAATGGTCTCGCCGCCGTCCGGCAAGGTGAGGATCGTGATGTTCTCCCGCTCGAACCCGATCGAGGGCGTGCGATCCCGGTCGATCCCGGTTCCCTTCGCGGCCGTTCTGGCCGGGTCGGCTGCCGCCGGTCCCTGGACCTCGACGATCTCGACCGAGACCTCCTCCTCGCGTTGCCGGTCATCCACCGCCGCCTCGGCAATGTTCAGGTCTTCGGCCGGATCGAAGTCCTCAGGCGGTGGTTCGCTTGACTGAATCAGGTACTCGTCGAAGACGCGCACGGGAAGCCGCATTTCCGTCTCGCCGGCCGGGATCTCCACCGCGATGCGCTGCGACCCGTCGACGGCGTTGGCCAGGGGGTCGCGGTTGCTGACCCTCTCCGGGGGCACCCAGAAAGAGGAGAACCCAAACTCGTCCAGCCGCTCCGCCCCGGCGAAGATCGTGCCGTCCAGATCCGCCGGGTCGACTTCCCGGTCCTCGCTGAGCTGCAACACGACCGTCACGGGCTCCTGCGCGGCTTCGGTGAGGGAAAGATCAAAGGTGATCGCATTCCCCTCCAGGGCGCGGTCGTTGCCCTCGTTGGTTTCGATCCCGACGAGGCGTCCGCCCCCGACCGCGGCGAAGGCCTGCAGGAAGCTGTTGGCCTCGCCCTCGCCGGTGAAGGGGACGACCTCCTCGTCCTCGCGCTGGCCGATATTGGTACCCAGGGCCAGACCCCCGATGTCCGCGACGATGGTTCGGCCACTGTCGAGTTCGTAGCCGAGAATCACGGGAATGCCCGCGTTGACGCCGAACTCCGGGAAGTCCCGCTGCGCCTCGCCGTTGGCGAAGACGATGCCGCTGTCGCTGACGCGCGGATTGAACAGATCCTCGCCTGATCCCAACCCGAGGTCCGTCCAGCTTACACGGAGCATCACGTCCTCGGTAAGGTCGTAGACGAAGCTGGTGAAGCCGTCGTCGGCGTCCGCGAAGCCGAGGTTCGTCGCCTGGCTGTCGAATGCGATGTAGCGGCCGTTGGCGGAAATGGACGGCCGGATCGAATTGTCATTGCCCTCGCTGCCATCGGGCGCCGAACTGATCCGTGAGACGGATGTCGTCTCATGGTCGAACAGGAAGACGTCGGCGTCGCGGTCGTCCAGGGCCTCGCCGGGCACGAGATCGCTGGCGTTGCTCTCGAAGACCACATAGCGGCCGTCGGCCGAGATGTCCGGCATGAAGCTGAAGCTGTTGCCCGGCGTCCCCTCGGGCGTGCGGCTGGCGAGGACGGTGTCCCCGGTTTGCCGGTCGTAGAGGAAGATGTCCGTGGCGTCGTTGTCGTCGTTCGCCACCAGGTTGTCGGCCGAGCTTTCGAAGGCCACCCAGCGGCCGTTACCGGAAATCGCCGGGTTGAAGGAGAATCCCGAAGCAGCGGCTCCGTTCGGGGTGTGGGAGATCAGCTCCACCGCGCCGGTCTCCCGGTCGGCGACGAAGATGTCTTCCGCCGCGTTCGTGTCGCCGGCCACGAGGTTGTCCGCGGTACTGGAAAACGCCACGAAGCGACCGTCGGCGGAGAGCGCGGGTGAGTCCGACTCCCCGTTGGCCTCCACGCCGGAGGGACCGAGGCTGATCCGCTCCAGCGTGCCCGAGCTCAGGTCCTGGACGAAGATGTCCTCGACGCCGTTGGTATCGCCCGGGACGAGGTTGTCGGCCGCGCTGCGGAAGGCGAACACCCGGCCGTCGTCGGATACGGTGGTGGCCCCGGACTCGCCGTTGCCCGGACCGCCGTCCGGCGCCGTGGCGACCCGCGTGCGCTCGAAGTCGGCGGCATCCAGGGCGTCGTCCTGTCGCGCCTCGTCGATCAGGGTGATGCCGAGCTGCACCGACTCCTGCGTGTCGTCGACGGGCGCGATGACCCGGCTGGCGCTGGCAAGGTCGTCGGCCACCGTCCAGAGTCCGGGGCTGAATCTCTCGGCATAGGTGATGCCGACGTCGATCTTGTTCTCGACCGTCACGGCGTCGTTGACGACCCCGGGCGTGTCGCTGCCCAGGGGCTGCACGGATGCGCCGTTCTGGGCGCCGGCGATGATGTCGATGACGATGTCGCCGATGTTGATGCCTTGCCCGAGCCTTTCCAGAATCTCGGACGTCCAGAAGTCCAGCCCGGCGGGACTGGGCAAGCGGTTGAACAGGTTGAGAAAGACATCGGACACGAAGCCCTCGACCTCCGCCTGGCCGGCGCTGGCGGCATTGCCCGGCGCGAGGAACGGGAAGATGCCTTGCGCTTCCGCGCTCAGCCGGAAGGATTCCGAGACGTCGCCCAGGACCTGTGTCAGTCCTCGCCCGGCGTTCAGCCCGCTGTCGATCTGCTGGTTCCAGAATGCCAGACCGCCCGGGTCCGGCGCGCGATTGAAGTATCCGATGTAGCTTGCCGCGGCCTGGCCGCGCGCCCCGAGGGTACCGAAATCGACCGCCATGTCCGCCTCCCAGACTGCGCGTCAACTTCGGTTTTATGATTGTTGGGACGCGCGTTTCTTTTTAAAACTACACGACCTGTTGAAGGCTGTCGACCCGCGAATCCGACGGGAGGCAGCTTGCTGCTTCGCCGGCCGCGACGCTGGCCGGTTCCCGGCGGTTCCGCCGGGGCTCATACTATCGAGCGACTCAAATGACTCGTGACGCTCATCTTTCGACAGGCTCAAGATGAGGTCCTCAAGCTGAGCCTGTCGGACACGAAGTCGGTGGAACGCCAAGCGTCAGGCTGACGGAGTGGCCGATTTCATGGGCTCGCTGGTATCACACGTTGAAGCGGAAGTGGAAGACGTCGCCGTCCTGGACGACGTAGTCCTTGCCCTCGACGCGCATGCGGCCGGCCTCCTTGGCGCCGGCCTCGCCGCCGCAGTCGACGAAGTCCCGCCAGGCGATCGTCTCGGCGCGGATGAAGCCGCGTTCCATGTCGCTGTGGATGACCCCGGCGGCTTCCGGCGCCCGGGCGCCGCGGCGCACCGTCCAGGCGCGCGTCTCCTTCGGCCCGGCGGTGAAGAAGGTGATGAGGTCGAGCAGGCGGTAGCCTTCCTTGATGACCCGCGCCAGGCCGCTTTCCTTGAGACCCAGGTCTTCCAGGAAGGCCTGCTTCTCCTCGGGGTCGCCCAGGGCGGCGACCTCGGCCTCGATGGCGGCGGAGATCACCACGTGGCCGGCGCCTTCCTCGGCGGCGCGCGCGGCCACCTTGGCCGAACGGGCGTTGCCGGTGGCGACCGAGTCCTCGTCGACGTTGGAGACGTAGAGCACCGGCTTGCTGGTCAGCAGGTGGAGCTGCTGCAGGAGCGGGCGCTGTTCGGGTGTCAGCGCGACGCCGCGCGCCGGCCGCCCCTCGCGCAGGGCCTCGGCCACGGGGTCAAGCACGGCGAGGCGCGCCTTGGCGTCCTTCTCCCCGGTCTTGGCCTTCTTGCGCACGGTGTCGAGCTGGCGCTCCACGCTCTCCAGGTCGGCCAGCATCAGCTCGGTGTCCACGGTCTCGGCGTCGCGCAGGGGGTCGACCGCGCCCTCGACGTGGGTGGCCTCGCCCTCGAAGCAGCGCAGCAGGTGGAGAACCGCGTCGACCTCGCGGATGTTGGCCAGGAACTGGTTGCCCAGGCCCTCGCCCCTGGAGGCGCCGCGCACCAGGCCGGCGATGTCCACGAACTCGAGCTGCGTGGGGATCACCTTGGCCGACTTCGCCACCCGGCCCAGCGCGTCCAGCCGCGCGTCGGGCACCGGCACGCGCCCGACGTTGGGGTCGATGGTGCAGAAGGGGTAGTTCGCCGCCTCGGCCTGTGCGGCCTCGGTCAGGGCGTTGAAAAGCGTGGACTTGCCGACATTCGGCAGGCCGACGATGCCGCAGTTGAAACCCATGATTGTCTGATCGGCGTGCTGGGGACGGTGGCTCCGCCGTGCATGTAGCGAGCCGCGACGGCCGGGTCAACGATGGCGCCCGCTTGGGCGAGCCTGGGCGGGGCTTGGGCCGGTCAGGTGGCCGAGGCGGCGTGCGAGGCCGGCGTGGCTTGCCATTCCTCGTCGCTCGCATCGTCCACGCAGCGCTCGGCGGGGAATGTGATCGAGACGGTGGTGCCGACCCCCGGCTCGCTCTCGACCAGCAGGGTCGCGCCATGGATTTCGGCGAACTTGTTGACCAGGGCGAGGCCGAGGCCGGTGCCCTCGTGCCGCCGGGCATAGCCGCTGTCGAGCTGGGTGAACGGCTCCAGCGCGCGGGCGATCTGTTCGGGCTCCATGCCGATGCCGGAATCCGCCACCTGCAGCAGGATGCCGCCGCCCGTCGACCGGCGGACGCGCAGGGTCACCGTGCCGCCCGCGTCGGTGAACTTCACCGCGTTCGACAGCAGGTTGATGACGATCTGCTTGACCCGCTGCGGGTCGGCAACGAGCGGGGGCAGGTCCTCCGCCACCTCCTTCACCAGGGTCACGCCGGCGCGGCTGGCCCGCTCGCCCATCAGGCGAAGGCAGGTGTGGCAGATCTCCGTCAGGTCGACCGCTTCCTCGTCCAGCTTCATGCGACCGGCCTCGACCTTGGAGATGTCCAGCACCTCGTTGAGCAGTTCCAGCAGGTGGACGCCGCTCATGTGGATGTCGTGGGCGTAGTCGATTCGCTTTTCCCGGTCCATGTCGGGGTTCTGGCGGAACAGATCGGCGAAGCCGATCACGGCGTTGAGCGGCGTGCGCAGCTCGTGGCTCATCGCGGCCAGGAACTCGCTCTTGGCCCGGCTGGCGGTCTCGGCGGCCTCCTTGGCCTCGCGCAAGGCGACCTCGTATTGCCGGCGCTCGGTGATGTCGCGCATGAAGGCGTTGTACACCCTCCCGGCGCCGGTCTCGGTCGCCGTCATCGTCAGCTCGATCGGGAAGGTGCCGCCGTTGCTGGACCGCGCGGAGGTCTCCAGCAGGCGACCAAGCAGCCGTTCGTGGCGGGGCCCGCGCAGCTTGCGCAGCATGCGCTGATGGTCGTCGCGAACCGCGTGCGGCACGATCAGTTCGTCCAGCCGGCGGCCCAGCGCCGCCTCCCGCGACCAGCCGAACATGGTCACGGCCCGCCGGTTCCAGTCCAGGATCGCGCCCTCGCCGTCGAAGGCGATGAAGGCGTCCAGGGCGCCGTCGATCACCTGTCGGGCGCGGCGCTCGCTCTCCTGGGCCCGGGCCTCGGCCTCCATGGTCTCGGTCAGGTCGGTGCCGGTGCCGCGATAGCCGCGGAACTGGCCCTGCTCGTCGAAGTAGGGCTTGCCGCTGACCGCGATGGTGCGCCGTCGCCCTTCGGTGTCGTCGAAGGCGTAGCGGAAGTCGCGGAAGGTGCGCCGGGCCTCCATGTCGGCCAGATGCGCCTGCCAGGCCGCGTCGTCCTCCTGGCCGGGGCTGCGCATCTCGGCGCGCGTCCTGCCCAGCACCTGATCCGGCGGGAAGCCGGTGGCGTCGAAATAGCGCTGCGAGATGTAGGTGAAGCGCAGCTCGGCGTCGGTTTCCCATACCCAGTCGGCGGCGACGTCCAGGACGTCGGCCCAGCGCTGCTGCAGGCGCCGGACCTCGGCCTTGCGCCGGCGGGCCTCGATCACCTCCGAGACCACGAAGGCGATCGCCAGCAGGACGAGCATGACGAGGATCAGGCCGCCAACGGCCAGCAAGGCGATCAGCGTTCTGTCCGCCGGCAGGAAATGCGCCATGGCCCGTCCCATCCCCAGACGGTAACAATCTCGCGGGCCACCGTTTCGGTTTCGTTAAGGATGCAACTATCGCGCGCAGTTGTGCTGGCGAATGACATACCGAAAACAAAGAAAGGACCCGCCGCCGGGAGGCCGGCGACGGGCGCGACACGAGCTTGCCGTCGGCCGGCTCAGGCCGTCGCTTCGGCCTGCTGGCCGGGCGCCACTTTCTGGGCCAATGCGGCTTCGAGGAATCCGGTGATATCGCCGTCGAGGACCTTCTCGGGGTCGCTGCGCTCCACCCCCGTGCGCAGGTCCTTCACCATCTGGTAGGGCTGCAGGACATAGGAGCGGATCTGGTGGCCCCAGCCAATGTCGGTCTTCTGGTCCGCGGTCGCTTGGGCTTCCGCCTCGCGGCGCTTCAGCTCGCGCTCGTAGAGCCGCGCCCGCAGCATCGCCATCGCATGCGCCCGGTTCTTGTGCTGCGAACGCTCGCTCTGGCAGCCGACGACGATGCCGGTGGGGATGTGGGTGATCCGCACCGCGCTGTCGGTGGTGTTCACGTGCTGGCCGCCGGCGCCCGAGGAGCGGAAGGTGTCGATGCGCAGGTCCTTGTCCTCGACCTCCACCTCGATGCGGTCGTCGATAACGGGATAGACCCAGACGCTGGCGAAGGAGGTGTGCCGCCGGGCCTGGCTGTCGAAGGGGGAGATGCGCACCAGCCGGTGCACCCCGCTCTCGCTTTTCAGCCAGCCGTAGGCATTCTCGCCCGACACCTTCATCGTGGCCGACTTGATGCCGGCCTCCTCGCCGGGGCTCTCGTCCACCACCTCGGTCTTGTAGCCCTGGCCCTGCGCCCAGCGGAGGTACATGCGCAGCAGCATCTGCGCCCAGTCCTGTGCCTCGGTCCCGCCCGCGCCGGCGTTGACCTCCAGGTAGGCGTCGTTGGCGTCGGCCTCGCCCGACAGCAGCGATTGCAGCTCCAGCTTCTCCGCCCGGGCCTTGATGCGGCGAAGCTGGTCCTGCGCCTCGCCCACGCTGTCCTCGTCGCCCTCGCTCTCCCCCAGGTCCTCGAGGATCAGCGCGTCCTCCAGCTCCTGCTCCAGGTCGCGGACGTCCTGGATCTGGCGCTCCAGGTGCTGGCGCTCCTTCATCAGCGCCTGGGCGCGGTCGGGGTCGTTCCAGAGACCGGGGTCCTCGGCAAGCGCGTTCAGCTCGTCCAGGCGGCGCAGCGCATTGTCCCAGTCAAAGATGCCTCCTCAGCAAGGCCAGCGATTCGCGGACCTCGCTTGCGAGATGTTCGGTTTCGGCGCGCACGTGACCACTCCCTCGGTGCTGCGTGATGATAAGGTGTCCGGCGGTGGAAAGCCGTTTGGCGCGATGACGCGCCGTCCGGACATGTCCCTACATACGGTGCCGTCCCGCTCCTGGACAAGGGGCGACGGGGCAAACCCCGGTCGCGGCCCGGTCAGTAGAGGCCGCTGGAGCCGGGCGCGACCGTCGTCCCGCCGCCGGTCGTGTCGGAGTCCGGGTCTCCGGTCCCGTTCCTCGCCGGCCGGTTCAGGTTGTCGCCAGCCGCATCCGACCCGGAGAGAACTCCTGGCAGCAGTGCGTCCTGACGGGTGGGCCGCGGCGCGCGCGCCGGACGCGGACCCTGGCCATGCTTGTAGGCCTCCAGGATCACGTTCTCCGAGCCCGGGCCGGCGCGACGGCCGGTCTCCAGTTCGGTGCGCACCAGGTGGATGCCGGGCGGCGTGCGGAAGGGAATGCCGGGCTTGTCCTCCAGCGCCTTTGCCATGAAGGCCTTCCAGATCGGCCCGGCGGTGTTGGAGCCATAAGCGTGCCGCCCCAGCGTGCGGTGCTCGTCGAAGCCGACGTAGACCCCGGCCACCAGGTCGGGCGTGAAGCCCATGAACCAGGTGTCGAAGCTGTCGTTGGTGGTGCCGGTCTTGCCGGCGACGGGCTTGCCCAGGTCGCGCATGCGCCGGCCGGTGCCGCGTTCCACCACGCCGCGCAGCAGCGAGACCACCTGATAGGCGCTGGCCGGATCGGTCACGCGTTCCCGGGTGTCGGGGATCTTCGGCGGCTCCTGCTCCAGCCAGAGGTCGGGCCGGCAGTCGGGACACGGCCGGTCGTCGTGGCGGAAGATCGTCTGGCCGCTGCGATCCTGCACGCGGTCGATCAGCGTCGGGGTGATCTTCTTGCCACCATTGACGATCATGCCGTAGGCGGCGGCCAGGCGGAGCAGCGTCGTCTCCCCCGCGCCCAGGGACATCGCGAGCTGTTCCGGCAGCTCGTCGTAGATGCCGAAGGCCTCGGCCGTCTCGACCACCTTCTCCATGCCCACCGTCTGGGCCAGGCGCACGGTCATCAGATTGCGCGACTTCTCGATGCCGATGCGCATCGGCGTCGGGCCATAGAACTTCTGGGTGTAGTTGGCGGGCTTCCACTTGCCCAGGCCGGGCCCCTGGTCGATGACGAAGGGGGCGTCCAGGATGATCGTGGAAGGCGAAAGCCCCTCCTCCAGCGCGGTCAGGTAGACGAAGGGCTTGAACGCGGAGCCCGGTTGGCGTGCCGCCTGGGTCGCGCGGTTGAACTGGCTGCGTTCGAAGGAGAAGCCGCCCTGCATCGCCAGCACGCGCCCGGTGTGCGGGTCCAGGGCGACGACGGCGCCGCTGACGTCGGGCATCTGCTCCAGGACGAAGGTGTCGGGCGCGCTCCCCTCGTTGTCCGCCCCCTCGTCGTCGGCCGGCGCGGGCGACACCAGGACCACGTCCCCGGCGGCGACCACGTCGCCCGGATCGTCGGGTTTGTGGCCAAAGCGCTGGTCCTTCAGGTTCGGCCGCGCCCATCGCATGCGCGCCATCGGGATGCGCCCGCCGCGGCCGTCGGCGAAGCCGATCACCGCGTGTTCACGAGTGACCTCCAGCACCGCCGCCAAGCGCCAGTCGGCCGGCATGCCGGCCGGCGGCGTCACCGCGCGCAGGCGCTCTTGCCAGTCTTCCGACAGCGAAATCGTGGCATGCGGCCCGCGCCAGCCGTGCTTGCGGTCGTAGGCGATGAGCCCCTCGCGCAGCGCCTCCTCTGCGTAGCGCTGCAGCTCCGGGTCGAGCGTCGTGCGCACCGACAGGCCGCCCTGATAGAGCGCCCTTTCGCCGTACAGCTCGATCAGCTCGCGGCGCACGTCCTCGGCGAAGTAGGCCGCCTCGGCCACCTCGGCGGGATCGCGCCGGCGCATGCGCAGCGGCGCCGACATCGCCTGGACCGCCTGCTCCGTGGTGATGAAACCGTTTTCCTCCATCTGGCGAATCACCCAGTTGCGCCGGGCGACGGCGGCCTCGTGGTTGCGCCGCGGGTGGTAGTTGTTCGGCGCCTTGGGCAGCGCGGCCAGATAGGCGGCCTCGGCGATCGTCAGCTCGTCCAGCGACTTGTTGAAGTAGTTGAGGGCCGCGGCCGCGACTCCATAGGAGCCGGCGCCGAGGTAGATCTCGTTCAGGTAGAGCTCCAGGATGCGGCCCTTGGAGAAGGCGTGCTCGATCCGGAATGCCAGGATGGCCTCGCGGATCTTGCGCTCGATCGAAACCTCGTCGGACAGCAGGAAGTTCTTGGCCACCTGCTGGGTGATCGTGGAGGCGCCCACGGGCCGGCGGTCGGTGCCCAGGTTCGAGAGGTTGGTCAGCGCGGCGCGCAGGATCGACGGGAAGTCCAGGCCGTAGTGGCTGTAGAAGTTCTTGTCCTCGGCCGAGACGAAGGCGCTGACGACCCGGCGCGGAATCGACTCCATCGGAACGAAGACGCGCTTTTCCTTGGCGTACTCGGCCAGCAGCCGGCCGTCGCCGGCGTGCATCCGGGTGACCGTCGGCGGCTGATAGTCGGCGAGCTGCTTGTAGTCCGGCAGACCCCGGCCGTAGTGATAGAACACGAAGCCGACCGCGATCACCCCGGCGATCCCAAGGGCGATCAGCAGGACCAGAGCGACGGCGAGCTTTCGCAAGATTGAACGACCCGTTTCCAAGCGCGAGGCGATACCGGCGTGACCGGCGCGTCGGCCAGGAGCCGACGAGTCGAGATCTTATGCCATATTTTGGCGTGGATGTGACCCTCGACGTGGCCGCATCGCGGCGAAGTGTTCGCGCCCTGGCCGCGTCAGCTCCGGTTGCGGGCCTCCTGCCAGGCGAAGTAGCGGTCGACGGCGCGCGTGACCGCGCGGTTCACCTTGCGCTGGTGGTCCTCGTCCTGCAGCAGCCGGATCTCCTCCGGGTTCGACATGTAGCCGACCTCGAACAGCACCGAGGGCACGTTGGGCGACTTCAGCACGGCGAAACCGGCAAAGCGGTGGGTGTTGTTCAGCAGCTTCACGTCGCCCTTCAGCTCGCCCACCAGCATGTTGGCGAAGTGCTTGGAGGCGTTCATGGATTCGCGCTGCGCCAGGTCGATCAGGATCTGGCTGACCACCTCGGTCTGGCCGTTCAGGTCGACGCCGGCGATGATGTCGGCCTTGTTCTCCTTCTCCGCCAGCGCGGCGGCCTCGGCGTCGGAGGCGGTTTCCGAGAGGGTATAGACCGAGGCGCCGCGGATGCTGTTCGACGGGTGCGTGTTGGCGTGCAGCGAGATGAAAAGGTCGCCTTCCGCCTCCTGCGCCAGGGCGACGCGTCGGCGCAGCCGCAGGAAGATGTCGCGGTCGCGCGTCATGATCACGCGATAGCCCTTTTGCTCCAGCGCGCGCTTCAAGTCGTCCGCGTACTCCAGGACGAGGTCCTTTTCGTACAGGCCCGTGACGCCGATGGCGCCAGGATCGACACCGCCGTGGCCGGCGTCGATGACGATGGTCCGGCGGTCGTCGCGGCCGGGCGCCACGTCCTTGTTCGCCGTGCGCGGGCGGGGCAGGGGCTTTTTCGAGGTGATCGTCCGCCGGTTCGGCTCGGCCAGGAAGGCGGTGCGCGACACGCGCTGGAGGTCGACCACCAGGCGGTGCGGATAGCCCTCTTTCGGGGGCAGCACGAAGGCCTTCTTGACCACCACCGGGGCCTCGGCGTCCAGCACCACGCGGCTGGTTCCCGGCGCGAAGAGGCCGAAGCGCAGCGCGTCCACGACCCCGACGCTCCGGCGCTTGGTCTGATTCTCGGGCACGCGCCAGTCGACCTGCGGCAGGTCGATCACCACGCGATAGGGATCGGGCAGCGTGAAGATGCGATAGGCCGGCTCCGCATTGATCTCCATCACGAAGCGTGTCATGTCGGGATGCTGGCCCAGGCGGACCGCCGTGACGCTGAGCTGCTGCTGCGCGAACGCGGCCGATCCCGCGAGGATCAGCAGGATCGCTAGCCCCAGACTCTGGACCATGCGTCTCTGGACCATGCGTGCGAGCATCAGTCTTCCCGATCCGACTCGGTGCGGGGGAATGCACGACATATCCTATTCATACCTGACATATCGTTAAAGCGAAATGATAAAAATGGGGGCTAAGTCGCGCTGTTTGCCGAGTATCGTCGCGAGACTCCCGGTCCGCTGGTCGGGCGACGAAGCGCGAAACCGTTGTGGAACCCCCCCTTGACGTCCTATTTTGTGCAGTGTCTCGCCAGTTGCCGCCCGACAGCCCGCTCTTGCGCGGCTCGCAGGACGTGGGCCGCCGGCCGCGGGACGGCCGATCGAGGGCTGGAGGCCGCGCGTGTCGTGCATCCGGGGCGCCCGGATCGTCGCGCCTGGATCGGATGGTGGCGGCCGCGCCCGAACACTGCCGGACGCCTGGCAAGACACGGACAGGACCCATCGCTTGACGAGGCGACCTTGCGGGCACGATCGACCATGCAACGCTTTCGAGGCCCGGCCGGCCGGGACGGCCGCGGCGGGGCGCGAGCGGCGTTGCGCGTCGGCGCGCCCGGCCGGGCCGCGAGCGATCGAGACTGCAAGGATCGCCGGATCGACCCGCGCGACACCACGAAAACACACGCGCCGCTGTTTGGACCGCGGTTCAGGCAAGCAGGACGCGGACAAGGGATTTTGGTTCATGACGAAACGCATGCTGATCGATGCAAGCCACCCGGAAGAGACGCGCGTCGTCGTGCTTTCGGGAAACCGTGTCGGAGAGTTCGACTACGAGGCCCAGGACAAGAAGCCGCTTAAGGGCAACATCTATCTGGCGAAGGTCACGCGGGTGGAGCCGTCGCTCCAGGCGGCCTTCGTGGACTACGGCGGCAACCGCAACGGCTTTCTGCCGTTCTCGGAAATCCATCCGGACTACTACCGCCTGCCGGTGGCCGACCGGGAGGCCCTGATCCAGCAGCAGGCCGCCCAGGGCGACGACGATTCCGACGGCGACTCCGACGGCGAGGACTCCGATGAGCCGGACGCCGAGTCGGAAGCCGCCGCGGCGGGCGCGCGACTGCGCAGCGGGGCCGGCGGCGACGGCGCGGCCGAAGACCCCGAGGTGGAGCAGGTGGAGACCGCCAGCTCCGTGGAGACCATCGCCGGCGACGACATCGAGGACGCCGCCCGGCGCCGTGCCGCCGCCCTGGGCAACTACAAGATCCAGGAAGTGATCAAGCGGCGACAGGTCATCCTGGTGCAGGTCGTCAAGGAGGAACGCGGCAACAAGGGCGCGGCGCTGACGACCTACCTGTCGCTGGCCGGACGCTACTGCGTGTTGATGCCCAACACCAACAAGGGTGGCGGCATCTCGCGCAAGATCGCCAACGCCAAGGACCGGCGGCGGCTGAAGGAGGTGCTCTCGCAGCTCAATATCCCCGAGGGCATGGCGGTCATCGTGCGCACCGCCGGCAGCAACCGCACCAAGGCGGAGATCAAGCGCGACTACGAGTACCTGCTGCGGCTGTGGGACCAGATCCGCGAGATCACGCTGCAGTCCACCGCACCCTGCCTGATCCACGAGGAAGCCAACCTCATCAAGCGTTCCATCCGCGATCTCTACACCCGCGACATGGACGAGGTGCTGGTGGAGGGCGAGCAGGGCTACAAGCTGGCGAAGTCCTTCATGCGCTCGCTGATGCCCTCTCACGCGAAGAAGGTGCAGCGCTACGACGATGCCAAGGTGCCGCTGTTCCAGCACCAGCAGGTCGAGGCGCAGCTCGACAACATCCACAACCCGACCGTCCAGTTGAAGTCGGGCGGCTACATCGTGATGAACCAGACCGAGGCGCTGGTCGCGATCGACGTGAACTCCGGCAAGGCCACCAAGGAGCGCCACATCGAGGAAACGGCGCTGAAGACCAACCTGGAGGCCGCCGACGAGGTCGCCCGGCAGCTCAAGCTGCGCGACCTGGCCGGGCTGATCGTCATCGACTTCATCGACATGGACAATCCGAAGAACAACAAGGAGGTCGAGCAGCGCCTGAAGGAGGCGATGAAGCAGGACCGCGCGCGCATTCAGCTCGGCCGCATCAGTCCCTTCGGCCTGCTGGAGCTCTCCCGCCAGCGCCTGCGGCCCAGCCTGCACGAGACCTCCACCGAGGTGTGCCGGACCTGCGGCGGCAGCGGCTTCGTGCGCTCGCCGGAATCGACCGCGCTGCACGTTCTGCGCGCCCTGGAGGAAGAGGGCGTGCGCCGGGGCGGCGGCGAGATCGTGCTGACCGTGCCGACGCCGGTGGCGCTCTACACGCTGAACGAGAAGCGCGCCCGGCTGAACGAGATCGAGTCGCGCTACCGCTTCCAGGTCCGCCTCGACACCGACGACAGCCTGATTCCGCCAGCTTATCGCCTGGACCGGCTGAGCACGTTGAGCCGCGAGGAAGCGGAGGAGGCCGCCGAGGAGACCGCCGAGGAGACCGCCGAGGAGCCGGTCGAGACGCCGGCCCGTCCGGCCGAGACCGCCGCGGCCGCGGAGGCCGCCGGCGACGAGGCCGGGGGCCGCAAGCGGGGCAAGCGCGGCGGCCGGCGAAAGAAGAAGGAGGTGGAGCCGGCGCAACCCGCCGCCGAGGCGGCGCCTGCCGAGAGCGAGGCCGAGGCCGCCGCCGGTGGCGAGGCGCAGCCCGCCGAGGCGGAGGCCACGCCGACAAGCGACGAGAGCGAGGAGGAAAAGAAGGCCCGTCGCCGGCGGCGCGGCAAGCGCGGCGGCCGCCGGCGTTCCAAGCGGCGGGAGGAGGTGATGGCCGGCGAGGGCGAGGCCGACGAGGCGACGGAGGCGGCGTCCGCGCCGGCCGAGGCCGCTGCGGCCGAGACGCCGGGCGAGCCTTCCGAGGCGGTCGTTGACGCCGGGCAGGAGGCGGCGGAGTCGGCCGGCGAGCCCGCGCCGGCGCCTGCCGAGGCGCCGGTTGAAGCCGAGGCGCCGGCCGAAGCCGTGGCGGCGAGCGAACCCGAGGCCGAAATCGCGGCTGCCGAGGCGTCGCCCGAGGATAGCGGCGAAGGGGCGACGGCGGCCGAGGCGACAGCGAAGAAGCCGGCCGCCCGCACGACCGCTGGCCGCAAGACCAAGACCACCACGGCGAAGACCAGCCGGGCGAAGAGCGCCAGAGGCAAGACGGCCAAGGCGGGGTCCGCCAGGAAGGAATCCGTCGAGAGCGAAGCGCCGGTGGCCGAGACCGCCCCAGCCGAGACCGCCCCAGCCGAGACCGCCCAAGCCGAGACCGCCCAAGCCGAGACCGAGAATCCCGAGGGCGAGAAGACGGCGGCGCCCGCCGGCACGGAGGCGGCGGCCGAGATGGAAGCGGAGCAGTCGGAGAGCGTCCTGGCCGCCGCCGCGGCGGAATCCACCGGCGCCGGCCGCGGCTCGCGCGGACGTGGCCGCACGGCTTCCGCGCGGACGACCTCGGGTGGCCGCAGTCGGCGGGCCAGCACCTCGCGCGGCGGCCGGGGTGGCAGCCGCGCGGGGGCGTCCGAAACGTCCGAAACGACGGCGAACGACCAGGCCACGGCGGGCGAGGTCTCGATCCAGCCCGAGACGGACTCCGCCCCCGAGGCGGCGCCGGAGTCCGGCGCGCCTGCGTCGGAAGCGGCCGAGCCTTCGCCGGCACCGGCTGCCGAGACGCCCGGCACGGCCTCCGAACGGCCACGGCCCATCGAGACCGAAGAGGCCGAAGAGACCGAGGAGCACAGGGCCGAGCCGGAGCCCGCCGCAACGCGCGCCAACGGCAGAGAGGCCACGGCCGGCGAGGAGGCGCCCTTCGGCGAGGCGGCGGAACCGCAGGGCAGCGACGACCTGGCCGAGCGGCAGGAGCGCACGCAAAAGCCGCGCCGGCGCGGCTGGTGGCAGAAGCTGCTGCAGTAGCCGTCTTGTACGAACGGCGATAAATACGGAACCGCCATCCCGTGTTTGCACCGGGGCACGCAGTGATGCGGTGCAGACACGGGATCCCGTACCGCCTTGCCGCCAGATCCGGGACCAGCGAAGCAGCACTTCGTGCTGCATCGCATCCCGGATGATGCGTCAATATCAATTGCCGCTGGTATTATATCAGCGGGTCTATGAAGTCGGAGACTCCGTCAGCCTCGTGCTTGGCGTTCCGCTGATGGGGTGTCCGACGAGCTGATCTATGGACCTTCCCGGTTTCGCAAGGATGATCGGAACTGGACCTTGGCGAGCGCTCGTGTGTGCGGCCTTTGGTGGGGCGGCGTTGTTTGGCGGCCCTGATCGCCACCGAGGCCCTGATCGCTGCCGTGGGAAGCTGCCGCGGGGATACCGCGCGCGAAGGCATGCGGCGGCTTGAAGGGTTGTTCGACCCCAGCCGTCTGTTCGAGACATTCGCCTACTGTCGTGCGGGTACGCCGGTCCGCGGGTCCACGTGACCGGGCTGGTGAGCATCGCTGCGGCAACGCGGCAACGTGGCAACGCGGCGCAGCCGCGCGACGTATGTCTTGGGCCGGGGCCGCCCTCCTGGCCACGACCATGCTGTGCGCGCCAGACTGGGTGCACGCGGAGGAAGTCGAACTCGACGCCTTCTCGGTCACGGCGCCAGCGCCGGCGCTGAGCGCGGGTTCCGCCGAGGATGCCCGGCGGCGTATCGAGCGCACGCCCGGCGGCGTCGATGTCGTTCCCGCCGACGACTTCAGACGGAAGCGGGCGGTCACCACCAACGACATGCTCGACTTCACCCCCGGCGTGTTCTCGCAGCCGCAGTATGGCGAGGAGTCCCGCCTCTCGATCCGCGGTTCGGGACTGTCGCAGAACTTCCACCTGCGCGGGGTGCGGCTGCTGCAGGACGGCGTGCCGCTCAACCGGCCCGACGGCTTCGGCGGCTTCCAGGAGATCGACCCGCTGGCCTTCAGCCACGTCGAGGTCTTCAAGGGCGCCAACGCCCTGCGGTTCGGGGCCACCACGCTGGGCGGCGCCATCAACTTCGTCACGCCGACCGGCCGCAACCATGACGGTCTTGTCGGCCGCGCGGAGTACGGCAGCTTCGATTTCCGCCGCGTCCAGGGGGCCTTCGGCGGCGCCGAGGGCGACTGGGACTACTTCCTCACCGGCAACTTCATGGCGCAGGACGGCTTCCGCGACCACGCCGATTCCGAGAGCATCCGGCTCAACGGCAACGTCGGCTACCAGCTCGGCGGCGGCGTCGAGACCCGGTTCTACGCCACCTGCAACGAGATCGACCATGAACTGCCCGGCTGGCTGACGCGGGAGACCGCGCTGGCCGATCCGGATTCCGCCTTTCCGAACAACGTCGAGAGCGACTTCCAGCGCGACATCGACGCCGTGCGGCTGTCCAACAAGACGAGCGTCCTGATCGGCGAGGACGGCAAGCCCGACGCCGGCCGCCGGGCTCTCGACGCGGCGCACTCCCTGCACCATATGTTCCGAAAGCGCCGGCCGATGGGCATGGTCCAGTGCGCGCCACCGCCGCGAACCTCGCGAACAGCGCCAGCTTGGTCGCGATTGACACGGCTGCGCGTCGCTTTCTGAACCATTCAGGCCATGAATTGAATGATGTCCGCCGGGCTCGGCGGAGGCAAGGATTGTGACATGGCCGAACTGCTGCTGGCCGAGGAGCCGACGATCCGAATCGCCTTCTTCCTGGGCGTGCTGGCGGCCATGGCCGCCTGGGAGCTGGCGGCGCCGCGCCGGCGGCAGGAGGTTCCCCGGCTGCTGCGCTGGACTAGCAACCTGGGCGTGGTGGTCCTCGACACCATTCTGGTCCGCCTCGCCTTTCCGATGGTGGCCGTCGGGCTGGCCCTCCTGGCCGAGGAGCGGGGCTGGGGCCTGTTCAATGCCGTCGCGGCCCCGGCCTGGCTGGCTTTCGTGGTCTCCGTCGTCGCGCTGGACTTCGCGATCTATCTGCAGCACGTGCTGTTCCACGCCGTGCCGGGCCTGTGGCGGCTGCACCGCATGCATCACGCCGACCTGGAGTTCGACGTCACCACGGGCCTGCGCTTTCACCCACTGGAAATCCTGCTGTCGATGGGCATCAAGCTGGCCGTGGTCGCCGCGCTGGGCCCGCCGGCGGTCGCCGTGCTGGTGTTCGAGGTGCTGCTGAACGCGACCTCGATGTTCAACCACGGCAACGTGCGCCTGCCGGCCAGGGTCGACCGCGTGCTGCGGCTGTTCGTGGTCACCCCGGACATGCACCGCGTTCACCACTCGATCCACCCGAGCGAGACCAACAGCAATTTCGGCTTCAACCTGCCCTGGTGGGACCGTCTGCTCGGCACCTACCGGCCGCAGCCGCGCGAGGGGCACGAGCGGATGACCATCGGCATCGAGCAGTTCCGCACCCGCCGCGACCTCTGGCTCGACCGCATGCTGGTCCAGCCGCTGCGCGGCCCGGCCAGCGGCTATGCCATCAATCGCGAGGAACTCGACGACGCCTGAGTCAGTACGGCGGCGGCGAGTGGCGCCGACTCACCCCAATGTCACTAGCCAATTGAAAGTGAGCATGCTTAGAATGCAAGCGCCTTGCCCCGCCGTCGGGGTTCCTGTCGTTCCGCCCGGGGCCATCCTGGAGGCTCGATGCCATCGCCTGGCGCCAGCACCACCGCGCCCTTCGTCGAGATCGAGGGGCTGCGCGCCCACTTTCCCGTGACCCGGGGCGGCCTGCTGCGCCGGCAGGTCGGCAGTGTGAAGGCGGTGGAGGGCGTGGACCTAAGCATCGCCAAGGGCGAGGTGCTGGGCCTGGTCGGCGAATCCGGCTGCGGCAAGACCACCGTGGCGCGGAGCATCCTCAAGCTGCTGCGCCCCACCGGCGGCACCATCCGCTTTGACGGCGCGGACATCTGGACGCAGTCGCGCGCCGGCAACAAGACCTATCGCCGCCGCGTGCAGGCGATCTTCCAGGACCCGTTCAGCTCGCTCAACCCGCGCATGACGGTGGGCGAGATCGTGGCCGAGCCCTATATCATCCATCGCCCGGAGATGACCGCCGCGCAGCGTCGCGAACAGGTGGCCGAGCTGCTGCACCTTTGCGGGCTGTCGCCGCGCTTCGCCGAGCGCTACCCCCACGAGATGAGCGGCGGGCAGCGCCAGCGGGTCGGCATTGCCCGCGCCCTGGCGCTGCGGCCCGACTTCATTGTCTGCGACGAGGCGGTCTCGGCGCTGGACGTCTCGATCCAGGCGCAGATCATCAACCTGCTGGCCGAGCTGCGCGCGCGGTTCCAGCTCACCTACCTGTTCATCGGGCACGACCTCAGCGTGGTCCGCCACCTCTGCGACCGCGTGGCGGTGATGTATCTCGGCCGCGTCGTCGAGGAGGCCGGGAGCGAGGCCCTCTTCGCCGCGCCCAGGCATCCCTACACGCAGGCGCTGATTTCCGCCATCCCGGTGCCCGACCCCGACGTGGAGGCCGCGCGCCCGCACGAGGTGCTGCGCGGCGAGGTGCCCAGTCCGGCGAACCCGCCCTCGGGCTGCGTGTTCCATCCGCGCTGTCCGCTGGCCGTCGACCGCTGCCGCTGCCAGGCGCCGGCGCTGCGGGAGGTGGCGCCCGGCCATCGCGTGGCCTGCACGGAGGTGGCGCCCAGGGTGGCGTGAGATTTGCGGTTTCGGGGGGAGTGGGGTTCAAGGCGCCTTGTCGTCGAAGGGCAGGGCGCGCAACAGGGAGGCAAGGCATGACGGATTTCCTGCATCATCTCGGTCCCGACGAGGCGGCGGCGCTTCGCGAGGAATGGGACGCCGCCCACGACTACGACCCGCGCGACCCGCTGGTGGGGCTCGACGCCAAGGACCTGGGCGGCCCGCAACTCGGCCGCAGGACGGTGCTGCGGCTGCTGGCCGCGTCCGGCGCGCTGACGGCGGCGCACCTGCTGCCCGGCGCCGGGGCGCGATCGGCACTGGCGGCCAGCGGCGGCACGCTGCGGGCCGGCTGGTCGGGGATCGGCGAGATCCGCACCCTGGACCCGGCGCAGATCAACCAGGTGCTGCAGTTCCAGATCGCTTCGAACGTGCTGAGCGGCCTGACGCACATCAACCCGGATCTGATCGCCCAAGGCGACCTGGCCCGCGACTGGACGATCAGCGAGGACGGCACCGAGTACACCTTCAACCTGCGCGAGGGCGTCACCTTCCACAACGGCGACCCCTTCACCGCCGACGACGTCATCTTCACCTACAACCGCTCGAAGGACCCGGAGAATTCGATCCACAGCCGGGTGGTGGCGAACATCGCCGGCATCGAGAAGCTCGGCCCGCACAAGGTGAAGATCAAGCTGAAGGCGCCGCAGGCGTCCTTCCTGGTGAAGACGCTGGAGCGCTCCAGCGGGCGCGCCATGACCATCGTCAGCCGCGGCGCGCTGAAGGAGATGGGCCCGGAGCAGTACGGCCTGACCCCGGTGGGCACCGGCCCGTTCCGGGTGACCGGGCACACCCTGGGGCAGTCCGTGACCCTGGAGCGCTTCGAGGACTACTACGACCCCGAGCGGCCCAAGCTGGACAAGGTCGTCATCCAGCCGATCCTCGACGCCGAGCCGCTGGCCGCGGCGATGGAGGCCGACGACATCCAGATCATCGGCGGCAACCCCATTCCGCCCGAACTGACGGACCGCTTCGAGGCGAACCCCGACATCAACGTCGACATCGTGCCGGCGCCGGGCTTCCAGACGGTGTTCATGAACCCGCACCGCGAGCCCTTCAAGGTGTCCGACTTCAACAAGCCCCTGGAGGAGCTTCTGGAGGAGCCGGGGTTCAAGGTGCGCATGGCGATCGCCAAGGCGCTGGACCGCGACTTGTACATCCGCCAGGCGCAGTTCGGCCGCGGCACGCCGGCCTATGGCTCGATCAACCCGGCGATGGGCTTTTATTTCGACGAGACGCTCGGGCAGTCCAGCGCCCAGCGCTTCGACCTGGCCGAGGCGCGGCGCCTGCTGGCCGAGGCGGGCTATCCCGACGGCGAGGGCTTTCCGGAGCTGAAGATCCTGCTGCGTCCGAGCCAGCGGCGCGAGGTTCTGGTCATCAAGAACATCCTGAAGCAGAACCTGGGCATCGACATCCGGCTGGACCCCAAGGACTTCCCGGTGCTGATCGATTCCTTCGACAAGATGGACTTCGACCTGTGCCGGCTGGGCTCGGGCGGCGACTATGACCCCGACGATGCCCTGGTCGACTGGATGCAGACGGAGTCGAAGTTCAACGGCCGCAACCGGCCGGACGAGCTGCCCTTCGGCTTCTTTTCCTCGGAGGAGGTGGACCGCCTGATCGAGCAGCAGTCGGTTACGCCGGACAAGGAGAAGCGGCGCGAGCTGGTGCAGCAGGCCAACCGGATCACCTCCGACAAGGCGGCCACCGCCTTCGTGTTCCATCCCGCCGACACCTTGGTCTACCGCAAGCGGGTGAACTTCCCGCGGCGCAGCCGCATTCCCGGCCTGGTCGACCTCGACCGGGTGACGCTGAGCGGCTGAGCGGGCGCGTCGCGACGCATGATGACTTGGTCTCATCCTTCGACGGGCTCAGGATGAGGGGCGCGTCGGCCATGAGGGTCGCGTCGGGATGGGCATGAGGCCTCATGCTGAGCTTGTCGAAGCATGAGCTTGTCGAAGCATGAGCTTGTCGGACACGAAGTCGGCGCGAACGCGCCAAGCGTGGGGCCTCATGCGCCGCGTCTGAACCCGCCGAAGGACTGAGATGTTCGGTTACGTGATTCGACGCATCCTGGGGGCGATCGTGGTGATGTGGGCGGTCGCCACGATCGTCTTCTTCCTGCTGCGCATCGTGCCCGGCGATCCGCTGGCGGCGCTGCTGTTCGACGCCGGCGACCCCGAGGCGGCGGCGGCGCTGAAGGAGAAGTTCGGCCTCGACCAGCCGATCCACATCCAGTACCTGAAGTGGTTCTGGCTGACGCTGCAAGGGGACCTCGGCAACTCGATCTACGGCAGCCGCATCCAGGTGACCCGCATCCTGGCCGAGGCGTTCCCCCGCACGCTGTCGCTGGCGGCGCTGTCGTTCCTGGTGGCCACCGCGATCGCCGTTCCGGCGGGGTTGATCTCGGCGGTGCGCAAGAACACCGCGCTGGACCACACCGTGACGGCGGTGGCCTTCCTGGGCCTCAGCATGCCCGACTTCTGGCTGGCGATCCTGCTGATCCTGGTCTTTGCCGCGAACCTGCAATGGCTGCCGGCGATCGGCTATGTGCCGCTGTCGGAGGGCTTCTGGCCCTGGCTGTCGCACCTGATCCTGCCGGCCATCGCCGCGGGCACCGCCTTCTCGGCCATCATCGCGCGGATGATCCGCTCGGCCATGCTGGAGGTGCTGAAGACCGAGTACGTCCAGGTCGCCCAGGCGAAGGGCCTGCGCAAGGCGCGGGTGCTGCTGGTGCACGCCTTTCCCAACGCGCTGATCCCGGTGATCACCGTGATGGGCATCGCCTTCGGCCTGCTGATGGCCGGCGCGGTGGTGGTGGAGAACGTGTTCTCGATCAAGGGCCTGGGCCGGGTGCTCATCGAGGGCATCCTCAATCGCGACTACCCGGTCGTGCAGGGGGCGATCCTGGCGGTCTCGGCCATCTTCGTCTTCGCGAACCTGGTGGTCGACCTGCTATACGGCCTGATCGACCCGCGCATCAGCTACGAGTGACGGAAGGGGCCATGACCGAACTCTCCCCGCAGGCGCCGGCGTCCGAGGCGGAGCTGAGCGACGCCGCCGCGCCGCCGCGGACCCGCGGCCGCTGGTTGCGCATCCTGCTGGCCGACAAGAAGGCGCTGGCGGGTCTGGCGGTCCTGAGCGTCCTGGTGGTCATGGCGGTCCTCGCGCCCTGGATCGCGCCCCACGACCCCAACGCCATGGCCTTCATGATGATGGAGGGGTTGTCCTGGTCGCATCCCCTGGGCACCGATGACCTGGGGCGCGACCTGCTCAGCCGGCTGATCCACGGCGCGCGCATCTCGCTTTTCGTCGGGGTGGTCACCGTGGCGATCGCGCTGGTGGTCGGCGTGGCGCTTGGGGTCCTTGCGGGCTATTACGGCGGCTGGCTCGACATGCTGATCATGCGCTACATCGACCTGCAGTGGGCCTTTCCCAACATCATCATCGCGGTCTACCTGGTCGCCGTGGTCGGCACCGGGCTGCTGAACGTGATGGCCGCGATCGCGCTCGCCTTCCTGGACGACTTCGCGCGCATCGCCCGCGGCATGGTCCTGACCATCAAGGAGGAGCAGTACGTCGCCGCCGCGCGCACCCTGGGCGCCAGCGACTTCCGCATCATGTGGCGCCACATCCTGCCCAACGCGACCGCGCCGATCATCGTGCAGGCGACGGTGTCGGTGTCCTACGCCATCCTGGCCGAGGCGGTGCTGTCCTTCCTGGGCCTGGGGGTGGAGGCCGACACCCCGACCTGGGGGCTGATCCTCTCCGACGGCCGCAGCTTCATCTCGCGGGCGTGGTGGCTGGGCGTCTTCCCCGGCCTGTTCATCATGCTGACGGTGCTCAGCATCAACTTCCTGGGCGACGCGCTGCGCGATATCCTGGATGTGAAGGAAGGCAAGGGGCTCTAAAGCTCGTCGCGACGCAGGCAGGCGGAGCGATGCTCGGGAAAGACCTCCCTCAGCTCGGGCCGGGTCATGGCGCAGGCGTCGACCGCCCAGGCGCAGCGCGGCCGGAAGGGACAGCCGGGCCCCAGTCGCGCGAGGTCGGGCGCCTGGCCCGCGATCGGCGTCAGCGGCTCGCTCTTCGGCAGGTCCAGCCGCGGCACCGACTTGATCAGGCCGATGGTGTAGGGATGGCGCGGACGGGCGAAGATCTCCCGGGTGGCCCCGGATTCCACGATGCGCGCGGCGTACATGACGTTCACCCGGTCGCAGTAGCGCGCCACCAGCCCGAGGTTGTGCGTGATCAGCACCAGCGCGACGTCGAGACGCCGGGTGAGGTCGCGCATCAGTTCCAGGATCTGCTGCTGGATGGTGACGTCGAGGGCGGTGGTCGGCTCGTCGGCGATGATCACGCGCGGCTCGCAGCTCAGCGCCATGGCGATCATCACGCGCTGACGCATGCCGCCGGAAAGGTGGTGGGGATAGTGGCGGAGCTGGCGCGCCGGCTCGGGGATGCCGACCATCTCCAGCAGCTCCGCCGCCCGCGCGTCCGCCGCGGCGCGGCCCATCCCGAGGTGCGTGCGCAGCGTCTCGCGAAGCTGGGTGCCGATGGACAGCAGCGGGTTCAGCGAGGTCATCGGCTCCTGGAAGATCATGGCAACGTGGTTGCCGCGGATGTCGCGCAGCCGCGCCTCGTCCAGCGTGCGCAGGTCGACGCCCTCGAAGTCGATGGCGCCGTCGATGCGGCATTCCGGCGGCTCGGGGAGGAGCCCCATGATTGCGCGCGCCGTCACCGACTTGCCGCTGCCCGACTCGCCGACGATCGCCAGGGACTCGCCGGCATCGACGCCGAAGGACAGCCCATCCACCGCCCGCAGGGGGCCCGCGGGGGTGCGGAACTCGACAGCCAGGTCGCGGACGTCCAGAAGCGGCATGATTACCTTCGCTGCGGCGGAAAAGGCTGACAGGCACGGGCCCGCCGGACAAGGCCGCGGCGGCGGGGCTCACGAGTGTCTGATCTCAATGTCGTCGGATCGATTCGCCGTGGCCGTCGGACGGGTTTCAGCCTGCCGAGGAGCGGTCATGGCCCGCTGATGCGTGCCCCGCGGATGTCACGTGGCGGCTCGAACGCGCCTCATGCCGCGCCCATCCGGGCGGTCGTCTTGGCCGAACCACCCAGATAGGTCCGTTTCACCTCGTCGTTGTCCAGAAGGTCCCGCGCCTGGCCGCTCAGCACGACCCGGCCGGTTTCCAGCACATAGGCTTCCTGCGCAAGCGACAGGGCCAGCCGGGCGTTCTGCTCCACCAGCAGGATCGTGCGGCCCTGGCCGTGGATGCCGCGGATGATCTGCGCGATCTCGGCCTGCATCTTGGGCGAGAGGCCGAGCGAGGGCTCGTCCATCAGGATGATCCGCGGCGCCGCCATCAGGGCGCGGCCCATCGCCAGCATCTGTTGCTGCCCGCCGCTCAGCGTCCCCGCCATCTGGCGCCGGCGTTCCTTGAGCACCGGGAAGTGCTCGAACACCATTTCGAAGTCGCGGCCGACCCCCGCGCGATCGCTGCGACGGAACGCGCCGATTTCCAGGTTTTCCAGCACGCTCATCTGCGGCCACACGCGCCGCCCCTCGGGGATCTGGACCACCCCGAGGCGGTTCACGTACTCCGGCTTCAGCCGGTCGATGCGCTTGCCGTCAAAGCGGATCTCGCCGCTCGTCGGGTGCTTGAGGCCGGAAATCGCCCGCATCGTGGTCGTCTTGCCGGCACCGTTGTTGCCGATCAGGGCGACGACCTCGCCCTCCGGCACCTCGATCGACAGGTCCGTGATGGCCGGGACCTTGCCGTAGTGAACCGTGACGTCCCTGAGCTCAAGCAACGAGATCCTCCGATCCAAGATAAGCCTCGATAACGCGCTCGTCGCTCTGGATTTGCGAGGGCGGCCCCTCGGTCAGCCTCTGGCCGAAGTCCAGCACCGTGATCCGCTCGCACAAACCCATCACGGTCCACATGTTGTGCTCGACGAGCAGCACGGTGATTCCCAGGTCATCGCGAATCCGGCGGATGAGCTCGGTCATCTGCTCCGTCTCGGTCGGGTTCATCCCCGTGACGGGTTCGTCCAGCATGATCAGCCGCGGCTCCGCCGCCAGGCCGATGGCCAGCCCGAGCGCGCGCTGGTGCCCGTGCGGCAGGCTGCCGGCCGGCTCCGACGCGAGATGACGGATGCCCACGAAATCCAGGATCTCCCCGGCGCGCTGGCGGTGTTGTTCCTCGATCCGCCTGGCGTGTCCAAAGATGCTGCGAAGCGGCCCTTCCCGCACGTGCAGATGTCGCGCCACGGTCACGTTCCGCAGGACCGAGAGCTTGTGGAAAATGGCGTCGCGTTGGAAGGTGCGCACGAGGCCGAGCCGCGCGCGCCGGTTGGCCTTGAGGTGATCGACCCGCTGACCCTCGAAGATCACCGTGCCCTCGTCAGGCTCCAGCATGCCGCTGATCAGGTTGAAGCAGGTCGTCTTGCCCGCCCCGTTCGGGCCGATCAGGCCGCGGATTTCGCCCTTCTCCACGGCGAAGCTGAAATTCGACACCGCCGCGACGCCGCCGAAGTACCGGGTCAGGCCCTCGACCTCCAACTGTGCCATGCGACTTGCTCCCGCCTCTTGTCAGACCGTCTCGCGCACTTCGCGGGCGCCGCCGCCGCGCAGCCTGTCCACGGCCTGCCGGGCCCATCCCCAGGCGCGCTGCAGCAGCAGGTCCATGCCGCCGGGCAGCACCGTCAGGAACAGGATCAGGATCGCCCCGGCCAGCAGCGGACGCATCTCCTCCAGGAACCGTGTCGCCTCGAAAACGATCGTCATCACCGTCACGCCGATGATCGGTCCCGCGAAGGTGCCCACACCGCCCACGACGACCCAGATGATCAAGTAGACCATGGTATTGATATCGAAGAGCGTGGGGTCGATGGCCATCTGCTTGTGGGCCAGCAGGGCGCCGGCCAGCCCGGCGAAGAAGGCCGAGAGCGAGAACGCCCAGGTGCGGTAGGCGGCCACGCTGATCCCCACCGACTCCGACAGCTCCTCGTCCTCGTGGATCGCCTCGAAGAGGTCGCCGTAGCGCGACTGATCCAGGCGCCAGAGCACCCACAGCGCCGCCAGCGTCACGCCGAGGGTGAGATAGTAGTAGGGCACCTGCATGCCGAAGGTGATGCCGGCCACCGGCTCCGTCATGATGCCGACGATGCCGCGCGAGCCGCCGAAGGGAACCTCCAGCCGGATCCAGATCAGCCGGATCAGCTCGCCGAGCGCGAAGGAGGCGATGAAGAACCCGAACGCCCGCGTGCGCAGCAGCGGCAGCACGAAGATCGCCCCCACCACCCCGGCGGCCAGCGCCCCCAGCGGAATGGTCATCCAGAACGGCCAGCCCAGGAACTTGGCGAGCATCGCCGCCGCGTAGGCGCCACAGCCCATCAGCGCCAGATGCCCGAGCGACCAGTCCCCCGTGACCGCCACCAGGCGATAGCCCTGGGCCAGAACGATGTGGATGAGCAGGACCGTCAGGATCTCCAGGTTGTAGCGGCCCAGAACCTCCGGCGCGGCAACCAGGAAGGCGATAATCGCGCCGACACCGATGTAGGCAAAAATCCGCTGCATGTCGTCAGGTCCTTACGCGACCGAGTAGGCCCTGCGGCCGCAGGACGAGGATGATCGCCATCAGCGCGACCCCTGCCATGGTGGCCAGCACGCCGTCGCCTAGCGTCGTCACGAACACGTGGGTGAAGCCGAGGACGAAGCCGGCGAGGACGGCGCCCTCGATGCTGCCCATGCCGCCCACGATCACGCAGATGAAAGCCGTGAGGATCACATCATGGCCCATGTAGGGTGTCACCGCCTGGATCGTGGCCATCATTGCGCCGGCCACGCCGGCCAGCGCGCCGGCCACGGCCATCGAGATCATGCTGATGCGGTTGATCTTCACTCCATAGAGCGAGGCGACCTCCGCATCCTGGGCGCAAGCGCGCAGCGCCTTGCCGGGCAGCGTCCTGTGCAGGAACCAGTACAGGGCCGTCAGCAGGACGATCATCACCGGGATGATGATGACGCGCTGGTAGCCAAGCTGTGCGCTGCCCACCTCGACCGCGCCGTGGAAGGGCACGGGAATGTTGCGCATCAGGCCGAAGCCCCAAACCTCGCCCGCGATCACCTGGAACATGAAGGCCAGGCCGGCCGTGGCCATGAATCCGGCGAGAACGTTGCCGCGCGTGGGGGCGAAGATGAAGCGCTCGGTCAGGATGCCCAGAAAGGCGACGATCGGTACCGCGAGCAGAAGTGCGGACCAGTATGGCAAACCGAGCTGCGCGTAGAAGTAATAGACCACGTAGGCGCCGGCCATGTAGAACTCGCCATGGGCGAAGTTCGCCATCTTCATCACGCCGAAGCCAAGCGCGAGGCCGACGGCGATCAGCGCGTAGATCGACCCCTGCGAAATCGAGTTCACCACGGTCTGCAGAAAAAGCGGCAGGTCCACGCGTGTGCTCCCCGTTCTGGTTCATACACGAGCGACCGGAGGCCGCCCGGGCGCCCGATGGCGGCCCGGGCGGCGCGACCGGCTCCGGCGTTAGCGCTGGTAGTGCATCTGGCCCTTGTCTTCGACGACCTTGATGATCTCGTCCTTGCGAGTCTCGAACCAGTCCTCGTAGCGCCACTGCCCGTGGATGCGCTTCTCGCCGACCTCGGTCACCTTGCAGATCGGGATGGGCGGCGAGACCATGTTGTCGATCCCCCACATGTCCTGGCCGCGCCAGCGCGCGGGACCGATGATCGTGTGCGTCTGCGGCTGTTCCTTCAGGGTCTTGAGGACATCGTCCGGATCGAAGGTGCCGGCCAGCTCGCAGCCCTCGGCCCAGATCCGCAGCATGATCTCGTGGTCCCAGTCGATGCCGGTGACGTTGCGCTTGACGTCCTCCGGGCCGCCCTCGCCATAGCGGGCCTGCCACTGGTCGTACCAACGATGCTGGAAGGATTCCGTTCCCCACCAGGGGTCGCTGAACAGCGGGAAGCTGTTCGTCGCCGTGGTCTTGATGAGGTATTCGAGCGGCACGCGCGACAACGCCGATTCGGTGTCGATGTAGTTGGCGGAGATGATCCCCTCGAAGCCCTGCTGGTAAAGCTGGTCGATCATCTGCACCACGAAGGTCGGATAGGACAGGCTCATGCTGACGACATCCGGCTTCTTGGCCAGGATCGAGCTGATGATCGGCTGGAAGTTCGTGGTGTCGATCGTGAAGTGCTCGTCATAGACGATGTCGTAGCCCGCCGCCTGCGCGCAACCGACCTCCCAGGCCTGGGTCGTCTTGCCGATCGTGTCGTCCTGCGAGAGAATGGCGTAGCGTTGCACGCCGGCATTCTCGAACTTGTGGAAGACCGGCCGGAGCATGTCGATGCGCGGCGTGACGTCGCCGCCCGCGATGACGTAGGGGCGGTCCGGCGTGATGTCGGTGGCGATCAGGCTGGCGTAGATCACCTTGTTCTGAGTGAGGAACGGCGCCGCCGCGTCGGCCGGATTGCCGCCCACGGCGCTGATGAACTTCACGTCGTTCTGATAGACCAGCTTTTTCGCGCCCTGGAGCGCCAGGCTTCCCTTCGCCTCGTCGTCGAAGGTGTGCAGCGCCAGCGGGTAGCGTGTGCCGCCGACCAGAAGCCCGCCGTTCGCGTTCACCTCGTCGAGGAACATCTGGATGCCGGTCAGGCCCGGCAGGCCCCACCCGGCATCCGGCCCGGAAAGCGGCCCGAGAAAGCCGACGTTCACCGTGTCCCCGATGGGCTCGGCCGGCTTCGCCTCGCGGGCGATCTCCTCCGGCGACATGTCGGGGAAGTAGAACCGGAGCTTGTCCTGTGCGGACGCTCCGGCGAGAGGGATCATGGCGCCGGCGATGGTGCCCGCTGCCGTACCCTTCAACATGTCGCGACGCGATAGAGCCATTCTTGCCTCCCAGTTTGTCAGTTCTCGGCGACACCGCATTCGTGTCAATTCTATACCGGTGTGCGAGGCCGCCCCGACCAATCGGACACCAACGCTATGTCGCTAGACCGCGAGAGTCAAACCCGGCGACGGATTTGTCAGCGGAATCGACGTGATTTCTTGTGGCACACCCGTGCGAGAAAGTCCCAAAAACCAAGAAGTTGTGGGGATGAAATCGAATATTCCGCATTGGCGTCGCCCGATTAACCCTGGGAGCAGAATCGCCCAATGGCAAACCAATAAGAACCACTTGATCCAGCGGTCGACGCGGTCAAGTCGATCATCGTGCCGGCCCGCCGGCGATGTAGCTGTCCAGGAAGGGCGTGCGATAGCCGTCTTCCCGCCAGAGCACGGGAAAGAAGCTCTCGTCCATCGTCTCGTCGCCGACGCGCTTGTAACGGCTGTAGATGTAGCTGAGTTCCGTGGCATGAAAGCGGGCGTCGCCGGCGATGCAGTGGCTGACCACCGCCCGGCGGGGCTCGCCGGAGAGGTTCGGTCCCGAGCCGTGCCAGGTGCTTCCGTGATGGATGGCGCAGCCGCCCGCCGGCACTTCCACGGGCACGATCTCCGGGGCTCCGGCCCCGGCGGCGGCGGCCGCCTCGCGGACCGCGGCGCGGTAGTCCTCGGGCGCGTGGAAAGCGTGGCCGGGCGGGCGGATCCCCCAGCGGTGCGAGCCGCGGGCGTATTCCAGCGTGCCTGCCTCGGCGCTGGTGTCGTCGAGGGCGATCCACATCGTCACGTAGCCGGGCGGAACCACCCACTGGCAATAGGCGTCGTCCTGGTGGAAGCCGAGCGCCTTGGCCCTCGGGGGCTTCCACAGCACGTTGTCCTGACCGATCCGGGCGCCGGGCCAGCCGGCCAGGGTGGCGCAGATGCGCCCCACCTCGGCGTTGAGGACGCAGGCCGCCACCGTTCGATCCGACTTCCAGGCGTTGCAGATCTGTCGCGTCCGATCCGGGGAGTCGCGGCCTTCCACCCAGTTCCACTCGTCCGGATAGAGACCGGTCTCGAACTCCCCGCGAAACAGGGGTTCGAAGCGTGCGCGCAGGTCGATCACCGTTTCCGGATCGAGGAAGCGGTCGAAGACGAGAAATCCGTCCTCGCGAAAACGGGATACCTCCACGTCAGTCAGTTCGGGATTGGCGGTCGGTGCGCGCATGGGGCTCACTCCCTTGTCGTCGCAGCGGACAGCCGCGCGCCTGGAGGAAGGGGCTGTCGCCCAGCGGTATGTCGATCGTCATGCCAGCCTGACATGCGATCGCGCGCTTTGCTCTTTTCGTCGACGGCCTGCCCGAAATCGTCGGCGAATCGGCGGCGCGCGGCCTCATCGGCGACCGTGGCAGGGGGCGGGGCGACCGGCCCGCCGCATGGCTCATCTCACTCGGCGGCCGTCGTCAGGCCCTCTTTCAGGGCGTCCACCGGCAGGACATTGATGTTTCCGCCGACCGCCTTCATGACATCGACGACGAAGGGGTGGCAGGTGAACAGCAGGATCTGGTGGCGGTCGGCAAAGGCGTGGAGTTCCCGGGCCAGGGCCTGCATGCGGTCGGGATCGCTGTTGACCAGGATCTCGTCCATCACCAGCGGCAGCGCCGTGCCGCGCCGCGCGAACTCCTCGACGAGGCCCAGCCGGACGGCCAGATAAAGCTGCTCGCGCGTGCCGCGGCTGAGGTCGATGGGTGAAATCCGCCGGTTGTCGCCGTCCAGGACGTAGAAGCCGCTGCCCGCCTCGTCCTGGACGATGCCGGTATAGCGCCCGCCGGTCACCCGCGCGAGGACCGTGCCCGCGCTGGCGAAGACCTGCGGCTGGCGCTCGCGCTCGAAGGCCTCCAGGGTGTCGAGGACCAGCCGCTGGGCGAGCGTCAGGACCTGCCAGCGGCGATGGCAGGCCGCGATCTCGGCGGCCAGGGTGTTGCGCCGCAGCTCCAACTCGGCGATGCGGGTCGACTGCTCGACGGCCTCCCGCTGCTTGCCGGCGTCCTGGTGTTGGCGGATGGCCTCTTCCAGCGCGGTTTCCTCCGTCTCCAGGCGCTCGGCCACCTCGGCCTGCTCCTGCCGCCAGGCCTCGGCGTCGCCGGCGTCCAGCGTCGCGCGCAGCGCCGCGACCCGCCCGGGATCGTGGCCGCCCTCACGCGCCAGGGCGTCCTCGGTGGCGGCGATCTTCCGGTAGGCCTCCGCCTCGGCGCGGACCGCGGCGGCGGCTTCGTTGAACGCCAGGATCAGCGCCTCGCCGGTCTCCTCGCCCGATGCCCCGCGGCGGCGAAGCACCGCGCGGGCGGCCTTCTCCCAGTCGGCAACGTCCTCGCGCAGCCCCGCCAGCTCCAGGGTCTGGGTGCGCTTGTCGGACAGCCGCTTGCGCGCCGCGTCCACCTGGGCGGCGAAGTCGAGCACGCCCTGGGGGCTCAGCGTGGTGGGAAAGCCGTGTCCTTCCTTCCAGGCCCGCCAGTCGCGGGCCGCGGCGTCACGCGCCGTGATGGCCTCGTCTTCGGTCCGTTGCGCCGCCTCCAGGTCGGCCTCGGCCTTCTCTCGCGCTTTCACGGCGTCGGCGAGGCGTTGCTTCCGGGCTTCCCAGTCGCGGCGGCGCTCGCGGCCGTGGTCGAGTTCGGCACGGGCGGCGGCGATGTCGGCCGGCAAGGGCGCGGCAGGCAGGTCCAGGTCTTCGGCGGCCTCGGCAATTTCCGCGCGCAGGCGATCGTGTGCGTCCCGCGCTTCGGTGGTCTTGTCGTCCGCTTGTTCCAGCGCCTTTCGGGCTGTGCGGATGCGCGCCTCCGCCTGCTGGCGCTGGCGCCGCGTATGAAGTGCGACGGGGATCGCCAGGGCCACCAGCAGCAACCCCGCCGCGGCCACCAGCGGCTCGCCGGCCGTGACCGTCAGGGCGCCGCTCACCGCCACGCCGGCAACGGCCAGCACGAGCGCCAGGAGATAGCCGCCGCGCCCCGGCTGCTCCTGCATCACCTCGTCCAGTCGCCGCTGGCGTTCGTCGCGCAGGCTCTCGGCGTGGTCCACGGCCTGTCCAGCGCGCGCCAGTTCGTCCACCTGCGCCCGCAGGCCTTCGAGCCGCCGCTGGCGCTCGTGCAGTGCGTCGGGCTCGGGCGGCGGCGGGCCGAACGCCTCCAGGTCGCCCTGGCGCGCTTCCGCGGCCTGGGCCGCCTCTCTGTGCTGCCGCGCGGCGGCTTCGCGCGCCGCCGTCGCCTGCGCGACCCTTGCCTCGGCCTCGTTCAGGCCGCGCTCCCAGGCGCGTACCTCCTCGGTGGTGGGGATCGACAGGCGAAAGCCGGCGATCCGTTCCTCGTCCCAGTCCGGCCCCAACGTCTCCAGCGCGTCGTCCAGCGCCGCCTGCGTCTGCTCCAGCGCGCCTTGCAGGGAGCCCAGCTTGCCCAGGCGCTGGCGCTGAAGCTCGACGTTGCGCACCAGCTCGTCGCAGCGGCGGCCAAGGTCGAGGACCTCCGGCGCCGGGCGGATCTCGCGCTGGCGGTCGAAGCGGGCCTGTCCGCCGGCCTCCAGCTCAGCCAGCGCCGCCTCCCGCGCGCACCAGGGCTCCCAGAGCCGCAGCAGCGCCTGGAGTCGGTCGCGACGCTGGCGCAGCGCGGTGACGCTTTCGCGCAGTCTTTGCACCTCGGCGGCCGCGTCCGCCTCGGCGGCCTGCATCGCCGGATAGGTCTCGGCCTGCCGTCGCGCCGCCGTCAACTCGGCGTCGATGTCCCGCAGCTCGCCGAGCAGCTCGGCGACGCGGTTCTTCCTGGCCCGGCCGTCCGGGTGGTATAGCGCTTTCGCGTCGCCGTCCAGCGCCTGCGCCGCCTGGCGGGCCGAGCGCCCGGCCCCCGCCACGGCGCCGGAGAAGATGCGGTCGCGCACCTCGGTCTCGGTCAGCGTCTCCAGTTCCTGCAGCTCGTAGAGGCTGAACCCGAAGACATTGCGGAACAGCGTCGCGTCGGCGCCGCCGAGAATCCGCGTCAGCTCCCCTTCCGGCAGTTCCGCGCCCTCGGCGTCGCTGACCGTCAGGGCGTTGCGCCGGCTGCCGCCGCGCGCCACCGTGTAGGCGCGGCCCCGGCTTTCGATGAACAGCCGACCGCTGGGATGGCCGCCGTCGCGCGGCACGTAGAGCGGCAGGCGCGACTTCGAGCGGCGGTCGGGAAAGCCGAACAGCACCCCCCGGATAAAGGCCAGCAGCGTCGACTTGCCGGCTTCGTTCGGGCCGTGGACCACCGTGATGCCGTCGCCCAGGCCCTCGACGCGGCTGTCACGGAACAGGCCGAAGCGCTCGATATGCCAGCCCCGGAGGATCATGACGCGCTACTCCTCCGGCTCCAGGCGATCCAGGGCTTCGTCGACGGCCGCGGCCAGAAGGTCCTCTGCCGCTTCGGGCGCCGCTTCGCTCACGAGCCCCCGCAAGCGCCGGTCGTTCGGCCACGCATGGGTCTGGACGTAATCCGCCAGCACGTCGCGGTCGCCGGCCAGGCGCTCGGCGCGCGCGAGCAGTTCGCTGGAGAAATCGCCGCGCCGGCGGATCGCGTCCTTGTCGATGGCGGGCGCGGTGCGATCGATCAGCCGGTCCCAATGGACTTGCGCGCGCCCGTCCGCGCCCGCGTGCAGCTCCTCGATCAAGGCGTCCAGCGCGTCGGAACCACGGCGCAGTTCCTGGTGGACGGGGCCCCGGCCGGTCAAGGTCGCGCGCAGGATCAGCTCCCGCCCGTCGGCCGCCGCGACGGCGTCGCCGGCCTGCGCCGCCAGGGCCTCGCGCAGGCCAGGCAGGTCCGGGATGTCGGCGATGTCGCAGGTCAGGTTCTCGAAGCGCACGACGTCCAGCGGCCGGAACGCGAGGTCGACGACCCTGTCGTCAGCGACCTCCACCACGACCGCGCCCTTGGCGCCGGTCTCGCTGGCCTTGGGACTGCGGCCCTGAAGGGCGCCCGCGTAGACGGCCCAGGGATGGTCCCGCGACACCACATCGTGGCGGTGAATGTGCCCGAGTGCCCAGTAGTCGATGTCGGCCGCCCGCAGATCGTCCAGGTCGCAGGGGCTGTAGGCGCCGTGCTCCGGGTTGCCGCCGAGGTTGCAATGCAGGACGCCCACGGAAAATTCCGCCGCTGTCCGCGCGGGGAAGAGCTTGGCGAGGTTCGCGCGGGTCTCGCGTTCCGCGTAGGAGATGCCGTGGACGGTGGCGAGCCGGCGCCCGTCGCGCATGACCGGCACGCCCGCGACGTCATGCGGCGCGAACACCGTCACGCCTTCTGGCCAGGCGCGGACCGCCGACCAGCCTTCCGCCACGGGATCGTGGTTGCCGTGCACGATGAAGACCTGGACGCCGGCGTCGCCGAGCCGCCGCAGCCCGTCCAGGAAACGCAACTGCGCCCGCAGCCCGCGTTGCGGACCGTCATAGATGTCGCCCGCGAGGATCAGGAAGGCGGCTTCGACCCGGATCGTCTCGGCCACCAGATTGTCCCACGCGCGCAGCGAGGCGTCGCGCAGCCGCTGCGGCATCTCCGCGCCCAGGCGGCGCAGGCCGTCGAACGGCGTGTCCAGATGCAGGTCGGCTGCATGCACGAAGCGGAAGTCCGCCATCCTCCCTCCCCGGTCGATCACTGCATCCTAACGCCTAGGCAGGCTCGGAGATATACCAGGACGGCGATCGTGCGGTTTCGATGCGAAGAACCCGCGGGAGCAGCCGTTGGATCGGCGGATCGAGGGCGTGTTCCATGGATCGGTGCGGGAGGGCCGGGCAGGCGGTGCGATACCGGGGGCCGTGACGAGGTTCAGGCGGAGTCTCAGGAGACCATCTTCATGACGGCCGGGGGCGTCGGGACGAACGGGCCCTTGAGGCGAAACGCCTGATGCGGCGGCTCCGGCCGGCTCCAGGCCTCCTCGTCAAGGAAGGTGATCGAGACGGCCCCGCAATCGAAAACCTGCGCCAGCTCGTCCGCCTTGTGGCACAGCAGTTCGGCGGCCTGCTGGGGACTGGTGAGCGTGGCGACGCAGAAGTCCCCGACCTTCAGGATCGACCCGATTCCCAGATTGGGCTGCACGCAGTAGGAGAATATTCCATAGATATAGTCCTGCCGGTCGGCGAGCACCACAATCCCGCAGCGGTTCGTGAGCTGGGCGCCGTCTTGAATGGTCTCCACATGACTCTGCCACTGCGACAGCGTGACGTCCGGCCGCACCGTCTGGATCAAGGCGCAGGCCGGTCGGATATCCGCCGGCCGCAAGGACCGGACTTCAAGCATCTGTTCCACGACAGTGCCTCGATTCGCGTTTCACCGTGCGTACTGTGCGACTCAAAATTCCTGTCGCAATATCGTCGAAATCGACGACCATGACGCTTGCGTTCAGAGTGCATACCTGCCTAGGCTTGCTATCGAGTAGCGTGGAAAGTCTTAAATAATCGTTAGCGCGGCGGACGCTGATCTGCACGGCGAGTTGGGATCGATTTTGGTGAAATCCCGATTTTTGGACGCGAAGGTTCAGGAACTTCCTTGGATCAGCGTGCTGACGCAGGCGGAGGTTTCCGCGCATCTCGAAGCGGCCTCGATAAGGCGCTTCGAGCGGGGCAACGTGCTTATCCAGGAACAGAACCCGGCCGAATCCGTTTACGCGGTCGTTGACGGTGCGCTTGCGGTGGAAAAGCGGCAGCCTTCGGGCACGGCGCAGATCGTGGGTTTCCTGTTTCCTGGAGACACCTCGGGCGTGGTTCATGGCGCGCAGTACACCTACACGGTTCGCTGCCTGGTCGATACCGAGGCCCTGGTGCTCCCGCGCGCCGTCTTCGAACGGTTGTGCGAGAACTCGCCCCGGATGCAGCGCGCGATTCTTCAACTTGCGTCCAACGAACTGATCGCCGCGCAGGACCATCTCGTCCTGCTAGGCCGCAAGACGGCGAGCGAGCGCCTGGCCAGCTTCCTGCTGAACCTGGAAAAGCGGTGCAACGGCACCGGCGACGCTTCCGTCTGGCTGCCGATGCGGCGATCCGATATTGCCAACCATCTGGGTCTGACCCTGGAAACCGTGAGTCGCCTGTTCTCCGACTTCAAGAAGCGCGGCCTGATCGGAAACAGCAGCCTGCGGGCCGTCCAGATCGCCGACCGCGCCGCCCTCCGGCACCTGGCCGAGGGCGAATAGCCTAGCCGGCCGCCGCGTGCACGTCGGGCAGACGCCGGCGCGCGCGCGACAGCCGCGACTTCACCGTTCCCGGCGGCAGGTGGAGCCGGGCGGCGGCCTCCTCCGTGGTGTATCCCGCGATCCCCATGATTTGCAGCACCTCCTGGTCGCGCTCGGGCAGGCTCCGCAGGCGCGCGTAGAGCTCCTGCAGTGCGACGGCGGCTTCCTGGTTGGGCGGCGCCGCCGTGGCGCCGACGCTGCCCACCGATGCGAGGGCCGTGGCATGGCGGACCTGCCGGCGCTGCTCGTCGATATGCAGGTTGCGCAGAATCGTGATCAACCAGGCGCGCAGGTTGCTGCCGGCGCGAAAGCGGTGCGTGCGCGTCAGGGCCCGGAGCAGGCATTCCTGAACGAGATCGTCGGCCCGGTCGGCATTCCCCACGAGGCTCTGCGCGTACCGGCGCAGCGCCGGGATTTCCCTGGCAAGACCGTCGATCCGCGGCGGCGTCTGGTCGTCCTGTGGCATCTCGCCGTCCCTGGTTTGGCTCGTTGGCATTTCTTCCATGCTGACGCCGGTTCATCGCGGCGGCGATGAGGCAGATCAAAGTCGCGGGGCGCCGAACGAACGGGGCGGGGCGCCCGGACGATCGGCGCGCGAATCAAAACAAATTCATTCAGAATGTAAAGATAAAATAAAAGATATGTTCAGATAAATTAAGGATTCGGCTATTCTAAAATCGATAAGAAAAAACATTTTGGCATTAACGAAGTCTTTACTTGTCGGATGCGAAATGGGACTCATCAACGGCCGTCAAAGGAGGACCGAACCATGATGAGTTTCGTTCGCGACCTGATGAAGGACGAATCCGGGGCCACCGCCATCGAGTACGGCCTGATCGCGGCCCTGGTGGCCGTGGGCCTTATCGGGGCTTTGACTACGATCGGAAAGGAACTGAGCAACGCTTTCCAGTCCGTGGCCGACGCCCTGGTGACCGCAAACGGATAAGAATATCGCAACTTACGAGCTTAGCGCAGCGCGCGGCCTTGTCGACAGTCCTCGTCAAGGTCGCGCGCCCCCTCCGGACTCGAATCATCTTTGCGTTCAGGGATCGCCGCCAATGCCCATCCCCGCCCTCGCCGCCACCGTGCTGCTCAGCGCCGTCCTCGCGGCTCTGCTGACGGCGGCGTGGAGCGATTTGCGGACGCGGCGCATTCCCAATCAGATCCCGGCGCTGCTGGCGCTGCTCTATCCGCTCGTCTTCTTCTTTCCCGCCGCGGCGCCGCAGCCGTGGTGGGGCGGGCTGGTCGCGGGCGCGGGGCTGCTGATCCTGGGCGCCGGACTGTTCGCGCTGCGCGCCCTGGGCGGGGGCGACGTGAAGCTGCTGGCCGCCGCCGCGCTCTGGGCGGGGCCGGCGCACCTTTTGGGGATGGTGTTGATCACCGGTCTGGCCGGCGGCGCGCTGACGCTGCCGGCGCTGCTGCGCCATCGCCTGGCGGCGGGCTTGCCGGTCGCCCCCGCCGCTGGACAGGCGGAGACGATCCCCTACGGCGTCGCCATCGCAGCCGGCGGCCTCTGGGCCGTGCTGCAGCGTTTCGGCGCGGTCGGCTGACACGCCGCATTTGCAGGAGGCCACAATGCGCCTGCGTCTCGTGATCATGATAGCGGTCGCGCTGGCCGTGGCCGGCGGCGCCGCCTACGTCACGCACAACTGGCTGCGCGCGGAGCGGCAGGCCCTGGCCCGGCAGACCGTCGAGCCGGCCGAGCCGCCCGAGCAACTGACCGCGAAGGTCCTGGTCGCGGCCGAGGAGCTGCCGGCGGGCAAGATCATCAAGACGAGCAATCTGCGCTGGCAGCCCTGGCCGGAGGACGGCCTGTCCGAGAGCTACACCGTGCACGACGGCTCGGACAGTCACGACCTGGTGGGCGCGGTCGTGCGCCAGCCGCTGGCGGCGGGCGAGCCGGTCACCGATTCCCGCGTCGTCCGACCGGGCGACCGGGGATTCCTGGCCGCCATGCTGGGCGAGGGCAAGCGGGCGATCACCGTCGCCGTGACCGCCACTTCCGGGCTGTCGGGCCTGATCTTCCCCGGTGACCGCGTGGACGTGATCCTGACGCACATCGTGCCCAAGGAGCAAAGCGCCACCGGCACCAAGCGCCGCGCCAGCGAGACCGTCCTGCACGACATTCGCGTGCTGGCGCTGGACCAGCGCACCGAGGACCTGGACGGCAAGCGGGTGGTGGCGAAGACGGCGACGCTGGAACTGACGCCCAAGCAGGCGGAGAAGATCGCGCTGGCGGAACAGCTCGGGTCGCTGTCGCTGAGCCTTCGTCCGGTCGCGAAGAAAGAGGACGAGGAAGCACCGCCGCCCCTGTCCCTCATCACCGACAATCAACTGAGCGCGGTCGTGACCTATCCGCGCCGTAGCGAGCCGAAAAAGCAGACGGTGACCGTGGTTCGCGGCGGCTCGCGGGGCGGGGTCGACGCCCGGAGCTTTGCGGAGGAATGATGGTGCTGCGCGCTCCCTTCCTGATGCTTGCGCTGAGCCTGGGGCTCCTGGTGGGCGGCCCGGCCGCGGCGGCCGAGGTCGTGAACGCCGAGGGCGAATCCCTGCGCATCGCCCGCAACCAGGGCGTCCTGGTGCGCATGGACAGCGCCGTCGACAGCGTCTTCGTCGCCGACGCGGCCATCGCCGACGTCCAGGTCAAGTCGCCGCGCCTGGTCTACGTCTTCGGCAACGAGGTCGGCGAGACCACGCTGTTCGCGGTGAATGCCAACGACGAGGTGGTCGTGAGCCGGCGCCTGGCGGTCCACCACGATCTGGCGGGCCTGCGTCGCGCCCTGGCGGAGCTGGAGCCGACGCAGTCGATCTCCGCGCGGGCGGTGCAGGGGGCGGTCGTGCTGACCGGCCGTGTCAGTTCGTCGGCGGTGGCGGAGGACGCGCGGCGCGTCGCGGCGCTCTACGCCGAGGAGGAGAAGGTCATCAACCGGCTGCGGATCACGCAGCCGACGCAGGTCAACCTGCGCGTCCGTGTCGCCGAGGTGGATCGCACCTTGTCCAAGGATCTGGGCGTGCGCTGGAACAACCTGCGGCTCGGCACCGACGATGCCATCTCCTTCAGCGGCGGCGCGCTCACCGACGCGGCCGGCTCGTTCCTGACACGCCTGACCGGCAGCACCGGCGACCTCTCCGCCGACGTGCTGATCGACGCCCTGGCGGAGGAGAACCTGGTCACCGTCCTGGCCGAGCCGAACCTGACCGCGGTCTCGGGCGAGACGGCGAACTTCCTGGCGGGCGGCGAGTTCCCCATTCCCGTGTCCGGCGACGAGGACAGCATCGAGATCGAGTTCAAGGAGTTCGGCGTCCGCCTGGAGTTCACGCCCACCATCCTCGACGAGCGGCGCATCAGTCTCAAGGTGGCGCCGGAGGTCAGCGAACTCGACTTCGCCAGCGCCGTCGACATCTTCGCCGACAGCAACGTCCGCGTCCCCGCGATCGCCACCCGCCGGGCCAAGACCACCGTCGAGCTGGCCAGCGGGCAGAGCTTCGCCATCGCCGGGCTGCTGCAGAACACCAGCACCCAGACGATCTCGAACCTGCCGGGACTCGGCGACCTGCCGGTCCTGGGCGCGCTGTTCCGATCCAACTCCTTCCAGCGCGGCGAGACCGAGCTGGCCATCATCGTAACCCCCTACATCGTGCAGCCGAGCTCGGACGACCGGATGGCGCTGCCGACCGACGGCCTCACGCCGCCGAACGACATCGAGCGCATCCTGTTCGGCCGGATGTACGGGGAGCGCGCGGCCGAGCGCCGCGCCGCCGAGGCGAAGCTGTCCAGCCAGGAGCTGGCCGGCCCCGTGGGCTTCATGCTGGAGTAGGAGAGCGCCGATGCGCCGCCTTGCACCTCTTCCTTTTCTCGTGGCCGCCGGCCTTGCGCTGGCCGGCTGCGCCGTCCCGGAGCCGCCGCCCCAGGGGCCGGTCGGCCGGGAGCGCCACCGGCTCCAGGTGGAGCGTCTCGGCGATCGCCACGGGGTCGACTTCCGCGGCGGCACCGTCGCCCTGGACCCCTCGGCGCGGCGGGACCTCGTCGCCTTCCTGCGCGACATCGGGGTCACGCGGCAGGCGGAGGTGACCGTCAGCGCCTCCCCGGCGCCCGGCCTGGAGATTGCGCGGGCGCGGCGGCAGCGGGTCGTTCGCCTGCTCCGGGAGCTGGGGCTGGAGCCGCGCGAGGCCGGGGTGCTCGCGGCACCCGATGCCGGGCCGACAGCGGATGTGGTGGTGGCGGTCGAGCGCTATCACGTGGTTCTGCCGGATTGTCCGGATCACACGCGCACCCGCATGGGCGACTTCCACAACCTTGACACCAGCAACCACGGCTGCGCCACGGCCCGCAACCTGGGGCTCATGGTCGCCAATCCCCGCGACCTCCTGCGCGGTCGCGACATCGGCCCGGCCGACACCGAGCGGATGACACGCGCGGTCCGCGAGTACCGCCAGGGTGCGCGCGACACGGCCTCGGACTTCGCCGGGGCGGATGACTTTTCGCCGACCGGGACTGGGGAGTCGAACCGGCGTGAGGGAGAGTAAGTCATGAGCGTTGCCTACGACCACGGGGTCCTGGCCGTCGTTCCCGACAGCGCCAGCGAACCCTTCGCCGCCTTCGCCGCGGACGACCAGACCTTCGCCGCGGCCATCGGGCTGGCCGCCCGGCGCGGCTGGCCCAAGGGCGAGGTGCAGCGCGGCGGGCTGTCGGCCGCCCTGCGCCAGCTCGGGGTGGTGCCGCCGGCCGAGGTCACCGTCGTGGACATCGGCGAGGTCGCGGACCCGGCGGCCGCCGCCGACGGCCTGCGGGAACTGGCGCAGGGCACGCGGCTGATCGTGCTGGGGGTCCGGGACGACATCGCGACCTTCCGCATGGTCCTCGACGCTGGCGCCGCCGACTATCTGCCCAAGCCCGTCGATCCGGAGACGCTGGACGAGGCCGTCGCCCGCGCGGCCAGCCGGGCGCAGAGTGCCGCCGCCGCCAGCGCGCCCGTGCGCCTCGGCCGCTGCATTGCCTTCGTGGGGGCGCGCGGGGGCGTCGGGACCTCGACGCTGGCCGCCAACGTGAGCTGGCTGATCGCCGAGGAGCGCGCCCGCAACGTCTGCGCGGTCGATCTGGACCTGCAGTTCGGCACCCTGGCCGTCGCCTTCGACGTCGAGCCCAGCCCGGGACTGCGCGAGGCGCTGGAGGACCCGGAGCGCGTCGACGACTTCTTCGTCGAGCGCAGCGAGCAGAAGATCGGCGAGCACTTCGCGGTACTGGCGGCCGAGGAGCCGCTGGACGACGCCCCGCGCTTCGGCAGCCAGGCGGTGGCGCATCTGCTCCACACCCTGCGCCAGCGCTACGACCTGATCGTGGTGGACCTGCCGCGCGGCGTGCTGGCCACCCAGTCGGAGATGCTCCAGGAACTCAGCGACGTCGTGGTGGTCTCGGACCTCTCGCTGGCCTCGCTGCGCGATGCCAACCGGCTGGAGCGCTTCCTGCGCCAGGCCGGGCCCGGCAAGCTGCAGCACCACATCGTCGCCAACGCCAGCGGCCAGCCGGGTCGGGGCGAGATCCGCGTCGCCGAGTTCAGGAAAGAGCTGGACGGGACGCTGACGCGCGAGTTGAGCGCCGACGGCGAGGCCCTGGCGCAGGCCGCGCTGGCGGCGCGGCCGCTGTCGGAGGTGGCGAAGCGCAGCCGGCTGCTGCGCGACCTGCGGGCCCTGACGAACGACCTGATCGGCGAGCCCCGGCGCAAGAAGCGGTCGCTGAGCACGCTCTTGCAGGCATTGAAGCGCTAGCGGGAGGCTCCCGTGCGCGACGCGGCGGACACACCTTCGGCGAACGGCGTTGCCACAGGCAGCGGCCAGGACGGCGCGCCGAGCGTCAACGGCGCGGCCGAGCTGGCCGAGCGCGTCGCCCGCCGGGTGCGCGAGCGCGTCCCGCCCGCCCGGGCCGGCCAGTGTTCGCGCCGCGCCCTGGCGCAGGAAGTGGGCGACTGCCTGGACCAGGTGCTGCGCGAGGATGGGCGCTCGCTCGACCTGCTGGAGCAGCGCAACCTGGTGACGGTTGTGCTGAACGCCTATCTCGCCGCCGCGCGCGAGCAGCAGAGCGAGGCCGGCGGTCCGGCTCCCGACAAGGCGGCGGGGATCATCCGGCCGGGCGAGGCGCCGCCCGCGTCGCCGGGGGAGGACCTGGAGGCGGACGGCGGCGAGGCCGGCGGGCGCTCGCGCTGGAGCCGGCTGCTGGCCACCAAGGCGCGCATCCAGCCCATCGTCATGGAGCGCATGGACGTCTCCGTGGCCGCCAGCCTGGAGGCGGAAGAGCTGGAGCGCCAGGTCGGCCAGATCGTGGGCGAGGTCCTGGCCGAGCAAAAGATTCAGGTGAACCGCGCCGAGCAGGCCCAGCTCGTGCGTCTGCTGCTGAACGAGATGCTGGGGTTGGGGCCGCTGGAACCGCTGCTCGCCGACGAGGCCGTTACCGACATCATGGTGAACGGCCCCAAGCAGGTCTACGTTGAGCGCGGCGGCAAGCTGGAGTTGACCGACGTCGAGTTCCGCGACAACGACCACGTCATGAACGTGGCCACGCGGATCGTCAGCCGCGTCGGCCGGCGCATCGACGAGTCCTCGCCGCTGGTGGACGCCCGGCTGCAGGACGGCAGCCGCGTCAACATCATCGCGCCGCCGCTGGCGATCGACGGCCCCTCGATCTCCATCCGCAAGTTCGCCAAGAAGAAGATCACCCTGGAGGTCATGGCGCGGCAGGAGAACGTCTCCGAGCCGCTGGCCAACGTGCTGAAGATCGCCGCGCGCTGCCGGCTGAACATCCTCGTCTCCGGCGGCACGGGCTCCGGCAAGACGACGCTGCTCAACGCCATGAGCCGGATGATCGACCACGGCGAGCGCATCGTCACCATCGAGGACGCCGCCGAGCTGCAGTTGCAGCAGCCCCACATCGTGCGCCTGGAGACGCGCCCGCCCAGCGTCGAGGGGCACGGCGAGATCACCATGCGCGACCTGCTGAAGAACGCGCTGCGCATGCGCCCGGACCGCATCATCCTGGGCGAGGTCCGCGGCGCCGAGGCGCTGGACATGCTGCAGGCGATGAACACCGGCCACGACGGCTCCATGTCGACGCTGCACGCCAACTCCCCGCGCGAGGCGCTGACCCGCCTGGAGAACATGGTGGCGATGGCCGGCTTCAAACTGCCGCCCGAGGCCGTGCGCCAGCAGATCGCCGAGGCGGTTCAGCTGATCGTGCAGATCAGCCGCATGCGCGACGGCATGCGCCGGGTGACGCGGGTGACCGAGGTGCTGGGGACCGAGGGCAACGTCGTCACCACGCAGGACCTCTTCGCCTACGAGTACGAGGGCGAGGGCAGCGACAACAAGCTGCGCGGCCGCTTCCGCTCCACGGGCCTGCGTCCGGGCTTTCACGAGCGGGCCGCCTACTACGGCCTGGAGACGCCGCTGCTGGAGGCGATGGGATGCCGCTGACGAGCCTTCTCGACCCGGTGTTCGGGGTTTTCCTGGCCGTGTTTCTGCTGGCCGCGGCGGCCGGCGCGGTCTCGCTGCAGGTCGCCGACGGCAAGCGTCGGCGGGCCCGCCTGGCGGCGGTGGCCGGCCGTGCGCGCCGCCTCAAGCAACCCGGCCGGAAGGACCCGGCCAGCGTGCGGCGGGGCGAGGCCGGCGGCCGCTTTCCCCGGCTGGAGCGTCTGCTGCGCCGCCTGGTGCCGCGCCAGGAAGGGCTGCGGGCACGACTGGCGCGCAGCGGCTACGAAATCAGCGTGACCCGCTTCCTGATGCTCTGCCTGCTGCTGGCGACGATCGTCGGCGGCCTGCTGTTCGTGATGACCGGCGCGCGGAGCCCGGTGCTGGCGGGCGCGGGCGGTCTCGCCGCCGGCTGGCTGTTGCCCAACCTGGTCTTCGGGATGCTGGCGCGCCGGCGCGTGCAGCGCTTCCTCGTGGACCTGCCGGAGGCGATCGACGTGCTGGTGCGCGGGCTGAAGTCCGGACTGCCGGTCACCGAGATGATCGCGACCGTCGGCAACGACTTCAGCGGGCCGATCGGGGCGGAGTTCAAGCGCGTCGCGGACAACCTGCACTTCGGCATGACGCTCGACCAGGCGCTGTGGGACGCCGCGCGCCGGCTGGACATCGCCGAGTTCAACTTTCTGGCCATCAGCATCGGCGTGCAGCGCGAGACCGGCGGCAACCTCACCGAGACGCTGGTGAACCTCTCCACCCTGCTGCGCAAGCGCCACCAGATGGGGCAGAAGGTGAAAGCCCTGTCGTCGGAAGCGCGCGCCAGCGCCTACATCGTCGGCGCGCTGCCGTTCCTGATGGTGGCCATCCTGATGTTCGTCAACCCCGACTATGCGGGCCGGCTGTTCTTCGACCCGCAGGGCCACTGGTTCCTGGCCGGCGCCCTCGCCACCGAGGTGGTGGGCGCGCTCGTCATGTTCAAAATGGCGCGGTTCGAGATATGACGGAGATGCTGGCGGATCTCACCATCGTGGTGCCCTTTGCCGTCGGGCTCAGTACTCTTGTCGTGGTTCTGGCGGCGGGCCTCGTGGTCTCCGCGCGCCAGCTCCGCCTGGCGCGCATCCAGGCCGTGGCCGGCCGGCAGCGGCGCGGCGCCAGCCGGGCGCGGGAGGAGCAGCGCGATTCCCTGATGGCGCTGATGCGCAAGCTGGTACAGCGCCTCAACGTCATCCGCGACCAGCAGGGCGCGGCGATGCGCGACAAGCTGGCCGGCGCCGGTTGGCGTTCCAGCGATGCGCTGACGCTCTACCTCTTCGCCAAGCTGGCGCTGCCGCTGGCCATGGCCGGGCTGGCCGCCGCCGGAATGTTCCTGCTGGTTGCGGACGCGCTGAGCCTGACCGCCAAGTTGGGGGTAATCGCCGCAGCCGGCCTGGCGGCCAGCCGGGCGCCGGAGGTGCTGGTCAAGCAGCGCAGCAGGCAGCGTCAGCAGAGCATCCGCAAGAGCCTGCCCGACGCGCTGGATCTGCTGGTCATCTGCGCGGAGGCAGGGCAGAGCCTGGACGCGGCGCTCGACCGCGTCAGCCGCGAGATCGCGCCGGCCAGCCGCGCGCTGGCGGAGGAACTGAACCTGACGCTGCTGGAGCTGCGGTTCATGCCCGACCGGCGCCGCGCGCTGGAGAACCTGGCCTCGCGCGTCCCGCTGCGGCCGGTGCAGGCGCTGGTGAACACGCTGTTCCAGACGGAGAAGTACGGCACGCCGCTGGCGCAGGCCCTGCGGGTGCTGGCGCACGAGATGCGCGAGGAGCGGATGATGCGCGCGGAGGAAAAGGCGGCGCGCCTGCCGGCCATCATGACGGTGCCTATGATCGTCTTCATCCTGCCGGCCCTGTTCATCGTGCTGCTGGGCCCCGCCATCATCGACGTGATGGCGACTGTCTCGGATATGTAGGCCAGCCCCGCGCCGCTGCCCGGCACCGCTCGCCTTTGCGCTCCGATGCCGTCGTTCGCCTTCGCGTATTTTTTTATCGGTTATGAGTCCGTGCTTTCGAAGAGATTTCGGCGTTTACAATACTTGTTCTATTCTTTTTGAATGGCGGTGAATACTAGTCTAGAAACTATATCTTAACCATTTCGGTGCAAAAATACGAACAAGCGGTAAAGTCCCGCTGCTGGGAAGCAAGATGAGACCGATGTCGAACAGCCGTCACAGCACAGTCCGCGGGATCGCGCGCCGGCTCCGCCCGCTGCGCGGCGACGAGCGGGGCGGCGTGCTGGTGGAGTTCGCGGTCCTTTCCCCCGTCCTGATCATCCTTCTGCTGGGAATCCTGCAGTTCGGCATGCTGTTCTCGGTCCACAGCACGATGCTCAACGCCGCGCGCGAGACCGCCCGCGCCATGGCGGTGGAGGGCTTCAGCGAGAACCAGGGCGCCGCCTTCGCCAATCAGCGCCTGGGACCGTGGGGCAACCTGCCGTTCCAGGTCGAGGCGCGGCGGCCGACGCCGCCGGACCGCGACGTGACGGTGGAGATCAGCGTGCCCATGGAGGCGGCGGCCATCATCGACATTCTCGGGATCTTCGACGGCCGGGAGATGACCGTCGAAATGGTGATGCGAACGGAGTGACAGGCCATGTCTGCGACCAAGTTTGCGATCGGGCGCCTTGTGCGGCGGCTTCGCCGCGGCGTTTCGGATCAGCGCGGCGGCGCGCTGCCCCTGGTGGTGGTCGGGATGCCGATGATCTTCGGCGCCGGCGCCGTGGCCTTTGACGCCGCGCACCTCTATTCGGTGCGCGCGCAGCTTCAGGCGACGGCGGACATCGCCGCGCGAACGGCGGTGGGCGTGCTGCCCGACGAGGCCGCGGCGCGGCAACTGGCGCTGGACTACGCGGCCCGCAACATGTCGGGCGAGCAGCACGGCGCGGTGGTGGACGCCGACGATATCACCATCGGAAGCTGGGATTCTCGCGCCGGCCAATTCCGCCCCGGTCTGAACGGCAACGGCGTGCCGTCGGTCCGGGTGGTGGCCCGCCGCTCCGCGACCAACGGCAACCCGGTGGCCCTCGCGCTGGCGCCCGTGCTCGGCATCTCCACGGGCGACGTGGCGGCGGAGTCCACGGCCGCGCTGGTGTCCACCTCCACCGCCTGCGTGCTGTCCCTGGCGGAGAACGGGGCCGGCATCGCCGTCAACGGCAACGTCAGCGTTCAGGCCACGGAGTGCGGCTTCGCGGCCAACTCGCCGGCCGCCTGGGCGATGGCCGTGGAGGGCGCGGCGGCGAACATCGAGATCGCCTCGCTGCACCTCAACGGCGGGCTGAGCGACGCGCACGGCACGGTCAACACCACCGAGCCGCCGCAGGTCAATACCGGCCGCACGCTGCGCGATCCCTATGCCGAGCGCGACTTCAGCGACCTGCCGACGGCGGTCAGCCCCACCGCCGACGCCGAGTCCAGGCCCAACAACGCCGTCGACCTGGAGCCCGGCGTCTATCCGGAGAACGTCCAGTGGAAGGGCGAGGTCAATCTGGCGCCCGGCGTCTACGTCATGCAGAACAACCTGGACATCGGCGCCCAGGCCGAGGTGCGCGGCGAGGGGGTCACCCTGGTAATCGATGATCCCGACGTGAACATCAACGGCGGCGCCAGCGTGGAGCTGTCGGCGCCGACCACCGGCTCGACGCGCGGCATCGCCATGCTCCGGGCGGGATCCCAGAGCGGCATCGACATGGGCGGCGGCAGCGGCCTGGTCATCAACGGCGCCATCTACATGCCGAGCAGCAGCATCCGCTTCCGCGGCACCAGCGCCGCTGGCGGCTGCCTGCAGATCGTGGCGAACCGCGTGTTCCTCGGTGGCACGCCCGACTTCGAGCACGACTGCGGCGGCACCGGGGTCGAGCCCATCGAGATCAAGTCCGTCGAGCTGGTGCGCTGACCACGCGGGGAGACGCCGCCCGCCCCGGGCGGGCTCAGCCCCGGCTCAGCACGAGGATCGCCGCGGCCTCGCCGCGCACGCGGACGGGCACGCGGCGATCGACTCCCAGCCCCTGGTCCTGCGCCGCCTCGGCCAGCAGCGCCTCGTCGGCCGCCAGCAGCACCGCCCGCCAGCCCGACGCCGCCGCGAGGCGCCGCATCTCTTCAAGCAGCGCGCCGTAGAGGACGCGGTTCTCCACCGGGTCGCCGTACTGCTTGCCGAAGGGCAGGTTGCCCAGGACCAGCGTGACCGTGCCCGCGGGAAGTCCGGTGTCGCGGGCGTCGCCCTGGTCGATTTGGACCTCGGCCGCCTCGGCGAGGTTCTGCCGGGCAGCCTTCACCGCCTTCGCGTCCGTGTCGAGGCCGAGCAGTCGAGCCCCTGGCGCATAGGCCTGCGCCTCCGCCAGCAGGGTCCCGCTGCCGCAGACCGGGTCCAGAATGACGTCCTCCGACCCGGCGCGCCCGAGGAAGGCCATGGCCGCCGCGATGCCGGGCGGCAGGCTGCCCTCGCGTTCGGCGCGGCGGGCGGCGCGCCCCGCGACCTCCCGCGCCGCTCGCTGCTGGACGGCGACGTAATAGGCCTGATCGACGCAGAACACGAAGACCGCCCGCTCCTGCGCCTCGTCGACGCGCAGGCCACGGTCGCCCAGCGCCTTGGCGAGCCAGCGCGCCAGGTCGTGCCGGTTGAAGTGGCGGCCCTCCGCGGTGACCACGAGGCGCCAGCGCCGGCCCTGGGCGCGAAGCTGCCCGGCCAGGCGATCGAGCTGGCTGTCCGAGATCTTGTAGCGGCCGTAGATCAGGCAGCGGAAGATGTCCTCGGCGATCCGCAGCTCGTCCGTGCCCGGCACGCGGGCCAGCCGCGGCAGGAACAGCAGGTCGTGGTTGCGCTGCCACAGCACTTCGGCGCGCCCGCCGCGCGGCAGCAGCCTGGCGTGACGGAGCTCGGACCGCAGCACCTGCGCCAGCCCCGGCGCGCAGCGCAGCAGCCACGCCGGCGGCGGCGCCGAGGGTGCGGGCCGGGCATCGCCGTCACCGCGGCGCTGCGCGCGGGCGCGGGTCTTGGCGGGAGACGGGCGGGAGCGGCGCGCTTTCATGGGCGGGGGCTGTCGCAGATTCCGCGGGGCGTGGCAAGATGACGGAGAACCCGATCGGGGCGCGCGACGTAAATTACAGGCGCAGATGGACCCGGTGACCAGCAGGAGGTGGCATGACCGTCGAACCCTTGTCGCGCGAGGCCTTGCGGTGGCGCTGCCCGGCGGACGATCTCGGCGTCTCCGCCAGCACCGAGGAGCTGGCGGACCTCGCCGGCATGATCGGCCAGGAGCGCGCGGTCGAGGCGATCCGCTTCGGCATCGGCATGGACCGGCCCGGCTACAACATCTTCGCGCTGGGTCCGCAGGGCCTGCACAAGCACCAGGTCGTGCGCCACCACCTGGCGGACGAGGCCGCCCGGCGCGAGGTGCCGCCGGACCGCTGCCACGTCAACAACTTCCAGGAGCCGCACAAGCCCGTCGTGCTGAAGCTGCCGGCCGGGCGCGGCGCCGACTTCAAGCGCGACACCGACCACCTGGTCAACGAGCTGCAGCCGGCCCTGCGCGCCGCCTTCGAGAGCGAGGAATACCGCACCCGCCGGCAGATGCTCCAGCAGGAGCTGCAGGACCAGCAGCAGCGCGTGGTCTCCGAGATCGAGCAGGAGGCCGAGCAGCGCGACATCACGCTGCAGCGCACGCCCGCCGGCTTCGCCTTCGCCCCGGTGCGCGAGGGCGAGGTGATGTCCGGCCAGGAATTCCATCAGCTTCCCGATGATGAGCAGAAGCGCATCCGCGAGGACATCGAGGATCTGCAGAACCGCCTGCAGGAGGCCCTGCAGCAGATGCCGGACTGGGTCAAGCAGACCCGCGAGAAGGTGCGCAAGCTGAACGAGGAAACCGCCTCCTACGCGGTGGGCCACCTGATCGAGGGCCTGAAGCGCAAGTACGATCCCCTGCGAAATGTGCAGGCGCACCTGGACCGCGTGAAGGACGACGTGGTGGAGAACGTCGACACCATCATGGCCTCCGCCCAGCAGGAGCAGCAGGGCGGCCCGCAGCTCGGCCAGGCCGCGGCGATCAGCCAGCAGGCCGAGTCGCTGATGCGGCGCTACCGCGTGAATTTGCTGGTGGACAACGCCGAGTGCGAGGCCGCGCCGGTGGTCTACGAGGACGAGCCGTCCTATGACCGCCTGATCGGCCGCATCGAGCACCGCGCCGAGATGGGCGCGCTGACCACCGACTTTCACCTGATCCGCGCCGGCGCGCTGCACCGGGCCAACGGCGGCTACCTTATCCTGGACGTCCGCAAGGTGCTGATGAAGCCGATGGCCTGGGAGGCGCTGAAGCGCTGCCTGCGCGCGCGGGAGATCCGCGTCGAGCCCGCCTACCAGGCGCTGGGGCTGTTCTCCACGGTGTCGCTGGAGCCGGAGCCGATTCCCCTGGACCTCAAGGTCGTGCTGATCGGCGACCGCATGCTGTACTACCTGCTGAGCGAGCTGGATCCCGACTTCCAGGGCCTCTTCAAGGTCGCGGCGGACTTCGAGGAGCGCACCGACCTGACGCCGGACAACCGCAAGCTCTACGCCCAGATGATCGCCACGCTGGCGCGGCGCAACGAGCTGGCGCCGCTGGCGCCGGACGGCGTGGCGCGGGTGATGGAGCACGCCGCCCGCCTGGCCAGCGACCAGCAGAAGCTGTCCATCGAGGTCGAGAGCGTGGCCGACCTGCTGCGCGAGGCCGACTACCAGGCCCGCGCCCGCGACGAGAACCCGATCGGCGCCGGCGCGGTGGACGCCGCCGTCGCCGCGCGGGAGCGCCGGCTGGGGCGGCTGCGCGAGCGCCTGCAGGAGGAGATCGAGCGCGACACCATCCTGGTCGATACCGAGGGTCAGCAGGTCGGCCAGATCAACGCCCTGACGGTGCTGAGCCTGGGCGGCTACGCCTTCGGGCGGCCGACCCGCGTGACCGCGCAGATCGGGCTGGGCGGCGGCAAGGTCGTCGATATCGAGCGCGAGGTGGAGCTGGGCGGCCCGATCCACTCCAAGGGCGTGCTGATCCTGAGCGGCTTCCTGAACGCCCGCTTCGCCCGCGAGCAGCCGCTGTCGCTCGCGGCCAGCCTGGTGTTCGAGCAGTCCTACGGCGGCGTCGAGGGCGACAGCGCCTCGCTGGCCGAACTGCTGACCCTGCTGTCGTCCATCGGCGGCTTCCCGCTGCGCCAGGATCTGGCGGTGACCGGCTCGGTCAACCAGCACGGTCGGGTGCAGGCCATCGGCGGTGTCAACGAGAAGATCGAGGGCTTCTTCGACATCTGCCGGGCGCGCGAGCTCACGGGCACGCAGGGCGTGGCGGTGCCGGAGTCGAACGTGAAGCACCTCATGCTGCACCAGCGCGTGCTCGACGCGGTCGAGGCCGGGCGGTTCGCCGTCTATCCGCTGCGCACGGTCGACGAGGCGCTGGCCTTGTTCACCGGGCTGGCGCCGGGCGAGCCGGATTCCGACGGCCGGTATCCGCCCGACAGCGCCAACGGTCGGGTGCAGGCGCAGCTCGATGCCCTGGCGGAGAAGCGGCGGCGCTTCGGCCTGACCGCGGCCGGGGCCGGCGCGGGCGCCGGCGGCAACGAGAAATCCTGAGGCAGGGAGGCGAGGCCATGCCCCGACGCATCCTGGTGGCCCTGGACAGCCGCGAGCTGGGCGCGCAGCTCCTGGAGGTCGCGACGCGCCTGGCCGCCGAGAGGCAGGCGGAGCTGGTCGCGCTCTATGTCGAGGACACCACCTTCCTGACCGCCGCCGACCTGCCGTTCAGCAAGGTCCTGCGCCTGCACGGCGGCGGCTGGGAAAGCCTGGACCCGCAGGTGATGGAGCGCGCCTTCCGCGCGCGCGCCCAGGAGCTTCGGGGCGAGCTGGCCAGCCGCGCCGCGCGGCTGCGGCTGGCCTGGACGTTTCAGACCACGCGCGGCGTGCCGGCGCAGCGGCTCCTGGAAGCCGCCGGGGAGGCGGAGCTGGTCGTGCTCGGGCGCGGCAACCGCGGCCGCGGCGCGCGGCTGGGCGGGACCGCGCGGCGCGCGGTGCGGGAATGCGCCGCCTCCGTCCTCGTGGTCGGCGGCGAGTGCGCCGCGCCGCAGCGCGTCACTGCCTTCTTCGACGGCCGCGAGCCGGTGCTGGAGGCGGCGGCCGAGCTGGCGGCGCTGCACGAGCGGCCGCTGGAGGTCGCGGTGCTCGGCGGCAGCGACGAGCAGTACTCGGCGCGGGCGGCGCAGGCCCGGACCTGGCTGCGCGCGCACGGCCAGCCAGTGCATCTGCGGCGCCTCGACTCCAAGAGCCCGCGCAAGGTGGCCGCGGCGCTGCGGGAGAGCGGGCCGGGCCTGGCGGTGGTCGGCGCCGACAGCGACATCGGCGAGGTGGACCTCGCCGAGCTGCTGGACGGGATGGACTGTCCGGTCCTGGTCGTGCGCGGTTCGTAGCCCTGAGGCCTCGCGCGCTTTGGTGTCCATGAAAAAGGCGGCCCCAGCGGGACCGCCCATCGCCGACTTCGCGAACAGAACCCTGGCCGTCGCCTCAGGCGGCGGCGTCCAGAAAATCCTCGCCCGACTCGATCAGGTCGGCGACACGATGCCAGACGGCGTGCCCGGCCTCGTCGCCGCAGGCCTTGAGCTGTTCGGCATACTGGCGCGCGTAAGGCACGGCGAGATCGCGGTAGCGTCCATGGAAACCCCGCGCATAGACCCGTAAGTCGGCCTCGTCGACCATGCGTGCATCCCTTCGAAGTGGTTGCAGCCAAGCCCGTCGGCGTTTCCCGTCCCCTTTTTGGCGGGGAGGATTCCCCGATCGACCGCGTTTTGCAACCCTGTTTCAAGGCTTGCGTCGCGGAAGTGACACCGGTAGGCGCCGCCACACGTTGTCAGGGAAACGACAAGGAGATTGCGCGCGGCTGTCACACGGCCGGCGTAGCATTCCCTGGGCGAGGCTTGGAAAAACACACAGGCAAAGAGCAAGGAGGGAACGCATGCCGGAGCGTTGGGACCAGGGGGGCGTCGAACCCTCGGTCGCCGAACTGCTGATCGACCCGATCTGTGTCCTGCTGCGCGAGCGCGACGGGCTGAGCGAGGCGGACGTCTGGAGGGCGGTCGAAAGCGCTGGCGAGGCGCTGTTCGAGGCCCCGGAGGCCGCCTGACGGGACCAGATGTTGTGTGAAACTTTGTTGACGACGCAAACAATGGTGGCGTGAACCGGGGCCGACGCGTTAATCTCAGGGAGTGAGGGGAGTCCACCGCGCATCTTGGGGGAAACCTCCTGGCCACGCCCGCCAAACCCCTTCCGTTCAGGCCCGCGCGGGCATCGGTTCCGTCCGTGGCTCGCGCGCGGTCTGCTCGCTCGACCGACCGCGCGCTCCGCGCGTCCTGTCTCTCCAGCCGCAGCAAAGAGGAGCCTGCCATGGGCAAGCGTCAGCGTCGCCTCGCCCCGTCGAAGGTCCGTGCGCTCCATCAGCGGGAGGCCGACTGGCATCCCCTGGACGAGGATCGGTCGCAGGAGCAGCGCTACCGCCGCAAGGTGCGGCCGATGAGTGGAGGGCAGCAGGCGCTGCTGGAGGCGATCGACGGCCGGAACCTCGTTCTCGCGCTGGGGCCGGCGGGCACCGGCAAGACCTACCTCGCCATCGCCAAGGCGGTGGAGGCGCTGGAGGCCGGCGCGGTCGAGCGAATCGTGCTGACCCGTCCGGCGGTGGAGGCCGGGGAGACGCTGGGCTTCCTGCCCGGCGGCGTGGAGAGCAAGCTGGCCCCCTACCTGCGGCCGCTCTACGACGCGCTGACCGAGCGCCTGGGCGGCGGCAAGCGGGTGAAGCAGCTTCTCGGCGAGGGCACCATCGAGATCGCGCCGATCGCCTTCATGCGCGGACGCACGCTGAACAACGCCTTCATCGTCATCGACGAGGCGCAGAACTGCACCTACGGGCAGATCAAGATGCTGCTGACCCGCCTGGGCTGGCAGTCGACGATGGTGCTGACCGGCGACCCGGAGCAGAGCGACCTGCTGGAGGGCATGTCGGGGCTCGCGCAGATCGCCGCGCGGCTGGAGACGCTGGAGGACGTGGCCAGTATTCGCCTGGACGACGACGACATCGTGCGCCATCCGCTGGTGGCGACGATGCTGACGGTGATCTAGAGGCGGGCGGCCCGGCCGACGCAGCGGCTTGCGGCCAGCCGTCGTCATCTAGGGCATGCTTCAGCGTGCCGCGTGCGGCATTCGTGCGATGGCAGGCTGAAGCCTGCCCTACCGGCCGCCGATCCGGATTTGCACACGCAAGCTGACCCGGGCAAGGGCCCGTCAACGCCGCCGCGCACGTGCGTCTACATCCGGGAACCGCGGTTTCCCGCGCCTTTCAGCGCCTCGATGTTGACGAATGTTGACGCCTGCACGCAGCCGCGCCCTTCCGCCCGTCAACCGATTCACCGCATTCCACAATGTCCAAGAGCCACACACCATCGTACCACCACGGCTAGAACATATCAAGAACATTGATGCGACCCCTCCAGTGCGTCGTCCGGCGCGCGCCCCCATCCTGGCCTTCCCCCAGTGGGGGAAGGCACGCTGTACGAAGGGCCGTGGCTCGTCCCTTCCCCCGCTTGCGGGGGAAGGCCAGGATGGGGGTCCGGCCCAGGCGGAGGGCTGGAAACATTCGGGGCGCAGGTTGGAACCTGCGCCCCGCGATGCGCGTGATTTCAGACGCCGTTCGAGCCGCCGCCGATCAGTGCCGCGTCAGGCCGCTGCGCTGGTCGGAGGGCTGCGGCTGCGGCAGTTGCTCGACGTCCTCGGGTTCCGGCTCCACCGGGGTCGGTTTGGTGACCAGGGCCTTTTCCAGCACCTCGTCCACCGTCTCCACGGGAATGATTTCGAGGCTCTTCTTCACGTTGTTCGGAATGTCGGCCAGATCCTTCTCGTTCTCCTTCGGAATCAGGACCGTCTTCAGTCCGCCCCGCAGAGCGGCCAGCAGCTTCTCCTTCAGGCCGCCGATCGCCAGCACCCGGCCGCGCAGGGTGATCTCGCCGGTCATGGCCAGATCGCAACGCACCGGCACGCCGGTCAGGGCGGAGACGATGGCGGTCACCATCGCGATACCCGCGGAGGGACCGTCCTTCGGCGTGGCGCCTTCGGGCACGTGGACGTGCAGGGCCTTTTTCTTCAGCAGGCTGGGCCGGATGCCGAACTCGTGCGACCGGCTCTTGATGAAGTACTCCGAGGCCTGGATGGACTCCTTCATCACCTCGCCCAGCTTGCCCGTGGAGGTCACCTTGCCCTCGCCGGGGACGGTCACCGCCTCGATCGACAGCAGCTCGCCGCCGACCTCGGTCCAGGCCAGGCCGGTGGCCACGCCGATCAGGTCCTCCTTCTCCGCCTGGCCGAAGCGGTAGCGCGGCACGCCGGCGTATTTCGAGAGATTCTGCCGGGTCACGTGCACCTGGTCGGCCTTGCCCAGCGCGATCTCCTTGACCGCCTTGCGGGCCAGGTTGCCGATCTCGCGCTCCAGGCTGCGCACCCCGGCCTCGCGGGTGTAGCGCCGGATCAGCTCGCGCAGAGCGCCGTCGGAGATCGACCACTCCTCTTCCTTCAGGCCGTTCTCCTTGCGCTGCTTGGAGATCAGGTGGCGCTTGGCGATCTCCACCTTCTCATCCTCGGTGTAGCCGGGGATGCGGATGATCTCCATGCGGTCCATCAGCGGCTGCGGCATGTCGAGCGTGTTGGCCGTGGTGATGAACATCACCTCCGACAGGTCGTACTCGACGTCCAGGTAGTGGTCCACGAAGGTGCTGTTCTGCTCCGGGTCCAGGATCTCCAGCAGGGCCGAGGAGGGGTCGCCGCGCCAGTCGGCGCCCAGCTTGTCAACCTCGTCCAGCAGGAACAGCGGGTTCTTCGTGCCGGCCTTCTTCATGCCCTGGATGACCTTGCCGGGCATCGAGCCGATGTAGGTCCGCCGGTGGCCGCGCATCTCCGCCTCGTCGCGCACGCCGCCCAGGGACTGGCGCACGAACTCGCGGTTGGTGGCGCGGGCGATCGACTTGCCCAGCGAGGTCTTGCCCACGCCCGGCGGGCCCACCAGGCAGAGGATCGGCCCCTTCACCTTGCCCATGCGCTGCTGCACGGCGAGGTACTCCAGGATTCGCTCCTTCACCTTGGTCAGGCCGTAGTGGTCGGCGTCCAGCACCTCGCGCGCCCACTCGATGTCGTTCTTGACCTTGCTGCGCTTCTTCCACGGCACCGACAGCAGCCAGTCGAGGTAGTTGCGCACCACCGTGGATTCGGCCGACATCGGGCTCATGTTCTTGAGCTTCTTCAGCTCGTTGTTGGCCTTCTCGCGGGCCTCCTTGGTCAGCTTGGTCTTCTTGATCCGGTCTTCCAGCTCCTGCAGCTCGTCCTGGCCCTCCTCGCCTTCGCCGAGTTCCTTGCGGATCGCCTTGAGCTGCTCGTTGAGGTAGTACTCCCGCTGGGTCTTCTCCATCTGCTTCTTGACGCGGTTGCGCACGCGCTTCTCCGCCTCGAGGCCGCCGATCTCGCCCTCGATGAAGCTGTAGACCCGCTCCAGCCGCTCGGCCACCGACTCGGCCTCCAGGATCTGCTGCTTGTCGGCGATCTTCAGCGACAGGTGGGAGGCCACGGTGTCGGCCAGCTTGCTGGGGTCCTCGATCTGGCTGACGGTGTTCAGCACCTCCGGCGGGATCTTCTTGTTCAGCTTGATGTACTGTTCGAACTGCGAGACCACCGTGCGGAGCAGGGCGTCCAGCTCGCGCTCGTCGCCGGTCTGCTCGGCAACCAGGTCGGCCTCGGCCTCGACGAAGCTGTCGTTCTCGGTGAACTCGCGGATGCGCGCGCGCTGACCCCCCTCGACCAGCACCTTGATGGTGCTGTCGGGCAGCTTCAGGAGCTGCAGGATGCTGGCGAGCGTACCCACCTGATAGAGGTCGCCGGGCTGCGGGTCCTCCTGCTGCGCATCCTTCTGCGCGACCAGCAGGATCTGCTTGTCGTCCTTGCGCACCTCTTCCAGGGCGTTGACCGACTTCTCGCGCCCCACGAACAGCGGCACGATCATGTGGGGGAAGACCACGATGTCGCGCAGCGGCAGGACAGGATAACGCGTGGTGGCTTTCGAAAGTTCCAGCATGGTTCCTCTGACTTCGCCGCTCTCACGGCCTTGGGTGCAGGCGTTGCGGTGGAGGGCCCGGACCCGCAACTTGTCACGTTACACGCTATGTTGGCCCATCCTGGGATGCCTTCAAGTGCGCTCGCAAGCCCCACGCAGTTTCGCCCCAGCCTTGGTTTGCATTTTATGAATCCTGCGCCTTGAAGGTGGTCTCCTCCCAGCGGATTTCAAGATATGGTAGGTTGCCGGCGAATTCCAGCCGCTTTCTTGTGGCCGCCGGGAGGGCTGCGCCCAGGTATGTCGCACCCGGGCGGATCGTGTCGCGGGGCGGCGATGGCGCGGGCCGGGCAGGGATGCTAGACAGCCCGGCGCGGACGGCGCCGGCGCCGTCCCCGATCCAGGGGGCGGCCGGGTCCCGGAGAGTGATTCGCGCCACCATAGTCGTAGGGAAGAGCGATGACGGCCGAGAACGTGGAATGGCATCCCGTGGTCAAGCTGAGCGAGCTGGAGGACGAGGAGCCCGAGCACGCGCGCGTGGGCGACACCCTCGTGTGCGTGGTGCGGCTCGAGGACGAGATTTACGCCATCAACGACGTCTGCACGCACGAGTTCGCCCTGTTGTCCGAGGGCTTCGTCGAGGACGGCGAGATCGAGTGCCCGCTGCACCAGGCGCGCTTCGAGCTCAAGACCGGGAAGTGCACCGCGCTGCCGGCCGAGGACGACGTGGCCAGCTACCCCGTGAAGGTCGAGGGCGATCAGGTCTACGTCGGCTTGCCGAAGGCGTGAGCCGCCGGCGGCCGGCGTAAGAGGGACGGCGATGAGCCAGGGCGAGACCTTCGTGATCGTGGGGGGCGGCCAGGCCGGCGGGCGCGCCGCCGAGGCCGTGCGGGACGCCGGATTCGCGGGTCGGCTGATGCTGGTGGCGGCGGAGCCGCGCCGCCCCTACGAGCGCCCGCCGCTGTCCAAGCAGGTGCTCACCGGCGAGGCCGGGGCCGAGGTCGTCTACCTGCGCGACCCCGATTATTACGAGTCGCGCGGCGTCGAGCTGCGCAGCGGCGTGCGGGCGACGTCGATCGATCGCCGGCAGGGCCGGCTGGAGCTGGCCGACGGCCCGGCGCTGCCCTACGACAGGCTGCTGCTGGCCACGGGGGCGCGGGTGCGGCGGCTGTCGCTGCCCGGGGCGGCGCTGCCGGGGGTCGCCTATCTGCGGGACCTGGACGACTGCGCGGCCATCGCCGCGGCCCTGCGTCCGGGCGCCAGGGTGGTGCTGGTGGGCGGCGGCTACATCGGGCTGGAGGTGGCCGCCGCGGCGCGCAAGCGCGACTGCCGGGTCACCGTGCTGGAGGCGGCGGACAGCGTGATGAGCCGGCAGGTGGCGCGGCCGCTGGGCGCGTGGTACGCCGAGCTGCACCGCCGGCACGGGGTCGCGGTCGTGACCGGCGCCCAGGTGGCGGGCTTCGAGGGCACGGATGCGCTGGAAGCGGTGACCACGGCCGACGGCACGCGCTATCCGGCGGACCTGGCGGTGGTCGGCGTCGGCGTGCGGCCGAACGTGGAGCTGGCGGAAACCGCCGGGTTGACGGTCAACGACGGCATCGTCGTGGATCGCCAGGGCCGGACCAGCGACGCGGCCATCTTCGCCGCCGGCGACGTGACCCGCCACCCCAATCCGATCCTGGGTCGCGAACTGCGGCTGGAGTCCTGGCAGAACGCGCAGAACCAGGCCCTGGCGGCGGGACGCGGCATGGCCGGGCAGGCGAGCGAGTACGTCCAGGTGCCCTGGTTCTGGTCGGACCAGTACGACGTGAACCTGCAGATGGTGGGGATGCCGGAGTCCTGGGACCGGCTGGTGTGGCGCGGCGAGGCGGAGGCGGGCGGCGGCTTCACGCTGTTCTATCTGCACGACGGGCGCGTCGTGGGCGCCAACGCCGTCAACAACGCGCGCGACGTCGGCCCGGCGCGCAAGCTGATCGAGCTGGGCGTCCGCCCCGATCCAGACGCGCTGGCCGACCCGGCGACCTCGCTGAAGAAAGTGCTCAAGGCGGCAGGGTAAGGGCATGCCCGCGTTCGAGGTCCAGGTCGCCTGTTATGCCGGCCATCGCGGCGAAGAGGAGCCGCGCAGCTTTTCCCTGGGTGGCCGGCCCGTCGGCGTGGTGGACATCCTCGACCGCTGGTATGGGCCGGACCACCGCTACTTCAAGCTGCGCGGCGACGACGGCGCGCTGTACATCCTGCGCCACGACGAGACGGCGGGGCTGTGGGAGATCATCTTCTTCGACGCGCGCGGATAGGGAACGCGCGCGGATAGGGCCGCGGCGCAGCGGACGGCGCAGCGAACTCAGACTCCGTTGGCGACCTTCTCCACCGCCTCGCCCATGTGCGCCAATCCGGTG